>JBHEMG010000183.1:0-8250 GCA_046262715.1 Gemmatimonadales bacterium
CGCGAGGACACGCGGCAGCCCCTCGAGGGGATAAATCGCGCCCGAGAGGAAGAAGAGTGGCATTACGAGGAAGTTCATCACCATCTGAAAGCCCTGCATCTCCTTGATGCTCGACCCGATCGCGGTCGCCAGCGCCGAGAACGCGATGGCGATCAGGATGATCACGAGGAACGCGAGCGGAACGCCGACCGCGCTCGTGGGGCGGAAGCCGGCGATCCGCGCCACCACAAAAATCAGCGTGCCCTGAAAGACGGCGGCCGTCGCGCCGCCCAGCGTGCGGCCGATCATGATGGACAGCCGCGGCACCGGGGCAACGAGCGTCTCCTTCAGGAACCCGAACTGGCGGTCCCACAGCATCGCGATCCCCGAGAACATCGCCGTGAACAGCACCGTCATGTTGATTACGCCCGGCGCCATGAACTGCAGGTAGTTGCCCTCGCCGACGCGCTGGAACACCGCGCCCAGGCCGAAGCCCAGGACGCCGAGGTACATGAGCGGTCCGCCCAGCGACGCGACAATCTGCACGCGCGAGCGCAGGTATTTCTTTATCTCGCGCAGCCAGAGGATATAAATGACGCTCATCGGTTGGGTCTCCAGGCACGCGAAAACGCGCGCACGCTGTCCGCGGCGGTGGCGCTTTCGTCGCGGATCGACGTGCCGGTGAGCTTGAGGAAAGCCGCTTCCAGGGAATCGGTGCCCGTCTGGACTTTGAGCTCGGCCGAGGAGCCGATGGCGACGATTCGGCCATGGTCGATGACCGCGATCCGGTTCGCCACGCGATCGGCTTCATCCATGTAGTGGGTCGTCAGAAAGACGGTGACGCCCTCGGCCTGATTCAGATTGCTCACGTGGGTCCACATCTGATTGCGGCTCTGCGGATCTAGTCCGAGCGTCGGCTCGTCCAGGAACAGCACCTTGGGCGTATGCAGCAGCCCGCGCGCGATTTCGAGGCGGCGCTTCATCCCACCGGAGAATGTTTTCACCAGATCGGTACGGCGCTCCCACAGCTCGAACATCCTGAGCAGGGTCTCGGACCGCTCGCGCCGAACGTTGCGTGGGACGTGGTAGAGGACACCGTGAAGCTCCATGTTCTCCCACGCCGTCAGCTCGCTATCGAGGCTCGGATCCTGAAAGACGACCCCGAAGCGACGTCGCACCTCCGTCTGGTTCGTGCCGGGATCGAGCCCGTCAAGCTCGAGCGTGCCGCTCGTGGGGCGCAGCAGCGTGGTGAGCATCTTGATGGTGGTCGTCTTGCCGGCGCCGTTCGGGCCGAGAAAGGCGAAGATCTCGCCGGCGCGGACGTCGAACGAGACGTCGTTTACCGCGGTCACCTTGCCGAACGACTTCACGACATGCTGCACCCGAATCATCGGCCGCGCGCTCACGCGTCAGTAGCTCCGGGCAAACCCGAGGGGATACAGCGGCCGCGGGCTGTCATGCGGCACGTCGGACCGTTGCTGCGCCACGGCGTCCATCGATGATGACAGCTCGCACGCAGCAGGGCATGCACTCGTTAGGCTTTTGGCGCCCCGGGCTTGGCGGCGTAGATGAAGTCGTAGTATTCGCGCATCGTCAGTCCAGTCGCGGCTTCCTCATCGACGATGACGATGGCGTCGCGGTGCAGCTGCAGCGCGCTCGCCGTCACCATGCTGGTGACGGGTCCTTCCACCGCTTGTGCGATCGCCTTGGCTTTGGACTGGCCGCTCGCCACCAGCACGAGTTTGCGCGCGTTGAGAATCGTGCCCACACCCATCGTGATTGCATACACCGGCACGTCCTCGCGGCGCTCGAAGAAGCGCGCGTTGTCGTCGATGGTCTGCTGGGACAGCGTCTTGAGCCGGGTGCGCGAGGTCAGCGAGCTGGTCGGCTCGTTGAAGGCGATGTGGCCGTCGGTTCCGATGCCGAGAATCTGCAGATCGATCCCGCCAGTTTCACCGATGCGCCGCTCGTACCACTCGCAGAAGGCCGTGTAGTTGCTGGTGGTCCCGGAGGGGATGTTGATGTTGTGCGCAGGAATGTTTACGTGCCGGAAGAAATGCTCGTGCATGAAGTAGTGGTAGCTCTGCGGGTGACTCATCGGGAGCCCGACATACTCGTCGAGATTGAACGTCGTTACGCGCGAGAAGTCGAGCTGCTCCTGCTTGTGCAGGCGCACGAGCTCCTGATAGAGGCCCAACGGTGTGGACCCGGTCGCCATGCCCAGCACCGCGTTCGGCTTGGTGTTGAGCAGCTCGGCGACGATCTGCGCCGCGACTTTGCTCATTTCGGCATAGTCGCGCTGAATGATCACTTCCATGGATAGATGGTTCACCCCTGTTCCCCCTCTCCCTGTGGAGAGGGGGACCGGGTGACAGACTACATGCGCTGCCGGGCCGTGGGTGGCACCACGCCGGTCAGCCGGAGGTAGTTCGCTTCCTGGCTGTAATGATCGGCCCAGTCGCCCACCGTGATGAGTGTGGCGGCCGCGCGCGTCAGGTTCATGCCGAACATCGAGACCGGCTCCGCCAGCTTCGAGTCGTCCAGCCGGGCAAACGCCTGCTCGCAGAACTGGAACGTCTCCTTGAGCCGGGCGATGAGCTGCTCCTTGCTGGCCGTGGTGTCGACCGCAGTGCGCTGCGGCACCGGCACACCGGCGGTGTTGCCGCACAGGACGTCGTTGCCTTCATTCGCCAAGTGGACCTGGATCTGTGCGAAGCTCATCTGGGCCGGCGTGGGGCGATAGTTGTACTTCTCGGCCGGCATCGCTTCGGCGGCGGCAACCAGAATGCGGGAATAGCGCTGCTCCATGTTGCGCAGCGCTTCGGCGACGGGACTCGCGGTCGGCGCCGGTGCTGCAGCCGTCGTTGCCTGCGCGGCAACTGCCTGCGGCAGAACGGCGGCGGCGATCATCATGGCATAGATTCGGGCGTACATCGTTAGGGCTCCAGAGAGTGGGGCTTGGATTCTGTCCCAATCAGGCTCCCGGCGCTAGTCGGGATTCCGTCAGGCTCCTGCCAATCGGCGTGCTCGGCGCCCGCGAACTTGCGGCGCTCGGCGCTATGCCCGCGGAGATCCGCCGCCGTCTTGATGACGACCAGCAGCACGAGGGCCAGCAGCGGCAAGCCAAGCAGCATGACGATCTCCGCCCGCCGACCAACACGGTGAAAAGGACCGGAAAAGAAGAACGGCGCCCTCCGAAGAGGACGCCGTCCAAGTCAACGTACCGCTGTGGTTAGAGCTTGACGACGTTCTGCGCCGCCGGACCCTTTTGGCCCTGAACGACTTCGAACTCGACGCGCTCCCCTTCGGCCAAGGACTTGAAGCCCTGGGCCTGAATGGCGGTGTGATGCACGAAGCAGTCCTTCTCGCCGTTCTCAGGCGTGATGAAACCGAACCCCTTCGCGTCGTTGAACCACTTCACGGTACCTGTGATACGTGCCATCTGTTGAAACTCCTGTGCTAAAAGCTGTTCCCGGCGTCGCGCGTCGTCATCATGCGATGCGCCGCGTACTGTGATTCCGGCGCCGGTCGAGCGAAGCTCCTGCAAACAAAACGAGGACCGGAGAGTTGCCCCAGGTCCTCGTAATCGGTCACTGGCTACTTTCGCTCGTCACAATAATCGATAGGCAGCCTCGGAAAGTCAAGTATTAAGTGTCCTCCCAGCGCCGTGCCCGGTCGAGCGCCTTGCGCCACCCCGCCTCCAGCCTTTTGCGCTCGGCTTGTTTCATCGCCGGCGCGAAGCGACGATCCACCTGCCATTGCGTTGCAATCTGCTTCTGATCTTTCCAGTAGCCCACCGCGAGGCCCGCCAGATACGCCGCGCCGAGGGCGGTCGTCTCGGTCACTTTGGGCCGCACCACGGGAACGTTCAACAGGTTCGACTGGAATTGCATGAGGAGATTGTTCGCCGACGCGCCGCCGTCCACGCGAAGCTCCTTGAGCTTGATCTTCGCGTCCGCTTCCATGGCGCGCAGCACGTCCGCTACCTGGAATGCGATTCCTTCGAGTGCCGCACGGGCGATGTGCGCGGCGGTAGTCCCGCGCGTGACGCCGGCGACCAGCCCACGCGCATACTGATCCCAGTGCGGGGCGCCCAAGCCTGCGAAGGCGGGGACGAGATACACGCCCTCCGGATCGGTGACTTGCGCCGCCAATGCTTCGACTTCGGATGACGACTTGATGATGCCGAGTCCGTCGCGCAGCCATTGCACCACCGCGCCCGCGATGAAGATGCTGCCCTCGAGCGCGAACTCGGTCCGCTTCCCGATGCGCCAGGCGACGGTCGTCAGCAGGTTGTTCTTCGACACGATCGGCTTCGTGCCGGTATTCATCAGCATGAAGCAGCCGGTGCCGTAAGTGTTTTTCACCATGCCGGGCTGCGTGCAGGCCTGCCCGAACAACGCGGCTTGCTGATCGCCCGCGATGCCGGCAATCGGAATCGATCCGCCAAACAATGTGGTATGCCCATACACCTCGCTCGACGATGCCACGACCGGCAACAGCGAGCGCGGCACGCCGAACAGTTTCAGCAGCTCATCGTCCCAGTCGCCGCTGCGCAGGTTGAACAGCATCGTGCGTGACGCGTTGCTCGGATCGGTCACGTGCACACGGCCGCCGGTCAGGTTCCACACGAGCCAGGAGTCCACGGTGCCGAACGCCAGCGTGCCCGCCTTCGCCTTGGCGCGCGCGCCTGGCACGTTGCGGAGCATCCATTCGAGCTTGGTACCGGAGAAATAGGCGTCGACCACGAGCCCGGTCTTGCGCTTGATCAGCGGCGCCAGCCCGCGCGCCTTGAGCCGGTCGCATGCTGCCGCGGTGCGCCGGTCTTGCCACACGATGGCATGGTGGATCGGCGCGCCGGTGTCGCGGTCCCACACGACCGTCGTCTCGCGCTGATTGGTGATCCCGATGGCGGCGATGTCGTTAGCCGTGAGCCGCGCTTTGCCGATCGCCTCGGAGGCAGTGTGCAGCTGCGTCGCCCAGATCTCGGACGCATCGTGCTCCACCCAACCGGGCGTGGGGAAGATCTGACGGAACTCGCGCTGCGCCGACGCCACGACGCTGCCGCTGTGATCGAAGATGATCGCGCGCGAGCTGGTCGTGCCTTGATCGAGCGCCAGAATGTACTTCACGTGCCGGGCCCCGCTCCCGCAGCGCTGACCCAGGCGACCTTATACAGGAGGGCGGCGATCAGCCCGCCCGCGATCGGCCCGAGAATGGGAATCCAGGCGTAGCCCCAATCCGAGGGGCCCTTGCCGGGGATCGGCAGCACGGCGTGCGCGAGTCGTGGCCCCAAATCACGGGCGGGATTGATCGCGTACCCCGTCGGCCCACCGAGCGATAATCCAATTGCCCAGACGATCACGCCGACGAGGCACGGCGCGAATCCCACATCCCAGCCGTACGCGGGATTCATATTTTTGGGCGTCAAGATCGTCAGCACGCCGAGCACGAGCACCAGCGTGCCGATGATCTCGGTCATCAGGTTTGAGCCGGGGCTGCGGATGGCCGGTCCCGTGCAGAACACGCCGAGCTTCGCGGCCTGGCTCTCGGTGACGCGCCAGTGCGGGAGGTACGCAAGCCATACGACGCATGCGCCGAGGAACGCGCCGAGCATTTGCGCCGCGATATATGCCGGCACCTTGGCCCAGGCGAACTTGCCCATCGCCGCCAGGGCGATCGTGACCGCGGGATTGATGTGCGCGCCGCTGAAGCTGCCGATGGCGTACACCGCGACCGTCACCGCAAACGCCCAACCCGCCGTGATGACGATCCATCCCGAATTCTGGCCCTTGGTCTGGCTGAGAACGACGTTCGCGACGACGCCATCACCCAGGATGATGAGCAGCGCGGTGCCGAGCAGCTCGGCGAGGAAGGGAGACATGAGGCGCGAAATTACCAGCGCCTCAGTCCCTTGTCTAATGTGCCGCTACCGCCACACCGATGCCTTCTTGGCCCAGGTGCTGTCCTGATAGCGTTCGCTGAATGCCTGGCCGGTCGCTTTGAGCGACGCCGGGTCGCCGCTCGCCTTGTACGGCGCGACGCCGGCCCAATACAGCGCCTCGGGCGCGGCATCGCTCCGCGGCAGCTGCTCCACGATTTCGCGAAATAGCCGCTCCGCCTCCCCCCACTGCTGCCGCTCAAACGCCATGCGCGCGCGACCCAACATCAGCTGCGCCAGCAAGTCGTCGGCGGGAAGAAAGCCTTCGACGCGATGCTGTTCGACGCCTTCGGAATCGAGCTCCAGAATCGTCGGGGTCCACGGTGCTTTGAAGCGCTCGCTGAAGCGCTGAAAGGCCTGACCGGGATCTTTCACGTGCACGCGCGCCGGAAGAAAATTCTGATTGACGAATCGCACTACTCGCTGGTCCGGCCACACCTCGGCATCCAGCCGAGCGCAGCCACCTCACATCGGCGCGTCGCTGAAATCGAGCAACACCGGCTTCTGCTGCGCCTTCGCATCCTCGAGGACGCGATCGACGTCGTGGCGAAAATTGATTGGCATGACTACCTCCTTGTCGCTTCTACTCGTCCTGCGCGCACGCGTTCCTACGTCGTTCGGGTGAGCTCGCGGATTTGCTCCACCGCCATGGGATTCTCGAGTGCCGACAGATCGCCGAGCTCCGCCTGACCCAGATAGGCGCCGCGAATCACCCGGCGCAGGATCTTGGCATTGCGGGTGCGCGGCAGCTCGGTGACAAATCGCACCGCCTCGGGGCGCAGCGGTCGCCCCAGCCGCTCGACGATTGATGCCGCGATCTCGTCCGCCAACGCGTCCCCAGCCTGCTGGCCGGGCCGAAGCACGACGAATACGACGATCCCTTCTCCCTTGAGCGGATGCGGGACGCCGATCGCTGCCGCCTCGAGCACCGCGGGATGCGCCGTCGCGGCGGACTCGACTTCCGCCGGACCCACGCGCTTGCCCGCCACTTTCAAGGTGTCGTCGCTGCGGCCCTCGATGTACCAGAAGCCGTCTGGATCGAGGCGTGCCCAGTCGCCGTGCACCCACACATCGGGGAACCGGCTCCAGTAGGTCGCCTCATACTTGCGCGGATCGCGCCAGAATCCGCGCGTCATGCCCGGCCACGGCTTGCGGATCACGAGCTCGCCCACCGCGCCGCGCAGCGGGTGCCCCCGCGGATCGACGACGTCGGCCGCCATGCCCGGGACTGGACCCGTGAAGGCGGTCGGGTTGAGCGGCGTCCAGGTCGTGCAGCCCAGGATGCCGCCCGAGCACTCGGTGCCGCCTGAGTAATTGATGAGGGGGATGCGCGCGTCACCCACGGTGCGGAAGTACCACCACCAGGGCTCGGGATTCCACGGCTCGCCGGTTGAGCCGAGCACCAGCAGCGACGAGCGGTCGTGCGCGCGCACCGGCGCCTCGCCCGCCCGCATCAGGCCCCGGATGGCCGTGGGTGAGATCCCCAGGTGTGTCACGCGATGTCGCTCGACGATGGACCACACGCGCCTCGCGTTCGGGAAGTCGGGCGCCCCGTCGTACAACAGGATGGTCGCGCCCAGGATGAGACCGCCCGCGATCAACCACGGGCCCATCATCCAGCCGATGTCGGTGAACCACCACAGGACGTCGCCCGCGTGCAGGTCGAACACGTGCGCGAGGTCCTGCGCCGCCTTCACAGGAAAGCCCCCGTGCACGTGCACGGCACCCTTGGGCCGCCCCGTGGTGCCGGAGGTGTAGATCAGCATGTACGGATCTTCGGGTGACGTGTCGGCGAAGGTCGTGTCGCTGCCGCGCGCCATCATGTCGTCCCAGCGGACGTCGCGTGGGGTGAGCTGCAGATCGAGCCCCAGGCGCGCGACAGCGACGACGCACCGAACACTCGGCGCATCGCGGACGGCGGCATCGGCCGTTTCCTTCATCCGTATGACTTGCCCGCGGCGGCGGAAGCCGTCCGCTGTGATCAGGACGTTGGCCTCGCAGTCGCGCAGGCGTCCCGCGATCGCCTCGCTGGCGTAGCCTGAGAAAATGGGCGTGAAGATCGCACCAATCGCCGACACGGCGAGCGTTGCGACGACACACTCGGGAGTCAGCGGAAGGAAGATGCCGACCCGGTCTCCCGGCATGACGCCGAGGGCGCGCAGCCCCGCCGCGCAGCGCCGCACCGCCTCGGCCAGCTCGCCGTAGGTCATGCGTCGCGTGTCGCCCTCCTCTCCTTCGAAAATGAGGGCGGTGCGCGCGGGGTCGTGGCGTAAAGCGGACTCGACGTAATTCATCCTGCCGCCGAGCCACCACGTGGTCCAGGGCATGCC
>JBHEMG010000184.1:0-6723 GCA_046262715.1 Gemmatimonadales bacterium
GCGTATACATGCGCACCAGCATCTCGGCCCAGTCCTGCGATTCGGTGCCGCCGGCGCCGGGATGAATCGTCAGCAGCGCGTCGCGGGCGTCGTCCGGGCAGCGCAGCATGTTCTGCATCTCCAGTGACTCGAGGCGGCCGGCGATTTCGCCCGCCTCCGTCTCCAGGGTGCGCTATAACGAAAGATCGATGTGGGATTCCGCTTCGAGGAGCTCATTCAGCTCGCGGCCCTCGTTCACGCGCTTGCGCAGCGCGTGATAAGGCTCGAGCCAGCCCTTCAGCGATTTGACTTCGGCGACGGTGTGGCGGGCGCGTTCGGGATCCGACCAGAGCGCGCTGTCCGCCATTTTCTGTTCGAGGTCCGCGAGCCGTGCGGTCTTGCCGTCGACGTCAAAGCAAGCTCCTGAGCTCGGTGAGGCGGCGATCAAAATCGTCAAAGCGTTCTGCTAACGGCACTCGTCACTCCTCTAAAAAAGCTTATGACCGCCGGCGAGGATTTCATTCAGC
Organism: Gemmatimonadales bacterium; assembly: GCA_046262715.1. Taxonomy (GTDB): domain Bacteria; phylum Gemmatimonadota; class Gemmatimonadetes; order Gemmatimonadales; family GWC2-71-9; genus 20CM-2-65-7. Next base: position 507 of record JBHEMG010000184.1, read on the forward strand.
GCTTCGGCCCAGAACGGCGTGCTTTGCGCCATGTCAGCCCCCACCTGCTCGACGTATTCCTGCCAGCTCTTCTCGATCTCGTCCTTGAACAGCTGCGGCAGCGTGCCGTCGCGAACCCCCTGCTGCCGCTTTTCCGGATGATAGACCAGCATGTCCGAGATCAGGGCACGCGCAAGCCGGCGCGCTTTCTGTTTGGGATCCTGCACCATGAATGGATTGACCGGACGCAGCGGTCCGGTGTGACGCTTGCCGGGCGTGCTGACACCGGCCGCTGATGCTGCAACCGGCGCCGCCGGCGCACCTGGCGGCGTTGGTGGTGCGGCTGTCGGTGGCGCGGGCGTCGGAGGGGGCGCCGGGCGCGGCGCCGTCATCGCGGGCGGCGCTGCGGGCGCGAATGGCGCGGGTCGCCCCGGCGGCGCGGATGGTGCCGCGACGGACGCGGCGGCTGCGGGGCGTGCGAGTGGGAGCGGGGGGGCAACGGGCATCGCAGGCCGGGTCGTGGGCGGTGCCATCGCTGGGCGGGGCGGCGCGGCTGGTGGCGTCGGAGGAGGCGCGAACGGAGCCGGCGGGAGAGGCGCCGGGACCGGGGAAGGCGCGGGCGTCGCTGCCGCAGCGGCACCGTTCGGACTGATCGCGAACACGTTGCTGCACACGCTGCAGCGCGCGCGCAGACCGCCCGCGGGGACCTTGGTCGGGTCCACGCGGTAGACGGTTTCGCATGATGGGCACGTAACGTTCACGCCTTAGGCCTCGCTGTCTTCGCTTCCTTCGACATTCGGCTCCCGATCATGGCGCCGATCTACGACAAACACCGACCCGGCCTGCGTCTTGGCGTAGCTCTTCATTTCCGTCGCCAGCTCGCTGACCTGCGCCGGATGCGCGAAACGGCGGTGTTGATTCGTAACGACCCCGATCGACAGCGTCATCAGCGGCACCCGATGCAGCTGTCCGCGGCGGTCTTTCCCGAAATAGTAGCCCGCGCGCCGGTCCTGCTCGTTGTATTGATACGGCACCAGCGTGTCGAACACATCGAGCACTTCCCGGCAGACTCCCCCGATGCTCTCGATCGGCAGCACGAAAATGAAATCATCGCCGCCGATGTGCCCCACAAATCCCTGCTTGCCGATCATGCCGCGCACGACGTCGTGCAGGATGCGTGACAGCAGGTAGATGACGCGATCGCCGTCGTAATAGCTGTAGCGATCGTTGAATTCTTTGAAGTGATCGAGATCGGCATAACACACGGCGAAAAACTCGCCCAACTCCATGCGCCGCTTGATCTCCCGCTCGATCTCCGTAGTCCCCGGCAACCGGGTCGACGGATTCACCGCCACGTCCCGCTCGGCCCGCGTAACCAGGGCGTCGAGTCGTCCCGCTTGCTCGCCTGGCTCGAACAGCGGCGTGATCACTTCGTCGGCGCCGGCCGCGAACCACTTCCGCACGGCGTCGGTCGCGTGACGATTGGTGACGACCGCCAAGGGTACGATCGCCGTGTAGGCATCCCCCTTGAGGCGCGCGCACAGCTCCATACCCGCATCCCCCGCACTGTCGGCATCGACCACGACGAGCGTCGGGGGCAAGCGCAGGACCCGCTCTTCCACCCCTGGGGCATCCGGCAGGGTAATGATGGGCATGCCCTTCCCGTTGACCCAGGAGGTCACGAAGTCAGGTACGGAACGTCCAGCCGGCGAAAAGAAGAGAATGGCTTGGCGCGACCGCACCTCACTCCTCTCGTAAGGGTAGAAACCGCCTAAACTTAGGCCTCGTCTCCTGTGGTGTCAAATTAAGTCGTATAGGGCTCGCGCAATTGGACGGGCGCGCTGCGCGCCCGCACGCGGATGTTGAGAAGCTCGACGAGGACCGAGAACCCCATGGCGAAGTAGATGTAGCCCTTGGCGATGTGCTGCCCCAGTCCATCCGCGATCAGCGACACCCCAATCATCAAGAGGAAGCTCAACGCCAGCATTTTGATGGTGGGGTGGCGATGGACGAAGTCGCTGATCGGCGTCGCCGCGAACAGCATGACGCCCACGGCGAGCACCACGGCCGCGATCATCACCGGCAGATGCCGGGCCATGCCGACCGCCGTGATGACCGAGTCGAGTGAAAAGACGATGTCGAGCACCATGATCTGGCCGACTACCGCGGCGAACGAGGCGCGGACCGCCTGGCCGGAATGCCCGGCATCGCCCTCCAGTCCCCCGTGAATTTCGCGGGTGCTTTTGGCGATCAGAAAGAGGCCGCCAACGATCAGAATCAGATCCCGGCCCGAGATCGGGTGACCGAAGACGTGAACGAACGGCGCCCTCAGCCGGATGATCCAGGCGAGCGCGGCCAGCAACGCGATGCGCGTCAGCATGGCTCCCATGAGCCCCACGCGACGAGCGCGTGCCTGCTGCTGTGCCGGAAGTTTGCCGGCCAGAATCGAGATGAAGATGATGTTGTCGATGCCGAGCACGATCTCGAGCACCGTCAAGGTGAGGAGTCCGAGCCAGGCTTCGGGACTAGTGATCCAGCTCATGGGCAATTCCAATGTCCAACGTCGCATGATCAACGTTCATTGATCATCGACCATTGGATATTCGGTGAAGGTTAGAAAGCCAGAGAAAATCGAATCTGCGAACGCCCGTGGACTCCCACCGTCGTATGCATCTCCGCGGTCCGGCCGGTGGCTGAGCTGAGGCGCGCGGAAATCAGCGCATCGACCGCGCTCACCACGTGGTTGGCAAGCAGCAGGCCGATCTGATTCTGCGCGCGGCGAAACGCATTGTCGCTGCGGCGAATCGTTTCACGAAACACCTCGTGCTCGAGCGAGTGGTCGCGCCAGCTCCATTGATAGGACGGCCCAACGGCGTGGTCCCAGTAAAAAGCCAGCGCATTGACGTAGGCCTGCGATGACGGATCGGGAGGCACGTTCGGATCCTGCCAGAAGGTGCGCCGCGCGAGGAGCCAGACCGAGCCGTTGTAGGTGCCGGGATCACTCTCCGGCGCGAAGCCCGCGCCCGGATCGTCATCGTACTTTCCGCTCTCGACGAAACGCTCCATCTGCTCGTAGTACTCGAATACCGTATCGCGCTGGGTGGGCATGAACGAGCGGCGCGCGACGTCGAAGGCCAGGTGCTGGAACCGCTGCGCCTCCGTCGTCGCTTCGTGGTCCAGCTGGAGGTAGCGGGACAGGAGATAGACCTCCGCTGCCAGATACACCGCGCCGCGATCCTGATGGGCGAGCAGCTGGCCACTCCCCGGAACGAGCAGAGAGGCGAGGGGACGCACGAACACCGACGCGGGCCGAACACTGTCGGGCTGCTGCGCCGCGGCCCGGCGGCCCGTACCCAGGTATGCCAGCGCCATGAGACCGGCGGTCCGAAGCGCCGCCCCCTTCATTAGAAGGTGACTCGAAACGAAAAGAAGGTCGGGCTTTCAGCCTGCAGGTCGGAGCTCGTCAGAAACGCGCGCGCCAGGTCCACTCCTAACGACCCGCTCTCCACGCCCAGTCCGACGCTCGGTCCGCTCAAGCCGTCGTTAACGAAGGCGTAGCCGGCGCGCACGCGGACGAGGCGCTGATAGCCAAGGTCTACCCCGAAGCGGGTCTCTGACTGACCGACCTGTCCCCACGGGCTGTCGACATCGGCAGCGACCCGCACGTCGAATGCCTGATCGATCGCGCGCCCCTCCGCGGGACGCAGGCGCAGATCGTACTGGACGCCCACGGCGAGGCGCGTCGGCAGCGGGTCGGCCTGCGCCTGATTCTGCACCTGCAGGCGAAATCCCACATTGCGCAGCGCAACGCCGACGCGCAGCGGCCCACCGGGTCCGACGCGGAACTGCCCACCGAAGTCGAGCGCATGGGTGGCGCCGGTCCCTGCCGGGAAGTCCCGGCAGTCGCCGCTGCAGTCCACACGGAATTGGACCAGCTTATAACTCACGCCAAAGGTGAACGAGCTCGAGAGGCTGGTGGCGTAGGTCGCCAGAAACTCGAAGTTGCGTGGCGCGATGCGCGCGATGGTATTGCCGCTCGGATCGGTGCGATCGAGATCGCCGTAGTCCACGAGGTAGACGGCGCCGCCGATCACCCCGATGCCGCGGGAGGGGAAGTACGCGGCGAGCACGTGGCTGCGTCCCGCGACGAGCGTGGCGCTGTGCAGCGCGAACTCGTCGGTCGGCAGCGTGGCCAGGCCGGCGGGATTCCAGAACGCCGCTTCCCCCCGCCCTGCCGCCGCCGTTGCCGTCTGGCCCATGCCGACCGCTTGTGCGCCGACCGGGAACACGAGGAAGAGCGCGCCGGCGTTGATCGGCTCCTGCGCGGACAGGTGGAATGTTGCAATGGTGGAAAGTGCGAGCGCAGCCAGAATGGAGAATCGAAACTCCATTCCAACTTTCCAACGTTCCCTCATTCCGTCAAAAAGACTTCGCCTCATCGATGAGCATGATGGGGATGTCGTCTTCGACGGCGTACAGCAAGCGGCAGGTCGGACAGGCCAGCGCTTCCGGGTTGGCGCGATGCTCGAGCGGCCCCTTGCATTTGGGACAGACGAGGATCTCGAGCAGGTCGGGAGCGAGGCTCATGAGGCGGCGTACCCCAGGCGTTTGAGGGATGGCTCGTCGCGGCGCCATTTCGGCAGCACTGTCACATGGACATCGAGAAACACGCGTTGGCCGAGCAGGGTCTCGATTTTGACGCGCGCCGCCGCGCCGAGGGCTTTGATGGTGCGTCCGCCCTCGCCGATGACGATGCCTTTCTGACTGTCGCGTTCGACATACAGCACGGCCCGAATATATACCGGCTCGGCGCCCTCCCGGAACTCGTCGATCTCGCACGCCACGCTATAGGGTAATTCTTCCTGCAGCAGCTCGAAGGCCGCTTCGCGGATGAATTCGACCGCAAAGAAGCGCATCGGCTGCGTCGCGATTTCGTCGGGATCATAATGAAAGGGGCCGGTCGGCAGCCGCTCGGCGATCGTCGCCAGGAAGGTATCGAGCCCTTCGCCGCTGACCGCGGACACGAAGACGTCTGCAGGTCCCACAGCAAGGCGGCGCGCCACCGCGACGGTATCGGATTTGGTGTAGACCGTCACGACGGGTGCGCGGGGGGAACGCGGCAGCCCCGCGACCCGCGCGAGCGGCGGCGCCGGGTAGTCGCTCAGCGGATGCAGGTATGCGATCACTTCCGCCTCCTCGATCGCGCGCAGCGCGGCGGCGCGCATGACTTCGTGCAGCTGGTATTCGGGCTCGAGGAGGCCGGGCGAGTCGGTAAAGATGAACTGCGCGTCGTCTTTGGTGAGGAGGCCGACGACGGGGAGCCGCGTCGACTGCGGCTTGGGCGAGACGATCGCCAGGTGCTCGCCCACGAGGGCGTTGAGGAGCGTGGATTTGCCGACGTTGGGCCGGCCGGCGAGGACGATGGTGCCGCAGCGGGTCATCGATGAATGATCAATGAACAATGAACAATGATCAATGATCGCTCGGCAGGACGTGCCTAACTGGGGTCCGAAGGTCCGAAAAAAGAGAATGTCCAACGTTCATTGATCATTGATCGTTGAACATTGGACATTCTTCAGTAGAAGCTGGCGGCGGCCTACTCTCCCACGACCTCGCGATCGCAGTACCATCGGCGCTGACAGGCTTAACGACCGTGTTCGGGATGGGAACGGGTGTGGCCCTGTCGCGCTAGTCGCCAGCAAAGTAAAAGACGAGTGCGTGCTTTCGTGGTGGTTCGGCAATCACTCCGAGTTTTGGACTGCGGAGAGATCAAGCCACACGGGCAATTAGTACGGCTCGGCTGAAGCGCTCGCGCGCCTTACACCTGCCGCCTATCAACCTGGTAGTCTCCCAGGGCCCTTGAGGAGCCTTACGGCTCGGGAGTGTTCATCTTGGGGAGGGTTTCCCACTTAGATGCATTCAGCGGTTATCCCCGCGCGACATCGCTAACCGGCGTTGCCCTTGGCAGGACAGCCGGGACACGAGAGGTCGCTTCGTCCCGGTCCTCTCGTACTAGGGACGACATCCCTCAACACTCCAACGCCCATACCGGATACAGACCGAACTGTCTCACGACGTTCTGAACCCAGCTCATGTGCCACTTTAACCGGCGAACAGCCGGACCCTTGGGACCTTCTCCAGCCCCAGGATGTGACAAGCCGACATCGAGGTGCCAAACCGCGCCGTCGATGTGAACTCTCGGGCGCGATAAGCCTGTTATCCCCAGCGTACCTTTTAT
>JBHEMG010000185.1:0-68119 GCA_046262715.1 Gemmatimonadales bacterium
CCTTGAGATACCCCCCGTACGTCACCCGCACGACCGCGGGCGCGCTGAAGTGGTTGCTCGAACGCCAGCGGAGCGTCGCGAGCTCGTTGCGGATCTGATGGTAGGCGGGCCAGATGTAATCGAAGAACTGGATCTCAACGACGGGCTTGAGGCCGCGCGTCGCAAGTCCGATGGCGCGGCCGACGATGTTGGCTTCCGCCAGCGGCGAATTGTACACGCGGGCGCTGCCGAACTGGCGCTGCAGCCCCCAGGTCACCTTGAATACGCCGCCCTTTCCTTTGACTTCCTTGAGGTACTGCTCGCGGCTGACGTCGGCAACGTCCTGACCAAAGACGACGATGCGCGGATCGCGCGCCATTTCGTCCTTCATACAGCCGTTGAGCAAATCCACCATCGTGGTCGGCTCGCCGGTGAAATGCGGATCGTCTTCGGTGTCGAACTGCTCCGACGTGGGATCCACATCCGGCGAATACACCCACAGCAGCGCCGTTTCGGGCTTTGGCTGTGGCGAGGCGAGGGCCATGTCCGCAGCGACCTGAATATCGTCTTCGACCTGGGCTTTGATGGCCTCGAGCTCCGCTTCGGTCGCCACGCCCTCGGCAAGCAAATGCTTGGGAAAAGTGACGACCGGGTCGCGTTTTGCTTCTTCCTCACGCTCCCGCGACGGCTTGTAGAGCACTTCGTCGTCGGACAGCGAATGGGAGTAGGGACGGGTGACGTGCGCATGGACGAGCGCCGGGCCTTTCCGCTGCCGGCACCATTCGACCGCACGCGTCAGCGCGATGTGCGAGGCGATGGGATCGCAGCCGTCCACCTCTTCGAGCAGAAGATTGGGGAAGTTGCCGACCAGCTTCGATACCGATCCGCCCGCCGTCTGAACCTCGATCGGGACGGAGATGGCGTATTTATTGTCTTCGATCAGAAAGAGCACGGGCAGCTTCAGGTTGCTGGCGCTATTCAGCGCCTCCCACCATTCCCCTTCGCTGGTCGTTCCGTCGCCGGCGGAGCAGTACACGACCTCGTCACCGTGGATCGGTTTCTCTCTGAGCTCATTTATGCGGTCATAGCGCAGCCACGCCTCGGCGCATCCAACCGACTGCAAAAACTGCGTCCCGGTGGGACTCGACTGGCTGACGATGTTGAGCTGCTTGTGCCCCCAGTGTGAGGGCATTTGCCGGCCGCCCGAGTTCGGATCGTCGGCGGCGCCAACGGCGGAGAGCAGCATTTCGGTCGGCGTCATGCCCAGGGTCAGGCAGAGCGCGCGGTCACGATAATACGGATAGAACCAGTCGTAGCCGGGCCGGAGCACTTTGCCAGCCGCCACGAGCACCGCTTCATGGCCCGCGCCGGAAATCTGAAAAAAGATCTTGTTTTGCCGCTTGAGCTGAATCTCCTTGTCGTCGATACGGCGCGACAGGAGCATCAGCCGGTAGACATCGAGCAGGTCGGCCTTGGAAAGCGCCGCGGAAGATTTCTGGGTGCGGGAGGGGGACGGCGCCGCTTTATTCGCGGCGCGGGAACGAGTCGCCATGACCTGAAAAATAGCCTAGTTGGGGTCTCTCCGCAGATACCACGACTCCATTTTGACGTCGGCCAATACCGAGTGCAGCTCATTGAACACTACCCGCTTCGGCTCTGCAGGGAGCACCGGCCCAACGTACTCCTCACGTGTCCCATCCACGCCGAGTCGGAAGTTCACGAACCGATTCTGCCCGAGGTCCACGGACACGACGACCACCGCACGGAAATCAGGGGGCACGCCATCCTGCTTCACCCGAAGCCGGAGACGGTAGCGACCCGGCTCAACAACCTCCGTCGTCCAGGCAACCCGGTAGGTCGGGATGCTGGAAGCGCGCACCCACTGATCGAAGAACCACTGCATCGAGACGCCCGCATGCTTCTCCACGATCTGCTGGAAGTCGCTCGTACTAGCCGGCATACCCTGATATGTGGCGTAGAAGTCCCGCATCATGCCGGTGAACCGGTCTTCCTTCCTTGTCTGCAGGTCGAGCATCATGGTGCGCAACATGTGGAACACCCACGCGCCTTTTTCGTAGACCATCACGTGGTACGCGTTTGGCGCGGTCGGCGAAGCCGTGCGATAGCCAAGCGATATCGAGCCGGCGTCCTTGTGATTTCGCCGAATATCGTCCGCGTATTGGTCAAGAAATTTGAAGTATTCCTTGTTGCCCTTGCGCACGCTCTGCAGATACCACAGACCAGAGAAGTCAGCCAAGCCCTCGGCGAGCCACGCGTCGCGGTAGGACATCGGACGTACACCGTTGCCCCACCACTGGTGCGCCGTTTCGTGCGCGCGGAAGTACTCGTCGAACCCCTCGAGGGTCGTATTCTGAAAAGTCAGCCATGACAAATGGATGACTCCCGGAAATGACACGCCAACGAAATAGGGGATCTCGGTGACCCAGAAGTGATCGTAGAGCGGCTCACCAAATTGATTGGTGAAGAAGAGCAGGCTGTTGGAAACGTCGGCAGCAACGTTCGCCTGCATGTTTTTTTGCTCCGGCATGTACAAGTCGGCTGCCTGCAGCTCGCGGCGGAGCAATCGATGTGCATCTTCTGAGATCAGCACGTCGATGGGTGGCACTCCGATCTGCTTCATGTGAAAGACATCGAACAGGCCGAGGTTGAAGGTGGCAAATTGCGACGGCCGACGCGTGACCCAGCGCGTGGTCAGCACTTTGCCATTGACGGTGGAATCGGTGCGCTCACCGACACTGGCGATAGGGTACCAGTTGGGGCTATGGAAAGTGAGATCGAAGGTGGCGAAATCTTGCCCCTCGCGATTGCCGGGCCACCAATCAGCAGACGGGGGGATGAAGAACCAGTTACCATACCTGTCAATCAGGTTGCCGCGATAGGCGATCGTGAATGCAGCGGAATCGCCGAGGGCCAAGCGGTGAGGCGCGCGCACCCAGAGCTCGTCATCATCCTTCGCTTTGAAATACTCGACGGCCTCACCAGTGCTCCATCGTACCGAATCCACGCGCAGCTTGCTTTCAAGACCGAAATGCAGCCACGGACCGGTGGAATCGACAGGCACGACGGTCATGCTCGCCGTGGCGACGAAATCGAGATCGGCGGTGCCGGTCGGTGTGAGCGTCACATCGAGCCGATAGTGAGGGATCGCGGCGCGGTCGCGGAAGTCCCAGCCGCTGACCGTGCCCATCGGAGCAGCACCTGCGGGAAACCGCGAGGTGATCGCCCAATTAGTGCCCCAATGCGTGCGATCGACGGGACGAGAGAGCTGTACCGCTTCGTTCTGGTCCGGATCGATTACAAATAGCAGTGCCCCGCCATCGACCCGCGTGAGGCGCGCCATGAACAATCCATTACGCTCCCCATCGAGAATCGGGCCGAGCAATTGCGGGCTGAAGGCGCCTGTCTCCTTCCCCTTGAGCGAATTCACGAAGTCGTTGACATGGTCGCCGACTTCACCGGGCACAGGTCCGGGCGCGAAGTGAAGAGTCGCGAACCGCTCAGCGGTGGAGTCCATGAAAAACAGGATTGCTTCGGTAATGGGAACATCGAGCGACGCGCTGCCCTCCACGCGCTCGAGCTCGTCCCGCTCGGAAGAAAGCGTGGGTGCGAATCTGAATTGGCCCTGGCCACGAAATACGGCGCCGACGCTGCAACCGCCGACCGGCGCGAGCAGATACAGCTTGCCGCGTTCCAGCACGAGCTCCCCGACGTCCCGAGTAATGACGACGTGTTCGACGTCCGCCGCCTGGCCAGGTGAGTCTTTCAAGGCCAGCAGGCTCCGATACGCGCTGAGGTAGTCCGCGGCGGCTTGGCAGCGAGGAGCTGGTGCACCAACCAACAGAACAGCAAGTACGATGGGCATCATCGGGAAGGCCTCCCGGCAAAGCGGACTATATTCCAGAAACGAGGAATCTATGGACGAGGCCGCCAAGAAAACGATTCTCCGCCATTTCCCCTACGGTCTGTACGTCGTGACCGTCTCGCACGACGGTGAAGATCACGGCATGACGGCCAACTGGCTCACCCAGGCGGCCTTCGACCCGCCAATGATCGTGGTAGCGATCGAAAATACCTCGAGGACCATCGGGATGATTCGCAACGCGCATCACTTCGCCATCAACCTGCTGCTCGCCGGGCAGCGCGACTTGGCGGGCAAACTGGGCCGCACATCCGAACAGGCCCCGCAAAAGCTGAAGGGAATCAAGATCAAACGCGGGCCGGTATCGGGCGCCCCGGTGTTGGGTGAGGGGCTGGGGTGGATCGAATGCCGAGTGGTGGCGACGCTGCCCGCCGGCGACCACACCCTCGTCCTCGGCGAAGTGGTCGCCGCAGGCGTCGAAAACGAAGGTGAAGTGCTGACGATGCGTGAGGCCGGCTTCAAGTACTCAGGGTGACGCCTTTCGGTACACCACCCGTCCGCCGACAATCGTGAATCGCGGCTTTACGGCGGCAAGCGATTCGGGCGGGACGGCGAAGGGATCGCGATCGAGCACCACAACGTCCCCGAAACGCCCCACTGCCAGCGTGCCCCACTTCTGCTCGTTGAACGTCGCCCAGGCGTTGCCGTACGTGTACGCGCGCAACGCTTCCCCCAGCGTGATCTTCTGCTCAGGCACCCAGCCATTCGGATTCTTGTCATCCAACGTCCGGCGGGTCACGGCCGCGTACACGCCCAACATCGGGTCGAGCGGCGCTACGGTCCAGTCTGAGCCGAAAGCGAGCGGCGCATCGGTGTCGAGGAGTGTGCGGAAGGCATAGGTGGTTTTGATGCGCACTGGACCAATGCGCTGCTCCACCCAGCGGCCGTCATCGATCGCGTGATAGGGCTGCATCGATGCCACGACGCGCATCGCGCCGAAACGCGGGATGTCGTCGGGGCGCAGGTGCTGCGCGTGCTCGTCGCGGAAGCGCCGATCGCGTGCGCCGTGCGCCCGGGCCACACTGTCGTAGATCGCGAGCAGGATGGCATTGGCCCGGTCACCAATGGCGTGCACGGCGATCTGCAGGCCGGCGGAATCGGCCGCGCCGATCCACGCCCGCATGTCGGGCTCGGGGTGCTGCATCAGCCCGCGATAGTTTGCCGAATCGGAAAACGGCTCGAAGAAGAGAGCCGTGCGCGATCCTGCCGAGCCGTCCATATAGCCTTTCACGCCACCAATCCGCACCCAATCGTCGCCGGCGTTACGGGCGGCGCTCTCCGCTACGGCTTTCCAATTGTCCAATGGCAGGTAGACGGAAACGCGGACGGTCTGCCGGTTCGCGCGCTCCAGGCGACGATAACTCGCCAGATCGGCAAAGGACGCCGACATGTGTGCGGTGGCCGTCACGCCCAGCGAAACCGCGTGCGCCAGCGCGCGCACGAGCGCGGAATCGCGCTGCGCGGGCGACGGTTCGGGTACCGCACGCCAAATCAGGTCCATCGCCTGGTCTTTGAATATCCCGATCGGCTCACCCCTCGCGTCGCGTGTGATCTCACCGCCCGCGGGCGTGGGTGTGCCGCGCGTCACGCCTGCCGCGCGCAGCGCCGCACTGTTGGCCAGCGCTTCGTGGCCATCGAGCCGATTTACGAACACCGGATTGTTCGGCGTGACGGAGTCGATCCAGCTGTGTTGCGGCAGCGGCGCCCCACGCCACAGCGTGTGATCCCAATCTCCACCCGTAATCCACTCGCCCGGCTTCATGTGGGCGGCGTACTCCTTGAGACGCCGCACGAACTCCTGCGGCGTTGCGGCGTTGCGCAGGTCCACGGAGGCCAGCTGGAATCCGCCATCGATGAAATGCGTGTGCCCGTCCGCGAATCCGGGCATGACGAGACCGCCGTCCGCGCGCAAAATCTCCGTTTTGGGACCGATGTAGTGCGCGATGTCGGCGGAATCGCCAACGGCCAGAATTTTGCCGCCGGCGACCGCGACCACGCCCGGCTGCGCGCGGCCGGTGGACAGACCGGTCCAGACCGCGCCACCGACGATGACGATGTCGGCTTTGGCCCCACATGCAGCGACCAGCGCCAACGCGGCTACGTACGACGCACGACGCACGAGTTGCCTCCTAACGGAGCTTAGTGATGCGACGAATCGTATCGAGCGCGGCCATGGGACTGGCACTGCTCGGCTCGGGCTTGGGAGCAGCCGGTCGAGCGATGCCGTCGCGGATATCGAGCAGCACTTCGAGCAGCAGCTGCTCGCGCTGGTAGGCGGCGTCGAGATCGGCCATGCGACGTTCGTCTTTGGTCGTCTTCGCGCGCTCGTAGGCTTCGCGATAGACCGAATCGAGATTATCGAGGATCCGCTGGCGTGGCCTCACAGCCGCCAAAGATATAGGTTCCCGGCATGACGCTCAAAGGCAAGCGCATCCTGTTTTTTGCCGCAGCGCTGTATGAGGACCTCGAGCTGTGGTATCCGAAGATCAGGCTCGAAGAAGAGGGTGCCACGACGATCATCGCGGGAATGGGCGAAAAGAGCTATCCGGGCAAGCGCGGATACCCCGTGACCGTCGATGTGAATGTCGATCAGGTAGAGGCCGGGGAGTTCGATGGCCTGGTGATTCCCGGGGGATTTGCCCCCGACCAGCTGCGGCGCTCCGAGAAGGTGCTACGGTTGACGCGAGAGATCTATCAGGCCGGCAAACCCGTCGCCTTCATATGTCACGCCGGGTGGGTACCGATCTCCGCCAAAATCGTCAAGGGCAAGCGCGCCACCAGCGTTCGCGCGATCAAGGACGACATGGAGAACGCGGGCGTCGTGTGGGAAGACAGCGCGGTAGTGGTGGACGGGAATCTGATTTCTTCGCGCACCCCCGCCGACTTGCCGCAGTTCTGCAAGGCGCTGATCGCCGCGCTACGTCAGGGGCCGCAAGATTAGACCGCTCGGCACTTTCGGCACGAAGTACGTGGACTTCGGCGGCATCACATCACCCGCGTCGGCGACAGCAAAGACCTGCTCCACCCGCGTCGGATTGAGCAGGACCGCAGCCGCCGCGCCGCCATGCTGCACCATCCCCAGCGCTTCGGTCGCATCGGCGACATACCGCACGATCGGCGTAGAGGTCGCGGCGCCAAGGATTTCCTTCACCACGAGCGACTCGATCCGCGCGATGTCCAGATCACGGACGGCGGCGCTTTGGGCGAGGCTGGGCAGACGGTCGGCCAGGACGCCCGGCCGCAGCAGGAGCGCGATAACGCGGGTGCGATCGGCGACGAGGCACGCGGTGCGATCCTTCCCGATGGATGCCAAGAAGGTCGCGGGATCGCGGCCAGCCGGCAGCGCCTGCATGTCGAACAGGTCGCGCCAGCGGGGGAGCATGCGGTCCAGCTCGCGGCCCGCGCCGAATATGACGCGGTGCGTCGGTAACACGACCAGACCAGGATCGCGCGCGGACACGATCAGCGCGAGCACCCGTTCGGCGGCGGGATTTTCCCGCGCGTACGCGCTGGCCGTTTCGTAGCGGTGATGGCCGTCGGCGATATAGAGCGGGGACTGAGAAAGGGGGAAAGTGGATGGGTTGCGAACGATCCACAGGCGAATGCCGACCCCACCCAACTCGGCAATAGCATCGGGCGTGCCCTGCGAGGACGCCGCGACCGCTTGTGCCAGCGCGTGATCCGAATCGGGGGCGATGAGGAAGATCGATTCGAGATTCGTCGCGGTCGCGCGCATCAGGGCGAGGCGATCGGCCTTGGGCCCCGCGTGCGTGCGCTCGTGCGGACGTATGCGGCGCGGCTCGTACCCCTCGGCGGCGACAGCCGCAAACACACCGCGCCGCGTGCACCGCTCGCCCGACGGGAGCGTGAAATCCTGCGCCAATACGTAGAGCACCGGGGTCGGCTCTCGTGTCAACACGCCGCCGCGCCGCCATCGAGAGAGAATCTCGGCAGCCGCCCGGTAGCGATCCTCGTCCGGACGCCCTGGCGCGGCTTCCGGCAGCATCACGTGCACGATATTGTGTGCATCGAGCGCGCCCAGGCGCGCGCGCTCCCCCTGATCGATGACGTCATAGGGCGGCGCGATCACACGGCTCAACTGCTCACCCGCAGCATACCGCTCACCCTGAAATGGGGCCATGGGGGCCACGAGGTTAGTCATGGGCTTTCGCGAGGCGCAACACGCCGTGGACCAATGGGTGGGACAATTCGGCGTCGGATACTTCTCGCCGCTGGCCTACGTCGTGCGACTCGCCGAGGAGGTGGGCGAGCTGGCTCGCGAGGTGAATCATCAGTTCGGCCCGAAGCCGAAGAAGCCCGAGGAAGCGCCGGGCTCGATTCCCATGGAGCTAGCCGATATTCTCTTCGTCGTGGTGTGCATCGCGAACTCCCAGAAAATTGATCTCGACGATGCGTTCGCAACGATGATGGCCAAGGTCACCTCCCGCGACGCCGCCCGCTGGTCCAGGAAGGCTCGCTGACCTCCTCGTAGATCCGCGCATACGACACCAGCCGGTCGGGGTCGATTGTCTCAGGCGGAGCGCCCCGCACCGCACATCCCGGTTCAGCCAGATGCCGGCAGTTGTCGAAGCGGCACTGATCGAGGAATGGGCGAAATTCCGGAAAACAAGCGCCGAGCTCATTGGGATCGATTCCCCATGCCCCCACTTCCCGCAGCCCGGGCGTGTCGACGACATACCCGACGCCCGCGACCGGCACGAGCTCCGCGGCGGTGGTCGTGTGCTTACCGGTGCGCCATTTCTCACTGATCACGCCGACGCGCAGTTTGAGACCGGGCTCCAGCGCATTCAACAGACTCGACTTGCCGGCGCCAGACGCTCCCGTGAATACCGAATGGCGGCCGCGCAATAAGTCGCGCAGCGCCGGGAGTCCTTCGCCCTCGTTGACCGATGTCGCGAGCAGCTGATAGCCGGCGGTCTGGAAGCGTCTCGTGAGCTCCTGCTCAATTCCGCGATCGAGCTCGACCTTGTTCAGCACGACTGCCGCGGGCAACCCGTTCGCTTCGGCGATCACGAGGAAACGATCGATCATACGCGCGCTTGGCTCCGGGTCGCGAGCGGAGGTCACGACCACGACTTGATCGACGTTCGCCGCGACCGGCTGCGCGCGGCGTGGACCCGCGCCGCTGCTCCCCTGAGACGCCCGGCGCGCGAGCACCGAACGGCGCGGCCGGATCTCGGCGATGGTCGTTCCCTCGAGTACCACGACATCGCCCGGCACGACGCGGTCGGAGTCCCGGTGCTTGAGCTTGCCGCGCAGGGTGGCCGTGACTTCACCGTCATCGGTATGCACGCGGTAGCCGCCGCCCGTGCGGGCCAGTACCACGCCGCTGGTCGCCGTCACGACCGCTCTCGCGCGACGCACCGATCGAGATGCGCTTTCACTTCTTCCAGGCTCAGTGCCAACACGGGCGCGAGCGCCTCATCGGGGGTGTTTCCGAACGCGAGGTACTCGGTCTCGAGGTGCCCCACGGGGCGCTCTCCCTCGCCCCAACGCACGAACAACAACGCGGCCCCATAGCGCCCGGCATCGGCCGCGTCGTCGGCGAATGTCGCCACGGAATACGCCTGGCCATCGGCAGCCCCAAACGCTGGAGGTCGTCCATGCACCTGTTGATACCCGCCCAACGTTGTGTCGTCCATTAGCGGCGCAGATGCACCGACTCTTTGAGAATGTTCGTGGTGATGAAGGCGATGTTCGCGGGGCGCTCGGCAAGACGTCGCATGAGATACGGATACCAGTGCGTCCCGAACGGGACGTACACGCGCATGTTGAAGCCGTCCCGCCGCAAGCGGTATTGCAGATCGCGCCGCACGCCGTAGAGCATCTGAAATTCGAAGCGGGCAGCCGCAATGGCTTTCTGTTTCGCGAAGGCGATGGCGTGCTCGATGATTTTCACGTCGTGCGTCGCGATGCCCGGGTAATTGCCCCGCTCCATCAGGCGCTCCATGCACGTGACGTAGTTCGCATCGACATCGCGCTTATTGGGAAACGCCACATCCTCGGGCTCTTTATACGCGCCCTTGCACAGTCGCACGCGCGCACCCAGCGCGATCATCGCGTCCACGTCGGTCTCGGTGCGGCGCAGGTAGGATTGCAGGACCACGCCCGCCGCATTCCCGAACTCTGGATACAACACGTCGCTGAAGAGCTGCAGCGTGCGCGCCGTATAGCTGGACTGCTCCATGTCGTTGCGCACGAACGACTGATACTGCTTCGCTTTGCCGATGATGGACCGCATATTGGCGAGACAGAGGGTCTCGTCGAGGTCGAGTCCCATTTGTGTGAGCTTGACCGAGACGTTCGCGTTGGCGTTGGCCGCATGAATCCGGTCGAGCAGATCGAGATAGGTGCGGCAGGCACGCTGCGCTTCTTCCTTATGCTGGACCGATTCGCCGAGCAAATCGAGCGAGGCCGATAGCTTGCTCCCGTTCAGCTCGCGCAGCGTCGGCATCGCTTCATCGATCGTCTCCCCGGCGACGAAACGCGAGGCGAGCTTGCGCGCCAGACGATTCTTCCGAACAAATCCGAAGATGCGCGGCTGCTCGCTCAGCCAGAGAAACACGGCGCGCAGCATCAGGAGTAAAACTTTTTCCCTTGGCGGGCGTGCTCCTGAAGAACTTCGCACGGCACGAAGCGCGGGCCGTGGCGCTCGGCGAGCCGCTCGAGGTCGCTCACCAGGCGATCAGCGCCGAGATCGTCCGCGTAGCGCAGCGGGCCGCCGCGGAAGGGGGGGAAACCGAATCCGAAAATGGCGCCGATATCGCCATCGCGCGGGCTGCGGACGACGCCCTCGCCCAGCGCGCGCGCCGCCTCGTTGACCATGCCGAGCACGAGCCGCTGAAGGATCTCGGCGGGCCGGGGGCCACCGTTGGGGTGGACACCGAGCAATCCATACACGCTTTCGTCCACGCCGCGCTTCTTGCCGCCTTTGTAGACATAAAAGCCGCGGCCCGACTTACGTCCCAGACGACCTGCTTTCACCAAGGTCGTCACGCCGGGGCCCGGTGGCGCGATGATGTGATCGCCGTACGCCTCCTGCATCACCCCCGCGACTTTGACTGCGACGTCGAGTCCGACCTCATCCAGCAACGTCACGGGTCCGACCGGAAATCCAAACCGAACGGCCATGCCGTCGATCTCCTCGATGGACGCGCCCTCAGCGAGCAGGTGCCCGACCTCATTCGGGTAGGGCGCGAGAATCCGGTTGACCCAGAAACCTGGACTGTCCTGGACGACGATCACCGTCTTGCCCATACGCCGGCCGAATGCGACCGCGGTGCTGACAGTCTGCGGCTCGGTGCGCGCTCCGGGAATCACTTCGAGCAGCGGCATCTTGGCGACCGGTGAAAAGAAGTGCATGCCAATCACGCGCTCGGGCGCGCGCGCCGCCTCGGCGATGCGCGTAATCGGAATCGTCGACGTGTTGGACGCGAAGACCCCGCTCGATGGCAGCTCCGCCTCAACCTCACGCAGCACCTGCTGCTTCACCGCGAGGTCTTCGAACACCGCCTCGATCACCAGCTCGGCGCGGCCAAAACCGGCATAGCTGTCGCCGCCTGAGAGCAGCGCCGCCAGCCGCGCGTAGTCGTACTTCGTTATGCGACGCCGTTTCAAGCGATCGTCGAGGATCGCCCGTGCGGCGAGAATTCCCTGCGCCACGCGCCCCAGGTCGGCGTCCTTCATCCGCACATCGACCGCCGCCTGGGCCACCGCGGTCCCCGCGATTCCCGATCCCATGAAGCCGGATCCGATGATGGCGAGGCGCTTTACACGCACCGGCGGCGGCGCGTTCGGAACGCCGGGATCCTTCTTGAGCTCGTTGGTCGCGAAGAAGATCTGCACCAGCTTGCGCGAGACGTCGGTGACCGCGAGCTGGCCAAAAAGCTGAGCTTCGCGCTTCAACCCTTCCGGGAGGCCGTGGCGCAGCCCGTATTCCACCGCGTCGAGCGCGGCAAGCGGCGCCGGATAATGGCCGGCGGTGCGCTCGAGCACCTGTTTTCGCGCTGTACGAAATACGAGACGGCGCCCCAGGGGATTGCCGTCGAGGAGAAAACCCAGAACGCCGCCACGGCGCTTGCGCTTGGGCCGCCACCCGGTCGCCATGCGCCGGGCAGCCGCGACTGTGATCTCGGCGAGAATCGGCGCCGCCACCAGCTCATCCACCATGCCGAGGCGGAAGGCTTTGGCGGCGCGTTCCGTCTTGCCGGCGAGAATGATGTCGAAGGCGGCCCGCGCGCCGATCAGACGTGGCAGCCGCTGGCAACCGCCCGCGGCAGGAAGGATGCCCAGCTGGACTTCCGGCAGACCGATTTGCGTCTTGGGGTGATCCGTTGCGACCCGGTAGTGGCAGGCCAGGGCGAACTCGAATCCACCGCCCACACACGCGCCATGGATGCCGACCGCGACCGGCTTGGGAAATCGCGCAATGCGATCGAGCATCTCCTGCCCGTCCGCGGCCAGCCGCTCAGCCTCGGCCGCCGACGTCAGTCTGACGAACTCCTCGACATCTGCCCCGGCGATGAAATTGTCGGCTTTGCCGGACAGAAACGCGATTGCGCGCACGCTCGGATCGTCCGCCAGCGCCGCGAAACAGGCGAGGAATTCATCCTTCACGGCGCGCGAGAAGACGTTGACGTGCTGGCCCTTCAGATCGAACACGACGGTCGCGATGCCGTCCGCGACGTCCCACGTAACGGCCGGTGCGCCGCGCATTGCCGGAGCCGCGAGTGTCGCCATCAGCGACGCTCCAGAATCATCGCAAAGCCCATTCCGCCCTGTGCGCATACGGAGATGAGGCCGAACTGCACGTCACGACGGCGCATCTCGTTGGAGAGCGTGGTGACGAGCCGGCCGCCCGTTGCGCCGAACGGATGGCCGATTGCGATCGAGCCGCCCATGACGTTGATGATGTCCTCGTTGATCTCCCAGCCCTTGACCGCAAAGCCCTGGAGATTCGAGAGGACCTGCGAGGCAAACGCTTCGTGCAGCTCGATGAGGCCCAGGTCCTTCCATTGAATACCGGCGCGCTCGAGCGCCTTGGGGACGGCCCACACCGGCGCCTGCAGCAGCTGCCAGCCCGGATCGACGGCCGCGACGGCGTAGGAACGGATGTAGGTCAGTGGCTCGTAGCCCAGCGCGCGGGCTTTCTCGTCACTCATCAGCAGCACTGCCGAAGCGCCGTCCGTCAGGGGAGAGGCGTTGGCCGCGGTCACGGTGCCGTAGCGGCGGTCGAACACCGGCCTGAGCTTGGCCGTCTGCTCGATCGATGTGTCCACTCTGATGCCGTTGTCCTGCTGCACGATCGCTTCGCCAGGGCGATTCGAGAGCCACGGCACGATCTCAGCGGTGAGCCGGCCGTCGGCCGTCCCCTGGGCGGCGAGCTTATGGCTGCGCAGCGCCCAGCGATCCTGCTCCTCACGCGAGATGTGGTATTCCTTTGCCATTTTTTCGGCCGATTGGCCCATCGACTCGCCGGTCGACGGCTCGGCGATCGCCGGCGCGACGGGCACGAGATCGCGCGGCCGGATCTTGGCAAATGTCCTGATGCGCGCGCCGAGCGATTTTGCCTTGCTGGCCTCGACCAGAATGTCGGCCAGGCGGCGCGAAGCGAGGATCGGAATATCGGACAACGCCTCCGCGCCTCCCGCGATGATGACGTTGGCATTGCCGAGCGCGATCTGGTCATGCGCGGAGCTGACCGCCTGATTGGATGAGGCGCAGGCGCGATTCAGTGAATACGCGGGGATTTCCTTGGGGAACTGCGGGAGCAGGCTGACTTCACGCCCGATGTTCGGGACCAGCGCGGAGGGCACCACTTGGCCGAATACGACCTCGTCCACCTCATCGCCGTCCAGATTGGTGCGCTCGAGCAGCTCGCGCGTGGCGTAGCGCGCGAGATCGACGGCGCGCGCATACTTCAGCGACGTGCCGGCTTTGCTGAACGGCGTCCGGACGCCGGCGATCACTGCCACGCGCCGACCGTTGAGACCGGGCATTAGATTCTTCCCCTCTTCTGGAATTCGAAACCTACTACTACCCCCAAGTGGAGGGGAGTTGGAGCAGACGCGGGCGGCAGCCTTGGCTTCCATGGCCGACACGGCCGTCGACGTGTTGATCATTGGCGGCGGCATTACCGGCGCGGGCATCGCGCGCGATGCAGCGCTGCGGGGCTTTCGAACTGCGCTCGTGGACAAAGGGGACTTCGGGGCCGGGACATCGTCGCACTCATCACGGCTGATTCACGGCGGCATTCGCTATCTGGAGCAAGGCGCATTGCGACTGGTCTTCGAGGCGAGTCACGAGCGCCGCGTCTTGCTGACAATTGCCCCACATCTCGTGCGTCCCCTCGCATTTCTGTTTCCCGTGTACCGCGGCGGGCGCATCCCTGGCTGGAAGCTGCGCGCCGGAATGTGGCTGTACGATCTGCTGTCGGCCTTTCGCAACGTGAAGTGGCACCGCTGGCTGCGGGCCAAGAAGGTGCGCCGGGTCGAGCCGGGCCTGCGCGATCGCGGTCTCGTCGGTGCGGCGCTGTACTATGACGCGCAGACCGACGACGCGCGGCTCGTGATCGCGACGACGCGCAGCGCCGCGCGCGCCGGCGCGCTCGTAGCGAACTATGTCGAAGTGATGTCGCTGCTCAAGCCGGACGGACGGGTGCGCGGCGTGACGGTTCGCGACCTGCTCACCGGAGAGACTGCGAGCATTCGCGCCAATGTCGTGATCAATGCGACGGGACCGTGGACCGACATGCTCCGCCGCATGGACGATCCCGGCGCGGAGCCGCTGCTGCGGCCGACCAAAGGCGCGCACGTCGCCGTTCCGCGCGGCCGCATGGGGAATGAGTATGCCGTGACCCTCCTGTCTCCGCTCGACGGCCGGGTCATGTTCGTGCTCCCGTGGGGCGATTTGTCGTACATCGGTACCACCGATACCGACGCCGACTCCTCGCCGGACGCATTGCGCGTGGCGCCGGAAGACGTGACGTATTTGCTGCGGTCGGCCAATGCGGCGTTTCCCGACGCCCATCTCGCCGCCACCGACGTCGTTTCGACCTGGGTGGGACTGCGGCCGTTGCTGCGCCAGGACAGCGCCAATCCGTCGCAGGTGTCGCGCGAGCATCGGATCGTGGAAAGCGCGCACGGATTGATCACGATCGCCGGAGGGAAGCTCACAACCTTTCGGATCATGGCCCGCGACGTCGTGGATCGCGTCGCGAAGCGCCTGCACGAGCTCGACGGGCGGCCCGTGGCGAGGCGGCCGCCCACCGACCGGCTGCCGCTTCCCGGCGGCGAGGCGGCCGAGCTGGAAGTGCTGGTCGAGTCCGCGCGCGCGCGCGGCGCGTCGGAAGCGACGGCCCGTCACCTCGTCGGGCAGTACGGCAGTGACGCCGCGGCGGTACTCAATCTCGTGGATCGGGATCGGCACCTGGGCGGCGCAATCGTGGCGGGACGGCCGGAGATCTGGGCGGAGGTGGACTATGCCGTCGCGCGCGAGATGGCGCTGCGCCTGCAGGATGTCTTGATGCGGCGAATGCACCTGTACTATGAGCTGCGCGATCATGGGCAGGCGGTCGCGGGGGCCGTCGCCGCCCGGATGAAGAAGCTCCTCGGCTGGGACGAGACCCGTGAAGCCGAGGAGCTTCGAGACTACTTCAAGGTTTGACTCTCACGCGCGGCCGCACGCGTACGCGCGGGCCGTGATCATCATCGTCGTCGTCGATCTGCCGGAGCGCCCACGTCGCGGCATGGCGGACGGCGCCCGACTCATCCCGCTGGGCGGCGGTCAGGCCGTCGCGCGCGCGGGGACTCTCGATCTCGCCAAGAGCCCAGGCCGCGGTTGCGCGCACGTCGATGTCGCTGTCTTTCAGCGCGGCAATAAGCGGCTCGACGGCCCGATCGTCCTCGATTTCACCCAGGGCCCACGCGGCGAGCACCCGCACTTCAGGATCGGTGTCTTTGAGCGCCTGTGCCGCGGGCGCGACGGCGCCGCCATCTTCGATTTCTCCCAGCGCCCATATCGCCGTTTTGCGCACGTCGGTGACCGGATCGCGCATCAGCGTCTCCAGCGCCGCGATGCCCTGCGCGCTTTCGATTTCGCCCAGCGCCCATGCCACGGCCTGGCGGACCCGCGGCTCCCGGTCCTTCGTCGCGGGCGCGAGGAGGGGCACTGCGGCGGCATCCTCGATTTCCCCCAAGGCCCACACGGCCACGATCCGCACATCGAGCGACGGATCATTCAACGCCACGCCGAGCGGCCGGACCGCGCGCGCATCTTCGATTTCCCCGAGTGCCCAGGCCGCGGTGCGCCGCACCTCGGGCGCACGATCGCCGAGCGCGCGGGCGAGCGCATCGATCGTCGACTTCTCCTCGGTCTCCCCCAACGCCCAGGCTGCCGTCATGCGGACCGTGGAACTGGTGTCGCGACCCAGTGCATCGCTCAGCGCGTTGATGGAACGGGCATCCTCGAGCTCGCCCAAGCCGAGTGCGCCGGTCTCGCGCAGGTCGGCGCGCGAATCACGCAGCAATGTGGCGAACAGGTCCCGTGTATCCGATCCGCGGTGTCGTCCCAGGACGCGCGCGGCAATGTTGCGCACGCAGCGGTTGTCGTCGCGGATCACGGCCCGGAAGGCGCGCAACACGGCGGGATCCATGTCATGCGGGCTCTCGTGGAAGTCCACGTCCATACCACCGCCACCCCCGCCCGGCATCGGCATGGGTGTCGGCATCGGCCGCGGCATGGCCATGCCTGGATCCGAGAAGCCCCAACCCCAGAAGCCGCCATAGTTGCCAAGCGCCTCGCCGGCGAGGGCGCATATGGTGGAATCGCTGGTGCGAAGCTGGCTTAGGACACGGGCAGCGGTTGTGGAGTCGAGCGGAGGGCGAATTTGGGCGGCGAGCAACAGAGCGGCGAGCAGCGGCGCGATCATCGTTATTCCCGGGTGGAGGATACCACCGTTGGATAGGCCGACGGGTCTGGAAGGTTGCCGCCTTCAGAAATGCCGGTATTATCTCGCGTCGTGCGTCTGCGTACCTGGGCGCTGGCCGCCCTCATCGTCTGCTGGGCCGCGTGTTCCCGCACCGATTCACCACATCGCGCGTCAGCGGTGAGCGGTGGAGCGGCTGCGCCGGCGGATACGGTCATCCCTCCGGGTCCGTACGGCGATGCCGTGCGACGCGGGCGCGCAATTCTCACGGCGACGCGCGATAGCTTGCCGGCCCACGTCGGTAACAAGCTCCGCTGCACGAGTTGTCATCTCGATGAAGGGCGGCGGGACAACGGCTCGTGGGTCGGAGTGTTCGCGCGTTATCCGCAGTATCGCGCGCGGAGCGGCGTCGTCGAGACGATCGAATACCGCGTCAATGATTGCTTCCGACGCAGCATGAACGGCACAGCGATCGACGTGGCGGGGGCGGACATGCGAGACATCGTCACCTACTTCGCATTCCTATCGCGCGGTGTCGGCGTGGCACCACCGGCGCCCGGCAGCAGACTCCAGAAGTGGACGTCGTTCAAGGCCGATACCGCGGCGGGGGCGCGTGTGTTCACGGCGTCGTGTGCCAAGTGCCATGGGCCGGCGGGTGAGGGCACGACGGGTGCGCCACCGCTGTGGGGGCCGCAATCGTACAACCTCGGTGCCGGGATGTCGCGGGTGCGTACGGCCGCCGAATTTATCAGCCGCAACATGCCGTTTGACGCCCCGGGGACGCTGGCCGACCAGCAAGCATTCGACGTGGCCGGCTACGTCAACGCGCATGCCCGACCGGATTTTCGGGGCAAAGAGAACGATTGGCCGAATGGAGATCCACCACCTGATGTCGCTTACCCAACACGGACTCACCACTAGGAGGCTTCCGATGTTCGAGTTTCAAGACGTCACCACTCACCGGCGCGGTTTTCTCGGCACGCTCGCGGCGGCTGCTGCCGCCGGTTTCTCGACTTTGACGCCGCTGCGCCTCGAGGCGACACCGCGCCCCGCATCGCGCAAAGGCCTCGATGCGTCGTTCGAAACGTGGCTCGGCAAGATCACCGGCAAGCACAAGATGTTGTTCGATGCGCCGGAACCCAACGGCGGGATGGCGGTCGTCTGGCCGCGCGTCTGGCTCAACGGCAACAACGACAACTACGGCACCAAAGACGGCGAGAACTCGGCAGTCATCGTGCTGCGCCATGCGGCCTTTCCGCTGGCTCTCCAGGATGCGGTGTGGGCGAAATACCATTTCGGCGAGCTGGTCAACATCAAGGAGGGTGATGCGCCGGCCACGCGTAACCTCTACGCAAAGACTCTGCCGCTGCCGCTGCCCGGTACCGGCGTCGAGGCGCTGCTCGCGAGTGGCGCGCAGGTCGGTGTCTGCAACGTCGCGCTGTCGGTGTACAGCGGTATGGTGGCGCAGAAGATGAGCATGGATCCCGCCGCGGTGAAAGCGGAGTGGGTCGCCGCGCTCATCCCGGGCGTGCAGGTCGTGCCGTCCGGAGTGCTCGCGGTCGCGCGGGCACAGGAGAAGGGCTGCGCGTACTGCTTCGCTGGGTGACCAATGGGGCGGTGAGGGGCGCAAGCCCCTCACCGCTGCTTATTTCCAGCCGCGGAGACTCCGGACAAAATCGTGTAGCAACAAAAACTTCTCATACACCCGCACACCTTTGCGCTTGCGGCCGAACTCGCTGAACAGTTCCCGCAACCTGCCACGCCGCGCCACGTAAAACCGGAACGTCTCAGCGAAATCCTCCTGCGGATGCGTCGCGGCGTAGGCGCTCACGAAATCGGTCAACGTGGTCGCAATGCGCCGCCGCTCGAAGTCCACCCAGTGCTCGTCGGCGACGCGATATGCCTTCCGAACCTCGCCGAAGACGCGCCGGAACCGCCCGGACCGCGTCCAGGTCCAGTGATGGTACAGAAACGAGTGCCCGAGCTCGTGCAGCAACAATCCCGTCAACATGTTCCAGGAAATCTCGTCGCGGCGGCGTTTGCCGGTCACGTAGCGGCGGTCGATCTCGATGACCTTGGGCGCGCGGGGAGCGACCCCCGAGACGCCGGGGCGCAGCACGACGCGGTAATGCCAGTCGCGGATTCGGGCCACGATGAGCAAGCGCCGCGCTCGCCGCAGCGCGCGGGGGATGAGATCGCGGCCGGTCGCATCCTCGCCGCACCATGGGCAGGTGGCCATCCAGTCGTCCACGCCGCGGTCGCAATGCGGGCAGGCGTTTTGGAAATGATCGTAGCGCCACGTCTGCGTGCGCCCGCACCACGGGCAGAACCGCATCGGGTACATGACGCCGCCACCGCACCCCCAGTCGCAGCGCGCGTGGAACTTGAAGCCTTTCGGCGCCTTGAGCGGCTCATCGCTCGAATCCTTGTCCTGGATGTTGCGGCCACACCAGGGGCAGAACGACGAGGCATCCGAGACCATCCAGCGGCAGTACGCGCACTCGGCCCCGGTCTCCCGCTGCGTGTCGGGCCACTCCTGCTGTCGGCTACAACTTGGGCAAAAGCTCCAGAATCGCTCCAGCTCGGTGTGACAGCGGGCGCAGCGCAGCTCGGGCGTGGGGACTTCACGGCGGCTCACCGCTTCATCGCCTCCTCCACGATCCGCTGGATGAAGGCGTTGTACTTCATCCCCGCTTTCTCCGCCGCGTCGGCCATTTCGTTTTCGACTGCGAGAAACGGGTTGGGATTGACCTCGAGAACGTACACCTCATCGTCGTGCGTCAAGCGCACGTCCACGCGCCCGTAGTCCTGCAGCCAGAGCGCGTGGAACGCCGTGCTGCAGATCTCTCCGATGCGTGTGGCCAGCTCGGCCGATATACCCTTGGCGAAGACGTTCTTGATCTTCTTGCGCTTGCGGTATTCTTCGTCCCACTTCGCCTTGTAGGTCGCGATGCGATGCTCGCTCGTCTCCGGCTCGCCGAACGTCATCTCGGTGAGCGGCAACACTTCCACGCTGTCGTTGCCGAGGAGGCCCACGTACACCTCACGCCCCTCCACGAGCTCCTCGACGATCGCCGCCTGATGATGCTTGGTGTGAATGAACTCGACGCGCTGCGTCAACGATTCGTCGTCTTCGACCACAGACGCCTGCGAGATACCAATCGACGCGTCCTCGAGCAGCGGCTTCACGATGAGCGGGAAGCGCAACTCGGAGGGCCGCACCAGCTCGTCGTCCTCGTGAAATTCCGCGAACGCCGGCACACGAATGTCGTGATACGCGAGGACTTTTTTCGTCAGCGACTTGTTGCGGGCCACCAGCAGCCCCGTCGGAGACGATCCGGTGTAGCGGTAGCCGTACATATCGAGAACGGCGGCGACGGCGTACTCGTGGCGCGCGTGCCCCCGAAACGACTCGCAGCCATTGAAGACCAGCTTCGGGCCGAACGCGGCCAGCTTGTCGAGCAGCGGCCCTATCTCTTCCCCGATGCCAATCATGTGCACGTCGTGGTCGTTCGCCATCAGCGCGCGCGCCACATCGTACTCCGCTTCCTGCGCGTTCTCGTTCACTTCGCGCTTGAAGGCGGCGTCGTCCCAGTCGGGATGCGGCGAATCGAAGATGACCGCGATTTTCATATCGTGACGCGCTCCATGTCCCGAGACACCGTCTTCAGGGCGATGAGAATCACGATGCCACCCAACATCCCGACGGCAGGCAGCAGCAGCATCGCCGTGCGCAGGCTCCCCGTCTGATCCGACAGATACCCGATGAGCGGCGGCGCCAGCGCGTCGCCGGCAAGGTGCGAGAAGAGCACGAACGCACCCAGAACCGACGCCTGCACCGCCGGCGGCACGACGTCGAGAATAACCGCAACGAGCGGCCCGTTGTACCACGTATAGAGGAAATACGTCGCCATGATCAGCGGCGCGAACCAGCGGAGATCGTCGACCAGCAGCAGCGCGACGCAGACCGGGGCCCCGAGCACGAAACCCGCCCCCGAGACGAGCACCCGCCCCCCTCCCCAGCGCTGCTGCAGGCGATCGGCCAAGCGGCCACCAGTAAGCGCGCCCAGCACGCCACCGCACAGCGCCCACAGACCGAACTCCGCCCCGACGCGGGCGACCGACAGACCGTGCATGCGCTGCATGAACGCGGCCGCCCAGGCGATCAGACCATTCACCGCGAACGTCACCATCGCGCCGCCGAGAAATATCCAGATCAGTGTCGGCCTGCGCAGCACGTGCACCGCGGCATCTTGGAAGTCGTCGAGCGCGCCGGCGGCGACGGCACCCGCCTCCGTCGTACGCTTCACAGCCAGAGGCACGAGACGCGAGACGGTGAGCGCGATGCCAGCGCTCATCCCGACGCCGAACACTGCCGTGCCGATTTGCGAGGGGATTCCTTCGAACAGCGCCAGGATTCCGGCCAATCCGGCTCCGACTCCCGCGCAGATCGCGAGTGGCCCGATATAGTGTGTGACGCCGTGCATGCCGCTGCGCCACCACTGGAGAAGAATCTCCGCAACGGGCGGCGGTGGATGGCGGTCGAGCTCCCGCAGCCGCGACGCCAGCAGCGCCAACCCCAGCCCTGGGATGCCCATCCAGATGAACGCCCAGCGCCAGCCGTAATGCTCCGCGATCACGCCGCCGAACCAGATACCGAGCACTCCACCCAGCGCCATGCCCACCGAGTAGACGCCGATCGCAAACGCGCGGCGCCGCCCCTTGTAGTACTGCGCGATGATGGCCTGCGACGCGGGGCCGTAGCCGGCCTCACCGAAACCGACCAGTGCGCGGCATGCGAACAGCTGCCAGAAATGCCGCACGATGCCGCCCAACGCGGTCGCCGCACTCCACACCGTGACGCCCCACGTGATGACGCTGCGGCGCGAGCGCAGATCGCCGATCACGCCGAGCGGCAGCGCCGCCAGCGACAGCACGATGATATACGCCGAACCGAGCCAGCCGAGCTGGGTGTCGGAAACGCGCAGATCACGTTTGATAGGCTCGAACACCGCAAACACGACGTTGCGGTCGAGATAGTTGAGAAGATTGACGAAGGTCAGCAGTCCCAGGACGTATGCGGCGTACGCCCTGGTGCGGGTGCGAGACTTCGCTCCGTCAGGTGGCGCGGCCGCCAGTTGCTGCCTCGGCGCGGGCGTCCCGATCCGCCTTGGCCTCGAGATAGGAAGTCGTGAGCTCGCGCATCATCTCCGTGCGTTTCTCGTACAGCCGCTTCAGCGGCCGGGGCGCGCGCCGGGCGAGCGCGTAGGACGCCAGGATCGGAAACGCCACTGTGTTGTCGAGATACGCCACCACCGTCCCCGGCAGCTTGTCGGGATCTACTTTGCCCCAACTCACCGCCTCCGACGGTGTCGCGCCTGAAAGACCGCCGGTATCGGGACGGGCGTCGGTGAGCTGCAGATAGTAATCGTGGCCCTTTTCGCTGATCCCCAGGACTTCCTGAATCTGCGGCTCCGTTTGGAGCACGAAATTCTTGGGACTCCCGCCGCCGATGATCAGGATGCCGCTCTTGCCGCCATGAATTTTGGCCGTGAACACGATGGCCGACGTTTCATTGACGTCGGCGCTGACGTCGAAGCGCAGCTTGCTGCCCGATAGTGCCTGCTCGGCGACGTTCATTCCGATCGACGAATCGCCTGGAGACGACGTATAAATTGGGACGGCCGCCGCGTGCGCCGCGCCGAGCACCGATTTGCGCGAGAGACCGAGCGCTTTTTCGCGCTCGAGCACATACCCGCCGAGCAGATAGTGGTATTCCGCGGTGCTCATCGACCGCTGGAATTCGGGGCGCGCTGAGACTTCACGCACAAAGCGGTCCGTCGACAGGAGCACGTCGTAATCGAAGAAGATGTCATAGATCCGCACGACCCCTTCTTCGCGCAGGACGACGTCGTCCGCAAACGGCGTGCCGCGATGCATGGCCATGCCCAGCCCGAAGTGCGCGTCGTGGTAGAGATTGGCGCCGGTCGAAACGATCCAGTCGAGGAACCCCGCCTCGATGAGCGGAATGATCGTCGACATGCCGAGTCCCGCCGGCGTCATCGCCCCCGTGAGACTCATGCCCACGGTAACGTCGGCCTCGAGCATGCGCTCGGCAAACAGCCGACACCCTTCACCCAGGCGCCCGGCGTTGTAGGCGAGAAAGGCGTTGTCGACGAGATCGGCAACCGTTTCTTTCCCGCTGATCGGCTTCGGATTGATGCGCTGTCCGCGCAGGAAGTTGTTTTGCGTCATCGCGTGGACTGGCCGATCGACTGCATGGCACGGAACGCTCGCGTACGGCGCTCCCGCGCGTCCACAATCCAGCCGAGCGCCTCCTTCGGCTCGTCCGTCACCAGGAACAGACTGAGATCCTCGGGCGAGATCTTTCCTTCGCCGGCGACGCGTTCCTTCAGCCAGGTGACGAGGCCGGCCCAATAATCGCGGCCGAACAGAACGACCGGGAATTGCTTCACCTTGCCCGTCTGCACGAGCGTGAGCGCTTCGAACAACTCATCCATCGTCCCGTATCCGCCCGGGAAGGTGATGAATGCGGTGGAATACTTTACGAACATCGTCTTACGGACGAAGAAGTAGCGAAAGTTGATCGAGCGCTCTACCCAGCGGTTGGTCCCCTGTTCGAACGGCAGCTCGATGTTGCAGCCGATCGACAGGCCGCCGCCCTCCTTGGCTCCGCGGTTCGCGGCTTCCATGATCCCCGGGCCGCCACCGGTGATGATCGCAAACCCCTCCTTGGCGAGCAACCGTGACGTCTCGTGCGCGGCCGCGTAGTAGGGGTCACTTTCGGGCGTGCGCGCCGAGCCGAAGACCGTCACGGCGTTGCGCACGTCCGACAGCGTATCAAATCCCTCGACGAACTCGCCCATGATGCGCAGCACGCGCCACGGATCGGTGCTCGTGAAGGATGCCCGCCGCTCGATCGGAACGACCTGCGGCGGGATGAGGAGCTGCTCGTCCTCAGTGAGTGGGCTGCGAGGCGAGGCGCTCGGTTGCTCTGACATGGTCTTCCTGCACGTTATAGAAGAAGGGCGAGAACCGGACATGGCCCGGCCGCGTGTCGGCGATGACGCCGCCGGCTGCCAGGTGCCGCACCGACGCCGCGGGATCGGGCATCGGGATCATCACAATCGCCGAGCGCTGCCGGGGGTCGGCGGCCACCTTCGGGGTGAATCCCGCCCCGCGCGCCCGCGTGATGAGATCTTCGGTCAGGGCGGCGGTCACGTCGCGAATCGTGGGCACGCCGATCTCTTCGATGTATTCGAGCCCGCCGAGCTGTGCGTATACTGCCGCGAGTGATGGCGTGCCGAGCTCGAAGCGCCGGGCATCGTCGTGGAACGTCAGCGCGCGTGGATCAAAAGCAAACTGATCGCGTTGCCCGAACCACCCCGAGATGCGCGGCTGAAGACGACGGGCGACCGCGTCGCGAACATACAGAAACACGATGCCCGGTCCCCCCAGCAGCCACTTCAAACCGCCGCCGACGAGGGCGTCTACGCCGGCCGCTTGCACGTCCACCGGGATCTGGCCGACCGCCTGGTAGGCATCGATCAAACAGAGTGCGCCGTGGGTGTGCGCCGCGTCGGCCACGCGCTTGATATCCTGAATCGCGCCGCTGGTGAAATAGACGTGTGAGGTCACGACGAGCGCCGTGCGATCGTCGATCGCCCGCGCGATCGCGTCCACCGGCACGCTGATCTTGTCGGGACTCTCGACGATCACCAGCTCGACGCCCTGCGGCGCCTTCGCCAGCCACTGGTAGGCCACGGTCGGGAAGTCGAGGGACGTCACGACGACCCGCGGCCGCCGGGTGTAATCAATCGATTCGGCGACCGCGCTCAGCGCGACCGAAATGCTGGGCGCCAGAGCGATCTCGCCCGGCGCGGCGTTGACGATACGGGCGTAGCGAGCGCGCAACTCGATCAGCGCTTCCCACCAGACATTATACCACGCCGAGGCTCCGCGGCTCTGCCACAAATCAAGGAATTCCGCTACTTTGCGGCGGGACCGCTCGCCGAGGGCTCCCAGCGAGCAGGTATTGAGATAGACGCTGTTCTCAAAGATCGGGAACTCGCCGCGGTATTTGGCGAGTCCAAGCGCGCGCGGCTCTACGGCGAGCGTCATAGGCCGGGGAATATACAGAAGGAATGCGGCGTATCGCGAGTTGGTCCACACTCTATGTGCGTCTGGCGCTCAAGGCGCTGCTGCGTCCGCGACTCGCCGTCGACCTGTTGCGACTCGCGTGGAGTTTTCGCGCCCGCGATTGGTATCGCCACGCACCATTTCTGCCGATCCCACCTCGGGATTACATGCAGTGGCGCATGTTCACCGCGTACGGCGACGCGGACGCCGTGCCGCCGGTGGATGACATCGCCAACTTCGCCCGCTGGCGCCGCGAGACGATGGGGCTGTGATCGCGCTCAAGCAGCGCGCAGCGGCGTTGGGCTTTAGCGCAACTGGCATCGCCCGGCTCGATCGCAACCCGCACGCCGACGAGCTGGACCGCTGGCTGGCTGCCGCGCATGCCGGCACGATGACCTACCTCAACCGCCAGGCCGAGAAGCGCAAGAACCCGCAGCTGATCATGCTCGGCGCGAGAACGGCGGTCGTCACGCTCACCAACTATTTCCACGGATCGAATGACGCCGAGTCGGACGCGCGGAGTCGGGGCAAGGTGGCACAGTACGCTTGGTCTTCAGACTACCACGACGTGCTGGGCGCTCGTCTGGAGCAGCTGGCCGCGGCCATTCGCGAGCTCGTGCCCGGCTCCACGACACGCTGTTATGTGGACGCGGGACCAGTGCCCGAGCGCGAGCTGGCGCAGCTCGCCGGACTCGGCTGGATCGGCAAGAACATGATGTTGATTCACCCCGAGCTCGGCTCGTTCACCTTCATCGGAGTCGTGCTGACCGATGCCGACCTCCCGGCCGATCTGCCCTTCGAAGCCGACCGGTGCGGCACGTGCCGGCGCTGTCTCGATGCCTGCCCCACACAGGCGTTCGTCGCACCCCGCAATCTCGATGCGCGCGCGTGCATTTCGTATCTCACCATCGAGCATCGCGGCGCATTCACCGAGATGCAGCGCACTCAAGTGGGTGAGTGGTTATTCGGGTGCGACGCATGCCAGGATGTGTGTCCCTGGAACGTGAGTTTTGCCCAGGTCACCCACGATCCGGGCTTCGTGCCCCGCCAGCATGTGGCGCATGCCGACGCACACGCGCTCGCAACGGTGCGGCAGGACGAGTTCGCGTCCCATTACGGTGACACGCCGTTCCGTCGCCCCGGACTTCAGGGAATGCGACGCAATGCCGCGGCGGTATTGCTGGACGTATGACCTCGCCCGAAGCCATCACCGATCTCCAGCGCAAACTGTCGGATGGGCTTGCGAGAATCGATCCGCATCACCGGCTGCTGGGGCGTCCTGTGCGCTTTCGGGTGATCGATGCCCGGATGCTCGAGATCACCTACCGGGATGTTGCGGGGATCGCCGACGCGGAGTTGCTGGGCGTCAAGCAGATCATCGGCCCGGAGTGCTCCTGCAGCGTCAGCCCGCAGACGGCCGAGCAGATCACGGTTCGCTTCGTCGTCCCACTCAGATAGATCGATAGATCGAAGGAATGAGCTGAACACTCGGCATGGAGCTTGCGCGGCTCCATGTGGCAAAGGAGTGCTCAGTGAAAACGGCGACTCTCTCTGTGCTCGCGCTCGCAACCCTCGCGGCCTGCGCGACGACGACGCAATACACGCAGTGGCCCTACCGGGGGCCGATGATGATGGTTCACAATCCTACGACGAGCACGCTCGTCGTCATGGCGCGCGATGGTACGGGCCGCGAGCTCGTCGCGGCCCGCGTCGAGGCCAACAGCAAGCAATGCTTCCGCTGGCCGTTCATTCACGCCATCGGATACCTGGTGACTGCGGACTCCCGCGCCGACACGCTGACGACCGAGCCGTTCAAGCCCTGGTCGGCTGACGGCTGGGAATGGACCGGCGGCGGGCAGGGCGAGCCGGTGTCCAATGCAAGAGTGTGCCGCTAGCCTACTTCGCCGCGACCCGCGACACGATGTCGTAATAGAACCGCAGGCCCACCCGCAGCGCATCAATGCGGACTCTCTCGTCGTTACCGTGCACGCCGCGCGAGTCTCCCTGACTCAGCGGAAATGGACCGAGCCCGTAGCTTGCGATCCCCAACCGGCGGAAATAATGACTGTCGGTAAAGCCCGGGAGCATCAAGGTCGTTACCAGGGCGTTCGGAGCACGAGCGTGCGCCGCCGCCGTGATCGCGCGAAACATCTCCGTTTCGGTCGAGCTCTCGGTTGATGGCCAGCTCGGCCCCTGCGGTCGCAGCGTGATGGCCGTGTCGCCCACCACACGCGTCAGATCTGCGAGGAACGCGGCCGGGTCCTGCCCCGGCAGCAGACGGACGTCGATCGCTGCGGTCGCGACCGGCGGGATGACATTGGTCTTGTCGCTCCCCTTTAACCCGGTGATCGAAATCGTATTGCGCAGCAGCGCGTTGTAGGTCAGGTCGCTCGTGATCAAGCGCGCCGCCACAGAGTCCCGGAGCGCCGCGCGGATGTCGCTCAGCCAGCGCCGTACCGTCGAATCACTCTCGACGCTTGCGAGATCGCGGAACGATCGCTCGGCCGCCGGGGTCACGATCAGCGGCGTCTTCCAATTGGCGATACGCTGGAGCGCGCGTATGAGACGGTGCACCGGGTTGTCCGACGTGGGTCGTGAGCCGTGTCCCGCCGTACCTCGCGCCGTCACATTCAACCAGAATGGTGACTTCTCCGTCGTCCCGATTCCGTAAAACTCAGCGCTTCCCCGGCCATCGGAGCGTGTGAGCCCGCCCTCGGTCAGCAGGAACTCGGCGTCGCGCACGAGATCCGGTCTTTGATCGGCTATCCACGCCGCTCCGACACCGGCGCCGATCTCTTCGTCCGCGGTTGCGAGGAAGATGATGTCGCGCCTGAGCGGCACATGAGCGCGTTTGAGCACCAGCAACGTCATCAGCTGCGCGATGGCCTCGCCCTTCATGTCGAGCGCGCCCCGCCCCCATACGTAACCGTCTTTGATCAGCCCACTGAACGGATCGACGGTCCAGTATTCGGGCGATGCCAGGACGACATCCATGTGGTTCAACAGGATCAGCGGCCGGGCGCTGCCATCCCCCGGCAGACGGGCGTAGAGGTTCGCCTTACCCGGTGCCGGCTCGAAGACCTGGGACTCGATGCCGTCACGCTGCAGCACCGCGGCGAGCCAGCGCGCGGCCGCGATCTCGTTCCCAGGCGGGTTGGTGGTGTTGATCCGTAGATACTGGGAGAGCAGTGCCGTGGCTTCGTCACCGAGCGCATTCCACTGGGGGTCCGTGGGCAAAGGACCGGCGATCACAGCGACCCGAGTGGGCGTCTCCATGACCGGAGCGGATGAAGGGCCCGCCAACGGCGGCGCTGGTCGATGAGTCGCGCAGCCAGCGAGGAGCAGCGCCACGGCAAGCGCGGAGAATCGTTCCATGTGTCCCCTTACAACGTGAGAGTCTCGCCGTGCGCGAGCTGGCGATAGCCGTCATGCGGCAACCCAGCCGCCGCCCAAGCGGTGCGCGCCCGAACCGGCGGCTCGTCCATGGCTTCATCGGTGAGCTTGAACGTGCCCCAGTGGATCGGCACCATGATCCGGGCGCTGACCGCCCGACACGCGTCGACCGCTTCCTCGGGATTCATGTGGACATAGCGCATGAACCAGCGGGGCTCGTAGGCCCCAATTGGAAGCAGCGCGACGTCGAACGGCCCATACCGCTTCCCGATCGCGCCGAATTCGGGATGGTATCCCGTATCCCCGGCGAAGAACAGTCGACGTCCCGCGGTGGTGCTCAGGGCAAAGCCGCACCACAGGGTGTCCCCCCGGTCGCCGACGCCGCGGCTGCTGAAGTGCTGCGCCGGGGTGGCGGCGACACGCAGCGACTGCACGGTCGTTTCCTGCCACCAATCGAGCTCCACAATGGCGCTGCTCTGGATGCCACGCTTGCGCACGAACGCAGCGAGACCGATCGGCACGATCCACGCGGCGGCGGAATGCGTGCGCGCGAGCCGGCGCACGGTGTGGTCATCGAGATGATCGTAATGGTTGTGCGATTGCAGAACCACATCGAGCGGCGGCAGATCCTCGAACGCGATCCCCGGCGCCACCCAGCGCCGCGGACCCGCGAAGGACACGGGTGAGGCGCGCTCGCTCCAGATCGGATCGGTCAGAATGTTGAGACCACCCAGCTGCAGCAACAGGCTCGAGTGACCCACCCAGGTGACGGTCGATAGGTATGCGGGGGCGCGGGGCGCCTGGAAGCGGGGCAGCGCGCGCGCGAACACGGATGGAGCGGGATCCCGGGGCCGTGGGCGCGTGGTGCGATGCACCAGCATCCACTTGAGGAGATTACCGAACCCCGGGACGGCTTCGGCAACCCATGGGTTGCGAAAGCCGCCGCCGGGTCGGTGATGCAATGGAAGGGCGGGCGCAGTCACGGCGCGCAATATAGCCGCGCCGTGACTCCCGTCTTAGTGTGACGACGAATCCGGGGCGACGTGAATGACGAGCGTGTCGGCCAGTGATCCACTCGTCGCGACGATGCGTCCCGTTCCCACGATCTTGGATGTCACGCGGGCGATATGCGTGCTGTCGACATAGGTCGCCAAGCCGAGCACGTTCGTGTCGAGGTTCGACCAGGCAACGACCGCGGCCGTGTCTTGCTGGTGCTGTGCATTCACGACGAACGCCTCGAGCCGATTCGTGCTACCTAGCAACATCGACGTCGGGCCGTTGATCAAGACCGAACCCGTGAATGGAGACAGTGTGACGTTGTGCGTCGTCTCCACGCCCCGGCTCACGGCCACGTTCGAGTCGAGCGAGGACCCGAAGCTGCTCCCGGATGGTGTATCGACGCCGACGATGTATGTGCCGGGCAGGAGATACGCGAGCCGGTAATGGCCCGCCCCGTCGGTTTTCCCCGTCGAGAGCACGAACCAATTGGTCGGCCCTCCACCCCAGGCACTTACCGTCGCGTTGACGACCGGACCCGAGCCCTGCACGACGGTCCCGGCGATATCGCCGGTTGCCCCGCGGTTCACGGCACGAATTGCAGGAAAGAAGTCGAACGCTCGATCGCCGAGGTTGTTGTAGGCAAAGCTGCGGCCAACATCGAAGTCGATCACGATTACAGCGCCCGTGTCCGGCACGTTGATGGCGGCCTGCACGAAGGAGTGAATGGATTGCCGGCCGCCGCCGCCCCAGCGGACGACCGCAGGTGTGCCATTCGCGAAGTGGATGCCGGCCGAAGAGTCGGCGTCGATCACGACCCGCACGGCCTTGTATTGGTCCGCCGTGACTTCGCTCGCCCCCAGCGAATCCGTGAGCCCGCTTTGCAGCGCCAGCAGATTCACCTGACGATGCGGCTCGGCGATAGTGACCCAAGACATGCTGTCCGCGGAGCTGCCGGTGTCGGGCTGGGTCGACACGGCGATACTGATGATGTAGACCTCGACACGGTCCACCGAGTCGAACGGGAACGGATCATCGGTGAGCAGCACTTTGGCCAGCGGTTTCCGCCCGCCGGCCGGGCCGCTCGAATCAGCCTTGTAGCAGGCGGCTCCTAGCACAACGGAGATGACCAAGGCAGCGGTGAGTCTCGACATCGTCACAATCCTCCGGAGGGTGTTGCGCAGGGCGATCTCTTGCGTTGAATACCCGCATGACTCTCCGCGGCGTCACAGCTCCGATCTCTGCAACTTGCAACTCTAATCTCTGCAACTTGCAACTTGTGACTTGGAACTTGGACGCATGGGTATAGACAAGGTGGAAAGCGACACTGAGCTGGTGCGCCGGGTCCGGGCCGGTGACATCGGGGCGTACGGAGCTCTGGTGGCGCGCTATCGCGACCGGCTCGGTCGCTACGCGACCCATATGCTCGGCGATCGTGAAGACGCCGAAGAAGCGCTCCAAGACAGCTTTGTCCGCGCCTACCGCTCGCTGCCACGCTGCGACGATCCGGCCCGCTTCGGCGCGTGGTTGTACGGGATCCTCGTCAACCGTTGCCGGACTAGCGGAGCGCGCGCCGCACGTCGCCGCCGGTTGTTTGTGCAGGACAGCGAGGCGCTGCAGGGCGCCACGCATCCGGACCAGCTGGAACGACTCGAATGGACCGACGCGGTGGATCGCGCTCTCGCGCGTCTCGGTCCCGAATACCGTGAGGCGTTTCTTCTCAAGCACGTCGAAGACTTGGAATACGAGCAGATCGCCGAGTTGACTGGTGCGGGAGTTTCCGCGCTCAAGATGCGGGTGAAGCGCGCCCGCGAACAGCTGCAGAAGTTTCTCAGAGAGGCCGAGCATGTTTGACCACGAAGACGACATCGTCGAACGGGTGATTCGTCAGCTGCGCCGGCCCGTCTCAATGGACCCGAGCCTGGACGCGCGCGTGATGGACGCGATCATCGCGGATCCGCGGCAGCAGGCGCCACCGCGCCCGGTGCGGCGCGTGTGGCCGTGGCTCGCCGTAGCGGCTGCGCTCACCGGTCTTCTCGTTGCACGTCCATGGTCGCGCGGCGCCGCCAGTCCCGATGCCTTTCAGTTCGTTTTGGTGGCGCCCCAAGCCGCGACGGTCTCGCTCGTCGGTGACTCCAACGATTGGGATCCCGCGCGCGCGCCGATGCGGACCGCGCACGGCGTTTGGGCGACGGTCGTACCGCTCCACCCGGGGCGGTATCGCTACGCGTTTCTCGTGAATGGCGTGGAGTGGCGGGCCGATCCTGCCGCTCCGCACGCAATCGATGACGAGTTCGGCACACCGAGCTCGGTCGTTACCGTCGGAGGAAAAGGCTCATGATGCTCGCCGCGCTGTTGGTGGTTTTGCAGGTCGCCGCGCCGGACCCTCGGTTCGGGCGCCTCGATCCCGTTACGCGCGCCGCCGTCGTTGTGGTAATGGACTCCGCGCGTAGCGCCGGTCTCCCGGGCGAGCCGCTGCTGCAACGCGCGCTCGAAGGCGCGACCAAGGGCGCTCCCGGTCCGCGCATCATCGCCGCCGTGCGCCGGCTCGCCGCCGATCTGGGCATGGCGCGCCTCGCGCTCGGTGAGCGGGTCACCACACCGGAGCTGGAAGCGGCCGTCGCCGCGCTGCGCGCCGGGGCGACGCCGCAGCTCCTGGCCAATCTCCGCCACGTGCGCCGCCCACCTTTGACGATGGCGCTCTCGGTGCTGGCCGATCTCGTGGCGAGCGGCGTCCCCGCCGACAGCGCGGCGGCCGCGGTGCTCGCGCTCGCTCCCAACGCACGCGATGCGGACCTCGTCGAATTCCGCCGCGCGGTCGATCGCGACATTGCACTTGGCGCACTGCCTGCGGCTGCCGCATCGGTGCGTCTGAACGCCGGTGCCTTTACCGCTCTTCCCGGCCGACCGTAGTCGGCGCGAGCCGTGCGGACGCTCGCCCTCATTGCATTCGCGTGTGGTGCTGCCGCGTATCCCGCACGGTCGCAAACCGCTGTGACGGTCGATGCCGGTGTGTCGGCAGTCCACTACGATGGATTTCTGAGTTCGAGCGCCGGCTCGGTGACACCCGCGGTGCGGTGGGAGCACCCACGCGGATCGTTGAGCGCGCGCGCCACCTACCTGCGCTTTGAGAGTGGGCGGTACAGCCTGGGAACTTCGGTGAACGGGTTCTGGCTCGCGCCGATTGCACGCCATTGGCGCGGCGAGCTGGGATTCGACGCGGGCGCCAGCGACTACGCCAACGTTGCGAACTTCAGTCACGGCGCAGTGGACGCGCGCCTGCATGTGTCCGACGCAGGGCGTGGCGGCTGGATCGGCGCAGCGGTGGGACGCGCATCGCTCGGTGCCGGTGTCCGTCCTTTCACCGTCGTCGCGGCCGGCGCCTGGCTGCTGCGTTCCCACATCACTCTTCTCGCGTCTCTGGACCGATCGTTCGTTGGAGACACTACCTACAGCGACTTGCGCTCGGCGGCGCGCGTGCAGCGGCTAGGGGTGCTCTTTGAAGCAGCGGTTGGCGCGCGGGTGTTGAGTCGTGGCGGGGGGCGCGGCGTCTACGGAGAAGGAAGCGCAACCGTGCCGCTCGGAATGTGGACGGCGCTGGTCTTATCGGCTGGCCGCTATCCTACCGATGCCGTGAGCGGAAGCATTGCGGGGCGCTACGTAACCGCGGCGCTGCGTCTCGGCACTTCCGCTTCCAGCCAACCGGCGGCGCATCGCCTGCCCGAGGACTTCCTCGCGAGTAGCCATTCACACGGATCACCTGTTGCGCCATCGCTCTGGCTCGAGCTGCAGATGCATGGCGATGACGTGCGACTCACGGTCCATGCATCGGACGCCGCGGCCGTCGATATCAGTGGGGACTTTACCGACTGGCGGCCCGTGCCGTTGCATCGAAATCCTGCGGTGGACGGCGCATGGGAAGGAACGTTTCGAATGGAGCGAGGCATCCATCGGGTCAACGTGCGCCGCGACGGGGGCCCATGGATCGCTCCCGCCGGCACGACGCGCACTGCCGACGACTACGACGGCGAGGTCGGCCTCTTCTTGCTTCCCTGAGTCGGTTTAGCGATGCGGCTAGAGACCGGTCCGGCGACGCAACGTCATCATTGCCCAGATACCGAATGCTGGTCCGATCGCCAATACGCTCATGCTCCATCGCCAGCCGATGTGCGATGCGACGACCGGCAGCAAGTAAATCGTCGCGCATGTCACCAGAAAGCCGAGACTCGTTTGGAGTGTCAGCGCGGTGCCGACGTACTCAGGCGGCGCAAGCTCGCTCACCGCTGCCGAGAATTGCGCGGAATCAGCGACGACAGTGACGCCCCACACGAGCAGCAACGGAAGCAGGATGGCGAGCGGCGACCCGAAGAGGAACCCGACCACCAGCGCGCAGC
Source organism: Gemmatimonadales bacterium (assembly GCA_046262715.1). Classification (GTDB taxonomy): domain Bacteria; phylum Gemmatimonadota; class Gemmatimonadetes; order Gemmatimonadales; family GWC2-71-9; genus 20CM-2-65-7. The sequence continues at coordinate 33,809 of JBHEMG010000185.1, forward strand.
TCCCGGACACAAGCATCGCCGCACTCGTGACGAGACTGCGACCCCAGCGGTCGGCGTACCTTCCCCCAAGCCAGCAACCGATCGCACCAGTGCCCACCACGCCGAACGTCACGAGTGCGGCGAGCGCCGCGACGTCGGCCTGCGGGCCCCGTCGCGCATGCTCGCTCGCGGCGACGAACGCCGCCATCCAGGTCCACATGGCGTAGAGCTCCCACATGTGACCGAGATATCCGAGGTTAGCGAGCGCCACCGCGCGGTCGCCTAGAATCCGCGGAACGGCGGCGAGCGAGAAGCGCGCTGACGGAGCCGCATATGGGCCATCATCGGGAACGAGGAGCACCAGAAGCCCGCCAAAGGCCGCGCTGCAGGCGGCGACGACCAGGACGGTGCGCCACGCGGAAGCAGCGATCGCCCAGCGCACGAGGTGCGGGCTCGCCGAGCCGAGGGTGAGCGCACCAACCAGAACGCCGATCGCCACTCCTCTTCCTTCTTTGAACCAGCCCGCGGCGATCTTCATCCCCGGGGGATAGACCCCAGCGAGGGCAGCGCCTGTGAGCAGCCGACACGCGATGCCCATCGTAATACCGCGTGAGGCAGCCACGCCGACCGTGGCGACGGCCGCGAGGACCGCCGATACCGCCACCAGACGGCGCGAAGACACGCGATCGGCGAGGGTGAGGATGGCACTTATGAGCGCCCCGGCGACGAAGCCGAGTTGGACGGAGATCGTGAGCCACGCCGTGGCCGCGGGGGACAGCTGCCACGCGTGGGCCAAAACAGGAGCGACGGCAGAAGCACTGAACCACGGAGCCATCGCGAGGAGTACAGCGACAGCGAGTATCAACAGGACCCTACGCGGGCTCACAAGCCCGTAGGATGATCCAGAAACACCCAGGGCAGGTCGAACTTCTTGGAGAGATGCTCCGCCAAAGCCTTCACACCAACCGTCTCGGTCGCGTAGTGTCCAGCGTAGAGCGCGTTGATTCCCAATTCTTCGGCATCGAAGAACGTCCAGTGCTGCCCTTCTCCGGTGATATACGTGTCGAGCCCCGCGGCAGCGGCTTGCGGAATGAGCGCTCCGCCCGCGCCCGTGACGACGCCGACGCGTTGCACACGCTCTGGCCCGAATGGAAAGACGCGTGGGGCCGCGCCGAGTGCTTTCGTGAGCGCCCAACACAGCTCGTCGCGGGTGCCGCTGTACTCGCCCCAGACACCGATGGGCGCGCCGTGATAGGAGCCGAACTCGCCACGGATCGTTATTCCGAGGAGCCGCGCCAAAATCGTGTTGTTGCCGACATCCGGATGACGATCGAGAGGAAGGTGGGCGGCGTAGAGCGCGATGTTTCCTTTGATCAGTCCCACGAGGCGCCGGTAGGCGGGACCGACCAGCGGCCGCGGCCCACCCCAAAAAAGACCATGGTGAACGAGCAGAAGATCTGCGCGCTGATTCAGGGCGAGCCGGACCGTGGCTTCACAGACATCGACGGCCGCAGCCAGCCGCGTCGTTTCGCCCGAATTGCCCACTTGGAGCCCATTCAGGGATTCGGGGGCATCAGCCACTTCGTCACGAATCCGGAGATATTCGTCCAGGTATTGGACAACAGTGTCCAAGCGCATTACGACACCGTTATCACAGTATCAAGACAGATCAGAGTTTTTTCCACATGGGGGGATGGGTTAAGTCTATCTGTGACAATTACTTGACTAATCCACATACCAACGTCCCGATCGTGTGGATATCTACGCCCGCGCCAAAGAGGCCTGCCCGCGGGTAGCCTGCGGCGCTTGGCCCGCGTCTTCGCCCATCCGCAGGACGCCGTTGATCTCGCCACCCTCTTGGATCAACAGGCGTTTGGTGTGCACGTCGCCGTGCACGACACTGGTGGCTTGGAGCTCGACCCGCTCCTCGGCATAGATCGCCCCGCGCACCTCGCCGCCGATGATTGCTTCGCGGCTCACGACGTCGCCTTCGACTTCCCCGCCCCGCGCTACGAGCACTTGCTTGGCGGCGCGCACGGTGCCGTTCACGGAGCCTTCGATTTTTACGACGCCGTCGGCCGAGATGTCGCCCACGACGCGCATGCCGGCGCCGATGATCGAGAGCCCGGGAACGCCTTCGCGCCCACCGGCGCTCGTGCCTTTTTCGGTGAACACCGCCATCAGTGCGTTCCTCCCTGTTTTACCATGTCCATCGGATCGATCGATTTGCCGTCGTGGCGAATTTCGAAATGCAGGTGCGGCGCGGTGGAGCGGCCCGAATTCCCCGACAAGCCGATCACTTGCCCTGCCTGAACATTGTCGCCCTCGGCTGCCAGGAGCCGTGACGTGTGACCATACATCGTCTCATAGCCGGACGGGTGCCGCAAGAGCACGAACAACCCATAGTCGGGATCGTAGCCGGCGGCCGTCACCCTTCCCCCTCCCGAGGCCCGTACCGGCGTACTGATCGGCACGGCAATGTCGATGCCGGGATGAGACTCATCGAGCACGCCAGGCCGGATCTGCCCGCGGGTGACGAATCCCGCGACATCGAGCGGCCAGTGCGACGGCACGGAGGCGCCGAGCTCGTACGCGGTCAAGGCTCCCGGGAGCGACGCCCGGATCGCGACGGCACGCATCGTCGTGCTCAGATCACTGCTGCGCGCCACCGTTCCCCCGCTGCGCGTCACGGGCGGTGCCTTCACACCCAGCATTTGGCGCAGCTCCTGGTAATTCGCCTCGGCGCGGTTCAATGCCGAAGCAAGCTGTTGGACGCGGCTGTTCTCGACGCGCAGCCGCGAGACTTCACGCTCCAAGACCGGCGCGCGCGCGGCGTTTCGCGCGATCGGCCCCGCAAATGCGAAGAACAGGACGATCAGGATCGCGACCGCCAACGCGCCCCACTTCCCCGCCATGACCGCCCAGCGCGGGAAACGGTACTGTTTGGATTCGAGGTCGCCGTCCGCGTGGACGACGATGGTGACGCCCCGCGTGGTCATCCGTCGAACGGCGCGCCCAGGATCAGCTCGAGAAGTCGAGCGAGGTCGTCATTCGAATAGAAGGACAAATGGATCTGTCCTTTCCCTTTTGCCCGAAGCGTAACCCGGACATCAGTCCCGAGGCGGCGGCGCAGCGCATCTTCGACCCTGCGCACCTCGGGGGCGGCACCCATCCCTCGTTTCATGCGCGGTCGACGTTCCGGCGCGCGGCCGCCGCGCACACGGTCCTCAACCTCGCGCACCGACAACCCCTGTGCGACGGCCTCGCGCGCCAGATTCGTCACGACGCGCGGATCTTCCAACGCAAGCAGCGCGCGTGCGTGACCGACCGACAGCTGGTTCTCGTGCAGCATGTCGAGCACGGCTTCGGGCAGTTTGAGCAACCGAAGCGCATTCGCGACAGTGGAGCGATCCCGGCCGACGGCGTCGGCGACGTCTTGCTGCGCCAATTTGAATTCGGCGATCAGCCGCTCGTATCCGCGGGCTTCATCCACGGGGGAAAGATCGTCGCGCTGCAGGTTCTCGATCAGCGCCAGCGTCAGCAGCGTGCGATCATCCGCGTCGCGCTGCACGGCGGGGATGCGTTCCCAGCCTAGCTGCTGACATGCCCGCAACCGCCGCTCCCCAGCGATCAGCTCGTAGCCGCTGGTGCCACCGTTGGCCCGCCGCACGACAATCGGTTGGAGCAATCCGGCTTGCTTGATGGAAGAGACGAGCTCTTCCAGGGCGCCGGGGTCAACGGTCTTGCGCGGCTGGAAGGGGTTGGGACGAATGTCCTGAATCGGTAGCTCGACCAGACTGCCTTCGCGCTGGGCTTCTTCCCGCGTCGGCCCAAGCAGGGCTTCGAGCCCTCGGCCGAGGCGACGTCCTCCTGCGGCGGTCTCCGTCATGCGGGCACCTCCGGCGAAGGTTCAATAGCGGGGAGGCCAGGCGAGGGGGGGGCGCCTTGCTCGACCCGTCGGATCAATTCCTGCGCGACCGCGAGGTAACTCTTCGCGCCGATCGATTGCACGTCGTAGAGCACAATTGGCTTCCCGAAACTCGGCGCTTCCGCGAGACGCACGTTGCGCGGAATCGTGACGTTGAACATGCGACCGCCGAAATACTCTTTGGCTTCTTCGGCCACCTGCTTGCAGAGATTGAGGCGCGCGTCGTACATCGTCAGCAGCACGCCCTCGATCGCGAGCGCCGGATTGAAATTGCGCTGCACGAGCTTGACGGTATTGAGAAGCTGCGACAGCCCTTCGAGCGCGTAGCACTCGCACTGAATCGGGATGATCACACTGTCGGCTGCGGTCAGCATGTTGAGCGTGAGCAGCCCGAGCGAGGGCGGGCAGTCGATAATGACGTAGGTGTACTCTTCGCGAATTGCCCGCAGCGCATCGCGCATGCGCGTCTCGCGCGAGCGCTGGCTCACGAGCTCCAGCTCCGCGCCGACCAGATCCTGCGTGGCAGGTATAACGTCGAGATAAGGAAAGTGTACGTGCGGAAAACGTGCCTGGGTGAGCGCGGAACCCTCGATTATCGCGTCGTAGAGCGAATGTCGAATACGGTCGCGCTCGATCCCGACGCCGCTGGTGGAATTTCCCTGCGGATCGGCATCGATGAGCAAGGTCTTTCGCTCGGCGGTCGCGAGAGACGCGGCGAGGTTGACGGCGGTCGTCGTTTTGCCGACGCCGCCCTTTTGGTTTGCGATCGCGATTACGCGCGACATTGTAACATGTTGTTGGACAAGAGGTTATCTAGCTCGCATTTTCGTGTGGGTCCAATATAAGGTCGTTTCACGTGAAACGAAAGTGCCTAAGTTTCACGTGAAACTGCAATCAGGGGTTCAGGCGACCCGGCGACGCCAGCGAGTCGCCTCGAAAACGAGGTTGTGGAGGTCACTCGGGGAGACGCCGGGGACGCGAGCCGCTTGGGCCAGCGAAGCCGGTCGCACACGATCGAGTTTCTGCCGCGCCTCCGTTGCCAGCGTCCGCAGCTCGAGGTAGGGGAGATCCGGGGGCAGCACGAACGACGCGAGCTCCGCGAGCCGCGCAGCCGCCTCACGCTCGCGCGCCAAATACCCGTCGTACTTGATCTCGATCTCCGCCGCCATGACGGCTTCGGCAGATGGCGGTACCAGCCCAGCTGCCGCGAATAGCGCCGACAACGACACGCCGGGCCGCTTTGCTACGACGGCAATCCGCTCGCTCTCGGTCAGCGATGTCCCGCTTGCTCGCAAAGCACCTGCTGCCCGCGCGGGCGTGATGGTCGTCGCGCGGGCGAGCTGCAAAACCGAGATTTCGTCGTCCAAGCGGCGCTCCGCTGCGCGCAGCTCGACGTCAGTAAGCAGCCCCAACCGCTCGGCCAGTGGCACTAAACGACGTAGCGCGTTGTCCTGGCGGAGCAGCAGCCGGAACTCGGAGCGGGACGTAAAGAGCCGGTATGGTTCGTCCACTCCGCGCGTCACCAGGTCATCCACCAACACCCCGATATACGCGTCGTCACGGCCGAGGACGACGGGCTCGGCGCCTCGGATCCGCCGCACCGCGTTGATCCCGGCGACCGCGCCTTGTCCCGCCGCTTCCTCATAACCGGTCGTGCCGTTGATTTGCCCCGCAAAGAACAGATGCTCGACCGTCTTCACCTCGAGCCAAGGCGTGAGCTGCGTCGGCGGATAGTAGTCGTACTCGATCGCGTACCCGGGGCGTGTCATCTTCGCGTTCTCGAGACCCGGGACCGCCCTGAGGAACTCGAGTTGTACCGCTACGGGCAGGGAAGTCGAAAGGCCGTTCACGTAGAGCTCGGCTGTGTCGAGACCCTCAGGCTCGAGAAAAACCTGGTGCCGCTTTGCATCGGGAAACTTCACGATCTTGTCCTCCACGGACGGGCAGTAGCGCGGTCCGCGACCGCTGATGGCACCGCCGTAGAGCGCCGACTCTTGCAGATGCGTCTGAATGATCTGCTTGACCGCTTCGCCAGCCCACGTAATCCAGCACGGCAATTGCCGCGGCCGCTCAAGGCGCTCGTGGAAAGAGAAGCGGAAGTCATCGCTGTCGCCGTCCTGCCGGTCAACCTTGCTCCAATTCACTGACCGACCGTCGATGCGTGGCGGCGTACCGGTCTTGAAGCGTGATACCGTAAGTCCAAGATTTTCAATGACTTGCGCCATCTGTACGGATGGTGCTTCACCAGCCCGGCCTGCGGGAATCTGTGTGTCGGTACCGAGGTGGATGCGGCCGCGGAGGAATGTGCCGGCGGTGATGATGACCGCGCGCGCGGTGAGCCGGCGACCATCGGCGGTTTCGACGCCGGCGATACGTGTGCCGCCGTTGGCAAAGTGCAGATTTGTGACCATCCCTTGCATCAGCTCGAGGGAAGTGAATTGCTCGAGCAGCGCACGCACCGCGCGCTTGTAGAGCACCCGATCACACTGCGCGCGCGGGGCCCAGACCGCGGGACCCTTTGAGCGATTGAGCATCCGGAACTGAATGGTGGCGCGATCGGCGGCCCGGCCCATGATGCCTCCGAGGGCATCGACTTCGCGAACGACGGTCCCCTTCGCAATGCCGCCGATCGCGGGATTGCACGACATCTGTCCGATGGTTTCGAGGTTGGAGGTAAGCAGCAACGTCATGGCTCCGAGACGCGCCGTCATAGCGGCGGCCTCGGTGCCGGCGTGACCTCCACCGATAACTATGACGTCATAGTCCACAGCCGAAGTATATCGGGCCGGGCAACGAAACGTCGAGGGAGACGGCCAGTTGCCGAGACGCGGAGGGGCTATGAGGCGCGAGGTAGGGGGGTGCGTGTTGCCGCGTCACTGATCTTTCGCAGCAGACCGTAAAGCGTCCGGCCTGTTTCATTGACCAAGGCTTCTAGGCGGCCGAAATCAGCAGGCGTGATGTAATCAAGTTCTCGCGCTATCTCGATTATCGTCTCGACCTCGGCGAGTGAGCCTCGAGCGGTATCCAGAAAACGTCTGTATTCTCGCGAGCCTTTTCGTGTATTGCCGTCGGCGATATTGAGCGGGACGCTGTAACATGCTCGTCTGAGCTGATCAGCCAGCGCTCCCTGCTCGTAATCCGGAAAGCCCCGTGACATCCGCACGCATTCGATCGCGAGTCTTTGTGCATGCTGCCAGGCTTTCAGAGTCTTGTAGTGGGCCATGACACACAATGAGCCACAAAGCAAAAGGCACAGCATCCGATTCCCGCATGCCGTGCCTTTCTACTGCCTCATTCCTCATAACCGCTCAGCCTCTTGGCCTCGGGGCGTCTTTGTTGGCTTTAGGCTCGGACCCACCGTACGAGTTCTTTCATACTGGGTCGCTTGCCCGTCATGAGTATTCCCACGCGATAAATCCTTGCCGCAACCCACGTCACTCCCACAATTGCGAGTCCCAGCATTGCCAGCGATGCCGTCAATTCCCCCGTTCCCATGCTTCCAGCAGTCCACCGGACCGGCGTCGCGATCGGGGAAGTGAAGGGGATGAGCGAGAGCGTCTTCGCGAAGGTGGAGCTCGGATCGTTGGTCAACCCAATAATCGAGAAGTAGGAGATCATCAACAGATACGTCACCGGCTGCTGCGCCTGGCGGGCTTCCTGCTCGTTGCTCGACATGGCGCCGACTGCGGCGAACATGGCGGAATAGAGAAGAAAGCCGCCCAGGAAAAACGCCATGAATACCGCGACCGTGGCGAATGGGATGTGCGGAAGCTGGATTCCCTGCGCCGCGGCGGGATCGGCGCCGAGCGCTCGCGCGATCGGAACCCGCAGGGCGATGAGCAGGCGCGCGGATACGCCCCAGATGACGAACTGAAAGAACGAGACCGCGCCAGCGCCAAGGACCTTGCCGAGCATCAATTGGAACGGCCGCAACGATGAGACAAGCACCTCGACAATCCGCGTCGTTTTCTCCTCCAGCACCGAGCTCATCACGTTCACGCCATAGAGGAGAATGGCCATGAACAAGAGAATGGCCATGACGTACGCCAGCGCGAAGGACTGACCGGCACTCTCGGCGGTCGTGCGGCCGCGCGCGATTTTTTTCTGATCCAGCGTGACCCGCAGATTCTGCGCCCAATCGACCACGGCCGGATTCACGCCTTTCCCCTCGAGTCGCACCTTTACGACGAGGCGGTTCAACGCGCGCTGCAGATCCTCGATCGTCTGGAGCGACAGGTTGGACGCCCGATACTCGGCCCTGCCGGTTTCGGGCAGCTCGTTTGAAACCATCAGGAATCCATTGAGCTCTTTGAGCTCCACCAGGTGTGTGAGCGAGTCCACGACGTTGGGGCCGGCGGGGACCCGGCTGGCCCGAATCAGCTTGCTCGTTTCCAAGGCTTCGACGACCTGCGCGCCAAAGTCGGACGTGGTGCTGTCCACGACGGCAATGTGGCGCACCGCGCCGCCCAGCGACTGCATGATCTGGAAAACGATGACGCCGGAGAACAATACCGGTCCCAAAATGGCTGATACCCAAAACCATTTGGTCCGCACGCGCTCGACGAATTCCCGCCGAATCACCGCCCACACTTTATGCACCACTGCCTCCGTCTTGGCTGCCCGTCGCCGCCGCGGTCGCGGCTGCAGGACCGACCAGATCGACGAAAATCGTGTGCAGCGACGGACTCGCGAGCTCGAAGCGCGCCAGCCGGGCGCCGGAATTCACGAGGCCCTTGAGGATCTCCTGCGCGTCCGCGTTCGGCGCGAGCTCCAGCTCCGCCTGCTGGCCAAAGTCCTGGATCTTCGCGACGAGCCGGCGGTCGGCGAAAATCTGCTGCGCGTCACCCTGATTGCCGTCGAAGGCGACGATCAGATGCTTGCCGCCATGCCGCTGCTTCACCTCGCTGAGCGTGCCATCCACCAACTTCTTGCCACGCGCGATGATGCATAGCCGATCACACAGCTTCTCGGCGTGCTCCATGATGTGCGTGGAAAAAAGGACGGTCTTGCCGCGCCGGCGGTAGTCGACAACGGTGTCGCGCAGCACCTGAGAATTGACCGGATCGAGTCCCGAGAACGGCTCATCGAGGATTACCAGCTCGGGATCGTGCAGGATCGTGGAGATGAACTGCACCTTCTGCTGCATGCCCTTGGAAAGATCGGACACCTTTCGCATGCGCCAATCGGCCAGGCCCAAGCGGTCCAGCCATTCGATGGCTTTGGCCCGCGCCGCCCGTCGCGACACGCCTTTCGCCTCAGCGAGGAATACGAGCACGTCGAGCACACGCATGCGCGGATAGAGCCCGCGCTCTTCCGGCAGGTAGCCGATGCGCGAGGAGTGGGTGCGACCGCCGCCGAGATCGTTGAACAGCCGGACCGAGCCCTCATCCGGCTCGTAGATGTCCATGATCATTCGCAAGGTGGTGGTCTTGCCGGCTCCGTTCGGGCCGAGAAGTCCGTAGATCGTGCCGGAGGGAACGCTCAATGACAGAGCATCGACCGCGGTATGGCCAGCGAATTTCTTGACGACGCGATCGACAACGACCGGTTCTGACATGCCGCAAGCTAAAGGGGACGGGGGAGGGGGGAAGGGGAGGGGGGAAGGCTTAGGCCGGAACGCCGAAAAGCGCACCCGCTTTCCGGACCGCGGCGACTAACGCGTCGACGTCGTCCACGTCGTTGTAGATGTAAAAGGAAGCGCGCGCCGTTGCCGCCACACCGAGACGCCGCATGAGCGGTTGGGTGCAGTGATGGCCGGCGCGAATGCAGACGCCGTCGCGGTCGAGAATCGTTGCAAGGTCGTGCGGATGGATATCGCCATAGGTGAACGGCACCACACCGGCCCGATGATCGCGCGGCCCGTAGACCGTCACACCGTCGATTTCGCCCAGCCGTTCGATCGCAATACGCGCGAGATCCCGCTCGTGCTCGGAGACCTGTTCCATCCCGAGCTGCTCCAGATAGGCGATCGCGGCTCCCAAACCGACGGCGGCCTCGACGTTGGGCGTCCCGCCCTCGAACTTGTGCGGAATCTTGTTCCAGCTGGAGCGGTCGTCCCACACGCGCTCGATCATTTCACCGCCGCCATGGTAGGGTGGCATCTCCTCCAAGAGCGCCGGTTTGGCGACGAGCGCTCCGCTCCCCATGGGCGCGAGCATCTTGTGGCCGGAGAGGGCGTAGAAGTCGCAGTCGAGCGCCTGAACGTCGACCCGCAGATGGGGGCTCGACTGGGCCCCGTCCACCATCGTGACCGCCCCCGCCGCGTGGGCCAGCTTGCAGAGCTGCCCCACCGGGTTCACGGTCCCAAGGGAGTTCGAGACATAAGGAAAGGCAACGAGCTTGGGCAGCAATTCGAGCGCGCGGCCGAAGTCCGACAGGTCGATCCGTCCGTCGGCCGTGATCTCGACCATCCGGAGGCTGGCGCCCTTTTCCTGACAGAGGATCTGCCATGGCACGATGTTGGAATGGTGATCCATGGCCGTTACTACCACGGTATCGCCGCGGCTCACGTTGGCGCGGCCCCAGGACGAGGCGACGAGGTTGATCGCCTCGGTCGTGCCGCGCGTGAACACCACGCCTTCCCGCGCCCAGGCATTCACGAACCGGGCGACGGCGGTTCGCCCCGCTTCATACGCCTCCGTTGCCTCCACCGCCAGCGCGTACGCGCCGCGGTGGACGTTCGCGTTGTGAAAGCTGTAGTAGTGGACGAGAGCCTCGATCACTTTTCGCGGCTTCTGGCTGGTTGCGGCGTTGTCGAGGTACACAAGCCGCTGCCCGTTCTCTTTTTGCGAGAGAATCGGGAAGTCAGGCCGTATGCGGCTGGTGTCGATCAGAAATCCCGCGCGGACTCGGTCGTGACCGGCTCGGCGCTCTTTTGCAGCGCCGCGTGCAAGGCATGCCACGCGAGGCTCGCGCACTTGATGCGGCTCGGGAATGCACGCACACCGGAAAACGCCACGAGCTTGCCGGGCGCACTTGCGCCGCCCGCGAGCATTTCACGAAAGGCCTGGAACATTCCCTCGGCGTCGGCGACGGGCTTTCCTTTGACGGCGTCGGTCATTAGCGACGCGGACGCCTTGGAGATGGCGCAGCCTGCGCCCTGCGGCATCTGAAATCCGATGTCGCTGATCTTGTCGTCGTCGACCTGCACGTAGAGCTGAATGCGATCACCGCACAGCGGATTATTCCCCTCGGCTCGATGACTCGCTGTCTCCATCCGTTTGAAATTCCGCGGATTGCGATTGTGGTCGAGAATGACCTGCTGATAGAGATCCCCGAGATCGGTCACGACTCTGCCAAGCGATCGCGTACGATGCGGTCGAGCTGTGTCCGCAACGGGCCGACGTCCATACGGCCGAGGATCTCGGCGGCAAAGCCGTAGGTCAGCAGCCGGCGCGCCTCATGCTCACCGACGCCGCGGCTTCGCAGGTAAAAGAGCGCGCGCGGATCGAGCGGGCCGACCGTGGAGCCGTGCGTGCATTTCACGTCGTCGGCATAGATCTCGAGCTGCGGCTGACTGTCGGCGTGCGCCTCGGACGAGAGCAGCAGGTTGTTATTGGTTTGCTTGGAATCGGTCTTCTGCGCCCCGGGTCGCACGATGATCCGCCCGGTGAAGACGCCGCGCGATTTCCCGTCGAGCACGCCGTTGAAATACTCATGACTCTCGCAATGGTCGGCGGCGTGATCGATGGTCGTGTGGTGGTCGGCATGCTGCTCGCCGGCGAGCAGATACAGGCCATTGAGAACCAGCGTACCTCCCGGCCCTGCCATGACGCTGCCGATGTCATGCCGAGCGAGCGCGGCACCGAACGCCACGACATGGAGATTGACGGTGCTGTCGCGGCCCTGATGCGTATCAGTTGCGGCCACGTGAAAGGCGCCGGGGCCCTCGCGCTGCACGCGGTGCAAATCGACGCGGGCGCCGTCGCCCGCGCTGATTTCGGTGACGGCGTTGGTCCAATACGGCCCGTCGCCGATCGCGGCGTACGTCTCGATAATGGAGGCACGCGCTTCGCGCTCGACGACGAAGAGGCTCCGGGGATGCGTGACCACACGCGCGTTCTTCGTCGGCATCGCGAGAAAGAGCAGTTGAATCGGCTCGGCGACACTCTGCTTGGCGGGAATGTGGACGAAGGCGCCGTCACGCAGAAAGGCGGTGTTGAGGGCGGAGAACGGACGCTCCTGGTGCTCGGCGTATCTGCAGAGATGCGCGCGTACAAGGTCGGGCTGATCGGCGAGCGCCTGCCCCAAACCGTCCACGCGCACGGCGCCCGCAATCACGGTAGACAGCGTGCGCTGCAGGAAGCCGTTGACGAACACGAGCCGAGCACCGCCATCGTCGAGCAGAAAGGGGCGGATCTCTTCGAGCGTCGGAACGCGGGTGGGCGGATGCGCAGGCTCGAACGTGGCATCCGCGATCGCCGAGACGCTCGTGAAGCGCCACGCTTCCTGCTTCATGGTGGGGAATCCCAGCGCGCCGAATCGGGCGATACCGCCCTCGCGCAGATCCTTCAGCCAGCCGGGCGCGCGGGAGGCGCCGTTCGCCGCCCATGCGTGGTAGGAGCCAACCAGCCGTTCGACGGAACCCGTTTTCACTGCCATCGTCACGACACCATCACGCCATCACGCAGCCAGTCGTAGCCTCGGGCCTCGAGTTCTTGTGCCAGTTCGGGACCCCCGGACTTCACGATCCGCCCGTGCGCCAGGACGTGGACGACGTCCGGCGTGATGTAGTCCAGCAGCCGCTGGTAGTGCGTCACGATCAAGAAGGAGCGATCGGGACTCCGCAGCTTGTTCACCGTCTCGGCGACCGTTTTCAGGGCGTCGATGTCGAGGCCCGAGTCGGTTTCATCGAGAACGGCCAGCCTGGGCTCGAGCACAGCGAGCTGCAGGATCTCGTTGCGTTTCTTCTCGCCGCCCGAGAAGCCCTCGTTCACCGGACGGTTCATCATCGTGTCGTCCCAGCCGATGGCTTTCAGCTTCGCTTCGAGCACCTGGAGGAAATCGATCGGATCGAGCTCCGGCTGGCCGCGATGCCTGCGCAGCGAGTTGAGCGCCGAGCGCAGGAAATAGGAGTTCGTGATGCCGCGAATCTCGACGGGATACTGGAACGCGAGAAACACGCCTTCACGCGCGCGCTCCTCAGGCTTGAGATCGAGCAAGTCCTTGCCGTCGTAGGTCGCGCTGCCGCCGAGCACCGTGTAGGCCGGATGACCGGCGAGCACCTGGGCGAGCGTGCTCTTGCCCGAGCCGTTCGGCCCCATGATCGCGTGCACTTCCCCGTCGCGGATGGTGAGATCCACGCCCTTCAGAATCTCGGTGCCGGCAACAGCGACGCGCAGTCCTTTCACCTGCAGGAGCACGTTTGCCGTTTCCCGTTTCTCGCGTCCCGACATTATCCAACACTTCCTTCCAGACTGATTCCGAGGAGGCGCGTGGCTTCGACGGCGAACTCCATCGGCAGCTCTTTGAATACTTCCTTGCAGAAGCCGTTGACGATCATCGACACCGCGTCTTCGGACGACAGGCCGCGTTGGCGCAGATAAAAAATCTGGTCTTCGCCGATCTTGGACGTCGACGCCTCGTGCTCCATGATCGCCGAGCTGTTGCGCACGTCGATGTAGGGGAATGTGTGCGCGCCGCACTTGTCACCGATGAGCATCGAGTCACACTGCGAGTAATTGCGCGCGCCCTCGGCGCCTTTCATGATTTTCACGAGCCCGCGATACGTGTTCTGCCCGCGTCCAGCGGAGATGCCCTTGGAGACGATGGTCGACCGCGTGTTCCTGCCGAGGTGGATCATCTTCGTCCCGGTGTCGGCTTGCTGCTTGTGGCTGGTGACGGCGACGGAGTAGAACTCACCGATCGAGTTGTCGCCTTGCAGAATGCAGCCGGGATATTTCCAGGTTATCGCCGAGCCGGTCTCCACTTGCGTCCATGAGATCTTTGAGTTCACGCCAGCGCACTTGCCGCGCTTGGTGACGAAGTTGTAAATGCCGCCCCTGCCCTCTTCATCGCCCGGATACCAGTTCTGGATCGTCGAGTATTTGATCGTTGCCCGGTCGAGCGCCACCAGCTCCACCACCGCGGCGTGCAGCTGGTTCTCGTCCCGCATCGGTGCCGAGCAGCCTTCGAGGTAGCTCACATAGCTGCCTTCATCGGCAATGATCAGCGTGCGCTCGAACTGGCCGGTCGACGACGCGTTGATGCGGAAATACGTCGACAGCTCCATCGGACAGCGGACGCCCTTCGGCACGTACACGAATGAGCCGTCGGTGAAAACGGCGGTATTCAGCGCAGCGAAGAAGTTGTCGTTATGAGGAACAACGGTACCCAGATATTTCTTGACGAGGTCAGGGTGCTCACGAATCGCCTGCGAGATTGGACAAAAAATCACGCCGAATTTGGCGAGCTCCGCCTGGAACGTCGTCGCAACCGACACGCTGTCGAACACGGCATCTACAGCGACGCCCGTAAGGCGCTTCTGCTCTTCGATGGGAATGCCCAGCTTTTCGAACGTCGCGACCAGCTTCGGATCGACTTGGTCGAGCGAATCGAGCTTGGGCAGCTTCTTGGGGGCGGCGTAGTAGCTGATCGCCTGATAATCGATCGGCCCGTACTTCACGTTCGGCCAATGCGGCTCGCTCATCTTGAGCCAGTTGCGATAGGCTTTCAGCCGCCAGTCCAGCATCCATTCCGGCTCGCCCTTCTTGGTCGAAATCAGGCGGATCACGTCCTCGTTCAAGCCGGGCGGCACGACCTCGGATTCGATGTCGGTGACGAAGCCGTACTTGTACGGTTGCTGGACGTGCGCTTCAATGCTGGTCATCGCGCCCTTGGAAGTCGTTGCAAGACATGAGTTTGGCAATTAAAAACTGAGCTCAATTGGGAATCCTAATGGTTTTGTCGGGATTGTCAATGAACCGATAAATGGTCAGTAGATATCCCGATTCCACTCCCTCACCAGCCGCTCATAGTCTTCAGGCGTATTGAGCTCGTCGATAACGGCCGGGTCATCCACAGGGACACTGGAGACTTCCCTTTCATGCGCATGCAATACCGCGCGCGCGCCTGTGCGCGTGGCTTCGGGGCTTTCCAAGAGCTCACCGAACAGGCTGGCGCCCCAGACGACCGGGTGTCCGCGCCGCTCTCCGAAGGTAGGCACAACTGCTGCAGCGCCGGTGAGCCGATGCGCCTCCATGACGCGCTCCACCGTGGTGACGCGGACATGAGGCAGATCGACTGGCCAAACCAATACTGCACTTGGTTGTAGGGGTTGCAGGGCACGCAGGGCCACACGCAGCGAGGCAATTGGACCGGTTTCCGGCTCCAAGTTCTCGGCGATCATGCAGTCATGCCCGGCCAGCGCCGGCCGGACTCGGGGTGCGTCCGGCCCAAGCACCACGACGCGCGTTTTGACCTCAAGAGCCTCCAAAGCCTCCAATATCCGGACGGCAAAGGGCAGCCCGAGGAAGTCCAGGAGCGCTTTGGGAGACCTCATGCGCGCCGACCGGCCAGCGGCCAGGACCACACCGGCTAACGACATAAGGGCTATGACGCTACGTCACTAAACCGACCTGCCGCTAGGGGCAGTTGCATGCAGGGAGGAAACTGCCACATTAGGCGTCCCTTTATGGCCGTCCGACGCATACGCCAGCTTGGCGACCCGATCTTACGGGTCCGCTGCACTCCGGTCGAAGACCCCAAGTCTCCGGCGGTGCGCCTGCTTTCGGACGATCTCCGTGACACACTGCGTACCGCCCGCAAGAAGTACAGCATGGGACGAGCGCTCGCCGCGCCGCAAATCGGCGCGCCCGTGCGCGTTGTGCTCGTGGAGATCGGCAAATTCCGCGCGACGATGATCAATCCGGAGATCACGGACGTGGGATCCGAAGACTTCCACGTGTGGGACGACTGCTTCTCCTTCCCGAACCTGCTGGTGCGCGTCACGCGGGCCTATCGCGCCTCGCTGCGCTACACCGATATGAAAGGGAAACAGGTGACGATGGAGCTGGAAGGGCCGATGGCGGAGCTGCTGCAGCACGAGCTCGACCACCTGGACGGCATTCTCGCGTTGGACCAGCCGAGCGGCCTCGATCCGTTCGCGTACAAGACGGAGTGGGAGAAGCGTCACAAGGCTGCGGAACGCTACGGAGCGCCCCGGCCCCGCGAACTCTAAGACCCGCTACATTCCCACACATCGCAGGGGTGCCCGCGACGTTGGCGGGCTGAGATCACACCCTTAGAACCTGATCCGGTTCGTACCGGCGAAGGGAGCTTCGTATGACCGGCCGCACGCAAATGTTTTTTGCCCGCCAAGGCACCATCACTCCAGAGATGCAGCGCGTCGCGGAGCGGGAGAATCTTTCCGCCGAGCTGATCCGCGCCGAGATCGCGATCGGTCGCCTGATCATTCCGGCCAACATCAACCATCTCACGCAGAAGCTCGACCCGATGGCGATCGGAAAGATCTCGAGCGTAAAGATCAACGCCAACATCGGCAACTCCGCAGTCGAGTCGGATATCGATGGTGAGCTCGAGAAGCTGCACCACGCGGTCCATTACGGCGCCGACACGGTCATGGATCTCTCGACCGGTGGCAACATCGACGCGATCCGCGAGGCGATCATTGCCGCCTCCCCCGTGCCGATCGGCACGGTGCCGATATACCAGGCAATCGAGGCCGCGGGGGACATCACCACGCTCACGGCCGACCACCTGCTCGAGAACATCGAACATCAAGCACGGCAGGGCGTGGATTACGTGACCGTGCACGCCGGGATTCTGCGCGAGCATGTTGGACTCGCGCTCGGCCGCGTCACGGGAATCGTGAGCCGCGGCGGCTCGCTGATGGCGTATTGGATGACGCAACACGGCAAACAGAATCCGCTCTACGAGCATTACGACCGGCTGCTCGACATCGCGCGCGAGTACGACGTGACGCTATCGCTCGGCGACGGACTGCGGCCGGGCTCGATCGCGGACGCCACCGACAAGGCGCAGCTCGCCGAGCTGACGGTCTTGGGCGAATTGACCGAGCGGGCGTGGAAGAAGGACGTGCAGGTGATGATCGAGGGCCCGGGGCACATTCCGATGCATCAGATCGAAGTAAACGTGCGCCTGGAAAAGGAGCTGTGTCACGAGGCGCCGTTCTATACGCTCGGCCCGCTCGTCACGGACGTCGCGCCGGGCTACGACCACATCACGTCGGCAATCGGGGCGGCGATGATCGGGTGGTTTGGCGCCGATATGCTTTGCTACGTGACGCGCAAGGAACACCTGGGTCTCCCCAACGCCGAGGAAGTCCGCGAGGGTGTCATCGCGTATAAAATCGCCGCGCACGCCGCCAACATCGCGCGGCGCCGCCCCGGAGCGACGGAGCGCGACGACGCGCTGTCACGCGCCCGCTATGCCTTCGACTGGAACGAGCAGTTCCGCCTGGCGCTCGATCCGGCGCGGGCACGCGAGCTGCACGACGAGGCGCTGCCCGCCGAGTACTTCAAGAGCGCGGAGTTCTGCGCAATGTGTGGGCCGAAGTTCTGCTCGATGCACATCACGCGCGAGATCGAGCGGTCGCTGGGGAAGCGTGAGCCGCTCAAGAAGGAGAAACACGAAGCGGTAGGCGCCGACTAAGAAACGCGGGCGAACGCCCGCACTGGAAAGCTCCCCATCCCTTTGACTTTGGGGGGGACCGCGAAAAACTGGAATCCGTCGTCGGGCAACGCCATGAGATTGGTCATGTGCTCGACGATCGCTACGCCCGCGCCGAGCAGCGTGGTGTGCGCCGGCCGCGTGCCGTCCTTGTCGTCGTCGATATTGAGAGAGTCGATGCCGACGAGGACCGCGCCCGCGCGCGCGAGATATTCGGCACCGGCGCGCGTTACAAACGGATGCTGCCCGGCCGAGTACGTGTCGGTGCGCCAATGTGCATCCCATCCCGTGTGCACCAGCACCGCCTTTCCTTTGATATCGCCTCCTTCAAACCGCGATGCGTCCAAGGCCCGGCCCGGGTGGTCCGCGGCGCGGATCACGATCCCCGGCAGATCGGCCACAGCTGCGAGCTCGTACCCGGCGACATCTCGGCCACCGTCGAACCGATGAAATGGCGCGTCGATATACGTCCCGGTATTGGCGAGGAGATCGATTCTTCCGATCTGGAAGGTCGTCCCCGGAGCGTAGCGGGCGCCTGAAGCGGCGCGCGTGAGCCAATCGCTGATCGCCGGCGCGGGCAGTCGGCGATAGGTGACCATTCCATGTTCGATCTCATGGCTGAGGTCGATCAGGCGGGCCATATGCGACCCAATGCTTTGAGGAGCTGACTCTCGGCACTGGAGCCGTCGGGTGCTTCGGACAAGACGACCGCCAGCCGGCGTCGCAGGAGAGGATCGCGCGTCGCTTGCGCCGCGAACTGGACGGTGAGGGGAACGAACCAGGACGCTTGGCGCGCACCGGACCCAGCGCGCGCGACTGCGGCGTATTGTTCGAACAGCGCCAGCAGGAATGCCCCTTTCGATGGGAAGTGTCGGTAGATGGCGCCCTTGGTGAACCCCGCAGCCAGAGCAACCTCATCGAGTGTCGCTTGCTCAAAGCCGCGCTCGGCGAACAGCTCGAGGCCCGCCGCGACGAGCAACGACCGGGTCTCCATCTTGCGGCGCTGGTGAATGATCCCCACGGGTATCCACGATACTTGTGGGCACCTTTTGCGCAAGCATGGGCAGTAATTGTGCAGGTATCAGGGGTGGACGCAGATACTCGCAAGTATCTTAGGTACCGAATAGTCCCTTGACTGAGCTAAGCGTCAGTCTAGGTTTGCCATGCGCTCCCCCGAACGCACCCGTTCCGTACTCAGGAGATGGCATGCCGTACGTCATTGCCGAGCCCTGCATCAACGTCAAGGATCGCTCCTGCGTGGACGTCTGTCCCGTGGATTGCATCTACGAAGGCCCGGACATGCTGTACATCCATCCCGACGAGTGCATCGACTGCGGCGCATGCGAACCAGAATGCCCGGTGACCGCAATTTTCCCTGAAGAAGATGTTCCGCCGCAATGGAAGGACTACATCGCGAAAAATCGCGACGTCTTCCAGAGCGATACACCGCCGGGGAAGCCGCAGCGCAAAGGCGCCTAGAACGGAAAGGTTTGCCAAAAGACGGCGCGTTGCATCATGCCGCTCGCGCGTTGTAGCACGCTGAACGCTTTGGCGCCGTAGGTCGGATCGAGTCGCACGCCATGCGCCGCCGCGAGTACTCGCGCTGATTCTCCTGCCGGGCTCGGGTGTCCATATCCCTCGCCAATCGCATCCAAGACCTCCACTCGAATCGTCGCTCGCGGCACTTGAAACTCGATCCCCGCTTGGCGCAGCGCCGCTGCGGCTTTACGGGCCAACCGCAGCGTCCGCCAACGGTTCGCGACTATCCGCGGCGCGACGCGAACGGCCAAGACTTGCGTGGACCAGCCAAGCCAAGCGATACCGAGCGCAATGCCCGCCGCCGTGCCGCCCGTTCCGAGCGGCACCACGATCGTGTCGGGCGGCGTCGAGAGCTGTGTCCCCAGCTCGATCGCGGCAAGAAGGTGACCGATGACGGCGCGGGGCTCAGCGCCACCGCCGGGGATCCAATGCGGCTTGCCCCTGCCGAGGTGATGCGCGGCGCGCCAGGCACGCAGCACCGCCCAGGGCAGCGTGACCAAGCTCGACGCCCGCACCACCAGATTCGCCTCCGCGCTGGTCGCGGCAACGACTGCCCGGCTTGCTTCGGTGTCAGGCTGCGGAAAGAGCGCCACCGCCGTGCGATGACCCTGGCGTCTGGCGTGGCGCGCGGTGGCGAGCGCGTGGCTCGAGCCGGTGCCGCCGATGGTGACGAAGACCGAGCGAGGTGGCGCGCCGGCCAGGAGAAATTCGAGGCCGCGTACCTTGTTTCCGCCCGCGGCATCCTCACGCTTGAGCCAAAGCGTCTGCAGTCCCAACGCCCGCGCCAGTGCCGGATGCTCCTCGAGCGGCGTAGGCCACTCGGCGAGACTGCACGGCACGAAAGCGGCGCGTATCTTTGTGGCCAACGCTGCGGAGCGATCCATGCGAGTTTCCACCGACTACATACGTCATGCGGCGCGAGCCGCTCGCAAATGCGCGGGCGACCCGCTGGGCGGGGCGCCACAGGCGCCCGATCCGGAATTCTACAAGACGCTAGCCAAGGCGCTTGAAGAGATCGCCGCCGGCATGGAGGCGCTAGGGAAGGAGGAGTGACGGCTCCGGCAAGTTACATAGCGACGCCCCAGCAGCTGGCGGAATTCATCGCCGCCGTGAGGCGGGAGTCGCGCGCTGCGGTAGACACCGAGGCCGCGAGCTTTCACCGCTATCGCGATCGTATTTACCTGGTGCAAATCTGCAGCCCAACCCGCGCGGCGCTCATAGACCCGCTGGCCGTCCACGATCTAGCCCCCGTCGGCGGACTGCTCACTGATCCCCAAGTCGAAAAAGTCTTTCATGACGCCGATTACGATCTGCGCGTGCTCGATCGGGACTACGGGTTTCGCGCGGTCCGGCTATTCGATACGCGCATCGCGGCCCAGCTTGCCGGCGAACCCGCCATCGGCCTCGCCGCCCTGCTCGAGAAATACGCCGGGGTGAAGCTCGACAAGGAGCACCAGAAAGCCGATTGGTCGATGCGGCCACTCACGCCGCCCATGCTGGCGTATGCCGCCGCCGACACGCAATACCTCCTGGCGCTGCGCGACGCGCTCGAGCAACGCCTTCGGGAATTGGGGCGCTTCTCCTGGGCCGCCGAAGAATTCCGTTTGCTCGAAGCGTTGCGCTGGACCGGCGTGACGGCAGGGGGGGACGAAGAGACATACTTGCGGATAAAAGGCGCGAAGGGATTGCCGTCGCGCGGCTTGGCCGCGCTGCGCGAATTGCACTGCTGGCGTGAATCCGTGGCGCAGCGTGAAGACAAAGCGCCATTCCGCATCATCGGGAACGACTCGCTTCTCGCTGTGAGCCGCGCCCTGCCTGCAACCCCAGCGGATCTGGCCCGGGTGCGGGAGGTGCCTGCCTCCCTTGCCCGGCGCTATGGCGACGCGCTGCTCGATGCCGTCGCGCGGGCGCAAGCACTGAACGAGAGCGAGCTGCCCCGACTGGAGCGCCAGTCGCGGCCGCAGAAGGACCCCGGCTTCGATGCGCGCCTCGAGAAAGTGAAAGCGGAGCGCAACCGCGTCGCCGCCGAGCTCGGTCTGGACGCAGGCGTGCTATGCGGACGGACGACGTTGGAAGCGGTGGTACGGGCGCGCCCGGTCGATGGGGCGGCATTGGAGCGGGTGGAAGGCTTGCGACGTTGGCAGATCGAGGTGTTGGGCCAGGCGTTGCTCGCAGCGGCGCGCTAGAACCCCATCATCGCGCGGATCTTCGGATCGATCCGCTCCGGTGTCCAGTACGGCTCCCATACGATGTCGATGTCCACATCCTTTACGCCCTCGAGCGCGCGCACGGCTTTATAAATGTCGTTCGTGATCATCGGCCCCGCCGGACAGCCAGGCGAGGTCAACGTCATGTTGATGCGCACCAGCCCCTCGTCCACGTCGACGTCGTAGACGAGTCCCAGATCGACGATGTTCAGGTCGAGCTCGGGGTCCTTTACCTTGCGCAACTCCTGGCGGACCGATTCAGCGCTCAGTACAGCGGTGCTCACGTGATCATTGCCTCCCGTTTGCGAACCTAGCGACCCGCCACATCCGCCACCAGAGACCTAAGGAGTGGGTACGCCGACGGCTCGCGCCGCAGCATCCGCGACCTGCCCGCGGACCTTCTTCAGCTTGCTGAACGATCCGCGCGCTCTGGGATCGTACGCCCGATTCGTGAGCAACAGCACGAACACGTCCCGATCGGGGTCGATCCACAGCGACGTCCCGGTCCAACCTGTATGCCCATAGCTGCGCGGCCCGAACAGCGTACCGGCGCTCGACGTCTCCTCGCCGGTCGGTAGCGCTTCCCATCCCAGCGTGCGGGCGCTCGTGCCTCGCCGGGCCGTTACGGCGATTTGAGTGAATTGATGCACCGTTTCGCTCTTGAGAATGCGAGGACCGCCCGGCGCGGTTCCCTCGCCGAGCATGAGCTGCGCGAAGCGAGCGAGCGCCCGCGCCGATGCAAACAGCCCGGCATGGCCCGCCACGCCACCCAGCCGCGCCGCATTCGGATCGTTTACGATCCCTGCGATAGGGTGGCCGTGCCACAAGCCGGTGGGGGCAATGCGGCGCTCGAGCCGCTTCGGCGGCCGGAACAGCATCTCCGACGTGACGCCGAGGGGCGCATACACTTCGCGCGTTACGAATTGATCGAGCGGCAGGCCGATGACATGCCGCACGATTTCACCCAGCAGGATCGCGTTGAGATCGGAATACACCATCCGCGATCCAGGCGGTGCCACGGGCGTGGTGCTGAGCACCATCCGCAACGCCGCGGCGCTGTCGGCCGCCTCGCGCAGTGGCAGCGTGCCGCGGAGTCCGGAGGTGTGCGTCAACAGATGCCGCACGGTGATGACGTTCGTGCCGGGCCCGTTGAACTCGGGCACGTACACGGCAACGGGAGCATCCAGTTGGACCAGCCCGCGCTCCACGAGCAGCATCAGCGCCGGCGTCGTTGCTACGACCTTCGTCAGCGACGCGAGATCCCACAGTGTGCTGTCCGTGCTGACCGCCGCACTCGCCGGCGACCACGTGAATCGCCCGTACCCTCTGGCAAACAGGATGGTATCGTGCCGCCCGACGACCAGCGCGGCGCCCGGGTAGACGCCTTGCCGGATCCCCTCCAGCACGGCGTGGTCGAGCACGGTCGCGTCCACCCCGGGGCTGCGCCCCGGAGTCGCCTGCGCCGCCCCTTGGATGATCAGATAGAGAAGCGCTGCCTTCAGCGCAGGCTTCCCGGGGTGAGCTGATATAGAAGAAGCACGGTCCGGGCATCGCGATCCGACAGGTCACGCACTTTGGCCATCGGATACATGATGTCCGTCGAGTCGCGGGAGTGGTCGAGACCCAACAGATGCCCGACTTCGTGGATCGCCACGACGCCGACGTCGTCGGCTTCCATCGGCCGGCCCTTCGGATCGAAGGTGGCCAGTGTGACCACGGCCGACTGGATATGGCCGTTCTCGTCCCAGGTCACGTCGGTCTGGCCGGTGCGCTCGATCTCGAATTGGATGCGCCACTTCACCGTCACCTCGGCATTGCTCGAGTCGCCGTCGAAGTCGAACCGCACCGGCACGCCAACGGCGGTCCACTTCGCGAAGGCGTTCCGAATCGCGTCCAGGAAGACAGGCTGGAAATTCGCGGCGTGAGTCGGCGCGAACCACACCCGAATCGGCGCGGTGGTCCGGTTCTCCCAGCGGCGTAAGGTCGAATCCTCGCTGGCGGCCAGCATCTCGCCGAGGTACGTGCTCGAGCCGCTGGAGCGAATTCGCCGTCGGGTCTCCGAGCGCGCCAACAGCTCGATGTACGAGAGCTCGCGACCACCCGGACCGGCAGGCAGTGCTGCGCCCTGTGAGGTTGTCGTGGGCGCGGTGGTCTGTTGCTGCGGAGCGGGCGGCACCGTCACTGATACTGTCGACGAGTCGGCGGAGTTGGAATCCGGCGCCGGGGCGTTGCGCGCAGTGGGACGAAATGCGTCCCAGAGAATGAAGAGCACGATGAGCACCGCCGCGGCGGCGATCATTCCCGTGAGCCGGCGTTCTACCATGTGGCCAATATGCGAACACGCGAGGTCGCGACGCTAGCTTTGCACTTGGCGCGTCCCTATGATTGGGGCCCGCATGTGCTTGAACCATAGATGATCGCGTTACCCGCGAGACAACTCGTCCGCTGGCGCGGCTGGGTGATCGCCGCGTGGGCGGTGCTCGCGCTGCTGTTCGCACCCAAAGCCACACACGTCCAGCGCGTTCTTGCCGTTCGCGGCATGAACGTCGAGCAAACGGAATCCGCTCGCGCCGCGCAGCTGATTCGCGAAACGTTTCCGAATCCGATCGCGGAATACGTCGCCATCGTGGTTCATGGGCCGGTGCGGTACACGCACCCGCGCTTTGGGGCGGCGCTCGATTCGATTTCCGCAGCACTCGCGCGCCAGCCATACATCAGCCAGGTCGTTTCGGTCCGAACGATCGGCGAATCCACCTTCGTCAGTCCGGACCATCACACGACCTTTCTCATCGCCGCGCTGACGCCGGCGAGCACCGAGGACGTGAGCCGCACCGTCGTCCCCGATCTGCGCGAGACGATCAGCAGTACCATGGGACGCCTGCCCCAGGGCGATGGGTTCGACGTCAAGGTGACGGGCAATCCGGCGCTGGACTACGACGTGCGAACGATCAGCGCCGAGGACACCCGGCGCGGTGAACAACGGGTCGTTCCAATCACCCTCGCCGTGCTCGTGCTCGCGTTCGGCGCACTCGTGGCCGCGACCCTCCCGATCGTCGTCGGTGTGCTGGCCATCACTATTGCGCTTGGGATCGTCGCGGTGGCGGCTCAATTCCAGACGATGTCGGTGTTCGTGCTCAATATCACCACCATGGTCGGATTGGGCGTCGGGATCGACTACTCGCTGCTCATCGTCACACGCTTTCGGGAGGAATTGAACAGGGGATTGTCGCCGACAGACGCGGCGATCCGCACGATTCAGACGGCGGGATCCGCCGTGGTGACATCAGGGCTGACGGTGGTCGTGGGATTTGGGGCGCTGATTCTCACGCCGCTCACCGAGACCCGGTCGGTCGGCGTCGGGGGATTGATCGTCGTCGCCGTGGCGGTCCTGCTCGCGACGACGTTTTTGCCCGCCGCGCTAGCAATTTTGGGACGCGACATCGACCGCCCCAAGTGGCTGGCCCGCATGCTGGCCTTCATTCACACGCCGCAGGGGTGGGAACGCTGGGCGCGCTCCCTGGGACACCGGCCGTGGCGCGCAATTCTCGGCGGCGGTCTGGCCGTGGCGATCCTCACCTTCCCCCTGACACAAATCAAGATCGGCCTGCCGGCGCGCAACTGGTTTCCGCCGGATGCCGAGTCGGGCCAGGGCCTCGCGGCGCTGCGCGATATGGGCGCGAGCGGCGTGATCCAGCCGCTCCGCATCGTGGTCCGGCTGCCTCCCGGCGAATCCGCGCTGTCCGGAAAGCGGCTGCCGGGGCTCAAGGCGTTGAGCGATTCCATCCGTAAGGATCCGCGGGTGCGAGAGGTGCGAGGCGTCGCGACGCTCCGGCCGGGCATGTCGACGCTGCAGCTCGCGATTTTTTACGGCGATCCCGAAGCGGTCCGCGAACGGTACCCAGAGTTTTTCAATGCCTATCTGAGCGCCGACCGGCAAACGACGCTCATGGACGTGATCGCCGTCGACTCCGTCTCATTGACCGGCATGATGGATTTGGCCCGGCACGTGCGCGCGACGATCGCGCACGGCACGCGCTTGCGCGGCGCGGAGATCGTGGTAGGAGGCTTTGCGGCGTCGAGCCTCGACCTGCAGGAGCACCTGCTGCGGCGCTTCCCGGGCATCGTCGCAATGATTCTCGGCGTCACGGCGATCATGCTGTTCATCGCGTTCCGCTCGTTGCTGGTGCCGCTCAAGGCCGTCGTCCTCAATTGCGTCTCGGTCAGTGCCGCCTTCGGGATCACCGTGCTCGTGTTCCAGCATGGGTACGGGGCGAGCTTCTTCGGGCTCGAGGGGCCGACCGAAGCGATTTTCGTCGTGGTGCCGGTGCTCGTCTTCGCCACGGTCTTCGGTCTGTCGATGGATTACGAAGTATTTCTCTTGACGCGCGTGAAGGAGGTATTCGACAAGACCGGCCGCAACGACCACGCGACGATGGAAGGGCTGTCGACGACGGCGTCGACCATCACGTTTGCGGCACTGATCATGATCATCGTGTTCGGCAACTTTGCGTTCACCCGTGTGCTTGCCGTGCAGTTCATCGGCTTCGGGCTCGCGGTAGCGGTGCTGCTCGACGCGACCCTGATTCGCATGGTGCTCGTCCCCGCCATCATGCATATCGCCGGGCGGTGGAATTGGTGGCCCGGTGTGCGGGCGCCGCGCCGCGATGCCGACGAGGTCACGTAGGCGAATCGAGCAGTTGCAGCTTTTCTCCCCAAACATCCCAGTGCCACGCCGGTACGCGAATCCCCGTGTCGGGATCCTTCAGCGGCTTGTATTGCAGCCAGCGCGCCTGAAACCCCAAGGTACGCCCCAGCGCGAGCAGCCGTTCCTTGTCGGAGCTGACGAGGTGAACCATCGGCTCGTCGCGAATTTTGTGACGGTGAAGCCAAACGCCGCCGTCGAGGGCGAATCGCATCCCCTCGCGGCGGCGTTGGAATTCCCGATACGGCGGCGCTACGTGCAGGTAATGCGACCCTCGGCCGTGGCCGGCGCAACCGGCGACGCGCTGCCCTGATAGAGCACACACTTGCGGGGCGTCTGCGCATGCACCGCCTCGGCGGACCAGCCGCCCGGCGACGCTTCCAGCACATTCAACGTTACGCCCGTCGACGAGCGGAAATTGTTGAGCGCGACGAGGCTCGACGTATAAAAGGCGCTATCATAGAAGAAAGCCTCTTGGGCCGTCGCGAGATTTTTAAGATCGGACTTCATCTGCGCGACGTACGCCTTCTGCTTCGTGTTGGCGAGCTTCGGGATCGCGATTGCCGCGAGCAGCCCGATGATCACCACCACGATCAGCAGCTCGATCAGGGTAAAACCGCGTGCCTTCACTGCGTTACCCTCCGGGCGCGAAAGGGCGTCGTCCGTCACACAGCTCGGATCGACGCCCCTATTGTGGGCACTCCCCCCTGATCCTGCAAGAGGCGTGCTTATCCCTTCGCGTCGATCCAATTCTTTCCGGCGCCGATACTTACGAGCAATGGCACACGCAGGCTGGCAACTCCCTCCATCTCGCGTTTTACAAGGGTCCCGGCAGCTGCCCGCTCGGATTCCGGGATTTCGAACACCAGCTCGTCATGCACCTGTAAGAGCATTTTGGCGCGCAGATCGGCCCGCCGCAGCGCCGCGTGGATCCGGATCATGGCGATCTTGATGAGGTCTGCCGCCGACCCCTGCAGCGGCGAATTGGTCGCCGTCCGCTCGCCGAATGCCCGGATGCTGAAGTTCCTGTCGCGAAGCTCCGGGATGTAGCGCCGCCGGCCGAACAACGTCTCTACGAACCCCTTCTGGCGCGCTTCCTCAACGGTCTTGTCGAGCCAGGCGCGTACGCCGGCAAAGCGTTCGAAGTAGTGCTTGATGAACGACTTTGCCTCGTCCAGCGTAATGCCGAGCTGCCGAGACAACGCCAGCGGCCCCTGTCCGTAGATCGTCGCGAAATTGATTGTCTTGGCGCGGGCGCGCATCTCTCCGGTGACGTTTTCTTCCGGGACGCCGAAGATGACCGCTGCCGTTTGCCGGTGGATGTCGCCGCCGCGCTGGAACGCCGCCACGAACGACGGATCCTCGGAGAGATGCGCGAGCAAACGCAGCTCGATCTGCGAGTAATCGGCGATGAGCAGCTCGCGACCCGGAGGGGCGACGAACGCGCGCCGGATTTCCCCGCCCCGGCGCGTGCGTACGGGAATATTCTGGAGATTAGGATCCGACGACGACAGCCGGCCCGTCGCTGCGCCGGTCTGATTGAAGGTCGTGTGTACCCGGCCCGTGTCGGCCTGGATGTAACCGGGGAGCGCGTCCACGTATGTGGACTGCAGCTTCGACAGCTCCCGGTACTCGATCAGCAGTCGTGGGACCTCATGACCCAGGGCCGCGAGCTGTTCCAGCACTTCAACGTCGGTGGACGGGCCGGTCTTCGTGCGCTTCTGCACCGGCAGTTTCAACCGCTCGAATAGAATCGTTCGCAGCTGGGGGGTCGAGCCGATGTTGAACTCGCCGCCGGCGGCACGGTAAATGTCGAGCTCCAACACCTTCAGCTCTTTACTGAATCCACGCGACATCTCTCCCAGGAACGCTCGATCGACCAGAATGCCGGTGGCTTCCATGTCCACCAGCACCGGGATCAGCGGAATCTCGATCTCATCCAGCAACTGCGTCAAATGATGGGCCTCGATGTCGGCACGGAAGGTCTCCTCCAGCCGCAGCACCATTTCCGTCTGCGCCGCGGAAACTCTCGCTGCCTCCGCCACCGGGACCTCGGCCAGCGTTCGCTCCGTGACGCCGCCTTTGACCTTCCCGAGCAGCTGCGCCGTCATTGGGAGCTCGACGGAGAGATGCTCGCGCGCCAGATCATTCATTGCATGCGAGCGGCTGCCAGGATCGAGCACGAAGCTGGCGACCATTGAGTCGTACGCCACGCCGGCGAGCGCGACGCCCGCGCGCGCGAGAGCGACCCACACCGCCTTGATGTCGTGGCCTGCCTTTCGGACATCTGGGTCGGCCAGCGCCGCGCGCAGCTCCGCCAGCGCGGGACTCGCAAGCGATGGGAGGTTTCGCGGCGCCTTGCTCTCGAATTCGTTTTCGCGCGCGTGATGACCGAGCGGCAGGTACCACGAACGCCCGGGCGCGACCGCGATCGAGAGTCCCACAACCTGGGGATCGGTGTGAATTGCCACGAGCCTGGCCGCTCGCAGCTCCTTGATCATCGCCGGCAGTGCGGCGGGATCGTCGATAATTGTCGGATCGGCGAGCTGGGGCGTGCGGACCGCGGGCGCCGGGGCCGGCCCCCCCGCCGGCCCCGCCTCGACGGACGGAGCGCCCCCCACCGCGGCGAGATCATCGAGCTTCGGGATGAGGGTGCGGAACTCGAGCTCGGTGAACAGCGCCGCGAGGCTCTCGGTGTCTGGCGTGCGGACGCCGAGCTGATCGAGATCGAGCTCGACCGGCACGTCCCGGCGCAGTGTGACCAGCTGGCGCGAAAGACGGGCATTGTCGGCCTGCTGAAGCAGCGCTTCGCGCGGGCGCTTACCCGGAATATCGGCCGCGCGCGCGAGGATGGTGTCGAGGTCGCCATACGTTTCCAGCAGCTGAACGGCGGTCTTGTCGCCGATGCCCTTCACGCCCGGGATATTGTCGGAGGTATCACCGACCAGCGCGAGGAAATCCACCACCTGCGCCGGCGGGACGCCCAGCCGCTCGTTCGCGTTGGTGTGATCCACCCACTGCTCCTCGACGGCCGCTTGCCCGCCGCGGCCGGGATTGAGCAGCGCGACTCCATCGCCGATCAGCTGATAGAAGTCCTTGTCGCCCGACACGATGACGGCCTGCATACCGTCGTGCGCCACGCGCTCAGCGAGCGTCGCCACCACGTCGTCGGCCTCGTAGCCGTTGATCGCGATGACGGGAATGTGAAACGCATCGAGGATCTGGCACACGCGCTCGAGCGAGCGATCGAAGTCCTGCTGTAGCTCCTCGCTCAGCTTCTCGCGCGTCGCCTTATACTCGGCGTATTGCTCTTGGCGGAACGACTTTCCCCGATCGTGGACCCAGCCGATGTACTCGGGATGGTAGTTTTCGTAGAGCCGCAGCAGAAAGTTCGTGATGCCCCAGACCGCGGACGTGTTCTCCCCGCTTTTCGTCGTCAGCGGCCGGGCAATCATCGCAAAAAACGCCCGGTAGATAAGGGCGTACCCGTCGACCAGGAAGACACACTTCCGGCCGGCGGCGGTGGCGGGAATTGGCGGGGCGGGACGCGGAGGCATGGACTGGAAAACTAGCCACGGAAACAACAACCCCGCCCAGGGTGCCCGGGCGGGGCGGAACAGTCTGGTGAAGGCCGCGCGTTAGGCGCGCACGACGTTGCTGGCGTGAAGACCCTTGTCTCCCTGCTTCACTTCGAACTCCACGACTTGGCCCTCGGCGAGCGTCTTGAAGCCATCCATCTGAATCGCCGAGAAGTGCACGAACACGTCTTCGCCGCCATCTTGCTCAATGAAGCCGTACCCCTTGGCGTCATTGAACCACTTCACCTTGCCCTTGATCACGATCCGCCTCCTGCAGAGACTGTGCTGAACGACTAGTGGACGGCTAGAAAAGACCCGCAGCCCAGAACACTGTCAAGCCGCTCAGGATGGCCCATACAACGCGCGATACAACTCGCGATTGCGCAATAAACTCCGCACATAACCGCGCGTTTCCGGATAGGGGATGAGCTCGATGAATCGGTCGGGATCTCCCGCTCCGTCGCGCGCGAGCCAGCGGCGAACCGGCACCGGTCCCGCGTTGTACGCGGCGATGGCGGCGTCCACCCTCCCAAACCGCCGAATCAGCTCCGCGAGATGCGCCGCTCCGAGGTGCAGATTGAGATCGGGGACGGTAAGCCACTCCGGGAAGAACGCGACGTCGAGCCCGCGCGCCATCAGCGCGGCGGTGCTCGGCAACAGCTGCACGAGGCCGCGCGCCCCCGCCGGTGACAGCGCCTCGACGTCGAAGACACTCTCCTGACGCACGAGCGCGGCGAGGAGCAACGCATCGACGCCGAACTCCTCCGCTTCCGCCTCGACCGCGGCGCGATTGGGCCAGGGGAAGATTGCCCGCAGCACGCGCACGTCCCCCGGCGCCAGCAGCGCCGCCTGCCAGCCGAGTCGCACCGCCGCCGAGCCGTACCCTCGCGTGCTCAGACCCTCGCTCCACCCCAATAACGCCTCGAGATCCTGCGGCGGCCTGGCCAACACGATCCGCACTTCGGCTTGGGCCTCGCTATCCAGTCCGGCGAGCAGCAGCGTGTCGATACGCGCGAGACCGGTGGCAATCGCAGGCGGCGGTGTGCTGCGTGCCGGAGGCGCGGTAAACGTGAGGGGCCCAAGGCCGGTTTCGCGGCGCGCGCGCATCCCGTAGTACCCGAGCGAGTCTTCGTGCGCGAGCGTCACCCAGATATTGCGCGCCTGGGCAGAATCGCCCCGACCTTCCGCCATCTTGGCGAGCCAGAAGCGCGCGGCGGTTCGCTGCGGTCCCGCCGCATCGATCTCCGCCTGGTACAAGACCGCGGCACTGTCGAGCTGGCCCGCGCCCTCGGCGTGGGCGGCGAGGCGAAACCGCGCCAGCGATGCGCGAGGATCGGCGGGATAGCGGGTCATCAGCTCGCGATACCAATGCACGGCGTCGGGCCACCGGTCGCGGCTCTCCATCATGTCAGCCAACAGATAGAGGGCGCCCGGCGCCGCGGTGTCCGTCGGATAGCTCTGCGCGAAGCGGGACAGCGCGCCGATCGCCGTCGAGTCCCCGAGGCGGACGAGGACGCGCGCACGGCGGGACATCGCCGCACGTCCCAAGGTCGAGTCGCGGGTCGCTGCGCCATACGCGCGTACCGCGTCGCGCAACCGGCCGCCGGCCAGAAGTAAGTCTCCATAGAACAGCAGCGTCGTCGCGCTCGAATCCCCTGCGTGGAGGGCGTGCTCGACATGCATGCGCGCGTCGCGCGACGTAGTGCGCCGGTTCAATGCGCGCGCGAGGACGACGTGCTCCGCGGGATCGCGCGGCGGGAGCGGTCCGAGCGCGAGCGGCACGGCCGCGGCCGCGTCATCGCTCAGCGGATCGCGGGTGAACAGTTTGTACACGAGCGCGCGAGCGCGCGCTGAGTCGCCGGTCAGCAATGCCAGGCGGGCGGCGTCCAGTCCCTTCCCTGCCGCCGCGAACGCGTCGAGCGCTCTGGTTGTATCGCCCGCGAGTAGCAGGGAGCGCGCGCGCGCGAGCGGCACATCCCGGGCCGCCGGTGCCGGCACATCCATGAGCAACCGACTCGCCTCGGCCGTATCCCTGGTGACACGCGCCTGCCGCACCCGCAACCACGGATCGATTGCCGGGAGCGCGCCGCCCTCACGCGCCGCCGCAAACGCAACCGCCGCGCTGTCAGGCTGCCCGGCCGCCTCGTACGCGAGAGCCGCCCGCACGGCGAGCAGCGGTTTGCGCGCCGCCGGCGCGCGCGCACGGGCCAGCTGGAAATGCGTCGCCGCGTCGGCGTACCGAGACACACCGAATTCCGCCTGGGCCAGCACCGCGAGCGCTTCGCCGTCCAGATAGTCGGTCAGCCACGGTTGCCCAGACAGCAGGATCCGCGCGCGCTCGTAGCGCCGGGCGTGCACTTCGGCCTTGGCGCCTTCGACGATGAGAAATGCATCGGGGTTCGGCTCACGACGTGCCGCGGCGAGCAGCGTCTCCGCGGCATGCCAGGGGCGGCCCGCCAGCCGCAATGAATCGGCGCGATACGTGGCGGTGTGGTCGGCGGGAGCGACGCTTTGTGCCCTTCCCCTCACCGCGGACACGACCAACACCGCGATCCCGAGGGCGACGCCGCGTCTCACCTGCCTGAGCGCCTCACTCGCGCCAACACCCGCTGAAACTCGGCGCGCGACGTCGGGGTCAGACGAAAGCGGCTGAAACCAGTTTGATCTTGGAAATAGAGGACCAGGCGCTGAACGGCATACGTCCAACGCAACACCCGCATGCCGTTGCGCTCGATGCCATTGGACAGGTCGAGCATTTCATCGGGCTCGCCCAAGGAAACGAGGACCTCCCCGCGCTCCGTCAGCCACCCCGCCTCCCCTTCGTCGGGAAAGCGCAGGTTGGCCTGCTGGATTCGCTTGAAGTACTCGTCCAGCGCCTCGTTCTCCGTCGTGATCGGCGTGGGATCGGTAGCTCTCCAGAAATCGCGCCACAACTCCAAGCGCCGGGCAGGCGTCGCGCGCCGCAGCGAGTCCACCCATTCCTGCTGATCGAAATAGCGCAGCAGGCTCAGCATTTCGTCGAAGTTCGTGATGACCCATTGATTGGAAAAGCTGACCAGAAAGCGCGCCCGCGTCGTATCGCCGCCGGCGGGAATCAGCTGCAGCTCCGCCTGCCCCACGGGCAGGCGGCCCGGCGCGACGATCATCGTCGTGGCGGCAAAGTCGGTCCCGCCGCTCATATGGACGGAATCGCGCCATAACTCGCGATGGTCGCTATCCACCACGCGTCCGACGATCGGTCCGCCGCCGCCATAGCGTTCGACATAAAAGCGCAGCGAATCCGAGCCATATGGCAGCGTCGACCGTGGGTTGGCGACGAGCTTGGGCAGCTCGGCGCGCTGCGTCCTGCCGCTCGCCGTATACACCGTGATCGGTTGCGTCAGCGCCGGACCACCGAAGCGTGGTGCGGTGTCGACCCGTTCCGCGCGCGCGTAGGCGGGCCCGTTGCGGTCGCGCACCATGACCATGACGTTGTATTTGCCGGGAGGCAGCGTCACGAATTGCTGGAAGATGACGCTCTCGTCGCTGCGCAGCGTTTCCTGGAAATTGCGCACGCGCACCTGCTCGTCGCTGCCGATCTGCCGGACGGGACTTACGCTGTTGCTGTCGGTGCGGAAGGAGGCTTCAACGCGGTACTCCGCGATGAATTCGGCGCCGCGACGTTGGAACGACAGCGCTGGATTCGTCAGCGACACAGAGAACAACGCCAACGTGGAGTCGGATGTCGGCCCAGCCAGGTAGCGCACCGACGCCACGAAGGGCAACGCGCCGCCGCCAACCAGCGCTCCCATGGAACGGTACACGGCGCTGGCGTCGAACAGCCGTGGTACCACGGGTCCCGGGCGCGCGCCGCCCCTGGGAGTGCCGACGCGTTGCCATGAACCACAGCCACTCGCGCAGAAAAGCACCGCAATTACTGCTGTCCTGCATCGTGTCACTTGCCGAGCCTCAAAGCGAGACGTTAGTTTCGCGCCAACCCCCATGGCGAACGAAAACCTGGCCGGGCAGTCTATTGCCGGCTACCGCCTCCTCGAACGCATCGGTGAAGGAGGGACGGCGGAGGTGTACCGCGCCGACCATCCCGGTCACGGCGCTTGTGCGTTCAAGGTATTGCGGGAGCGCCTCAGGGGCGACCCCATCGTCATCAAACGTTTCCTGCGGGAAGCGGGCTATGGCTCTCGCGTCGTGCATCCTGGCGTCGTCCACACCTATGACTTCGGGGAAGCGGACGGCCTGTACTATCTCGCGCTCGAGTGGGCAAAGGGGGAGCCGCTTGCTGATTTCCTACACCGGGAAGGACCGCTCGACCCCGCGGACGCCGTCGCGCTGATCCGGCAGCTCGCGGACGCACTCGCGGCCGCGCACCGCGCCGGCATCATTCATCGCGATTTGAAACCTGAGAACATCATGTACGACCCCGCCGACCGCACGGTGAAGCTGCTGGATTTTGGCATCGCGCGCGACGCCGAGCAGCCGCCGGAAGAGCGGCTCACCCGCACGGGTTTCTTTGTCGGGACGCTGCAGTACGTCGCCCCCGAAGCGCTGTCGGGCGAGCTGGTGGATGGCCGAGCGGACATTTATAGCCTGGCGAAGATCGCGTACTACATGCTCACGGGGAGGCACCCGCACGAGGGCCGAACCCCACGGGAGCTGTTCCAGCAGCTCCTGAGCGGCAAGTCCGCATCGCTCTCGGAGGTAAGTGATCGCAAGTTCCCACGCGGCCTCGAG
>JBHEMG010000186.1:0-4758 GCA_046262715.1 Gemmatimonadales bacterium
GTAGTTGGTCATCCAGTTGAAATTGAAGTTGCCGACGTAGCTGAGCACCTCGCGGTTGCCGTCGGGCAGAATCGCTTCGACTTCCATCGCCTTGCCGCGCAGATGGAAGTGCGGCTGGAAGTTCTCGATCAGCGTGTTTTCCTTGAGGACGGTGAAGCCCTCGGTCATCGCCATCGAGTTCGGCGGGATGTCGAGCATCTTCGTGCGATCGATGCCGGTGAAGCCGATCAGATAGCTGCGCTTCTTCGGCTCCTCACCCTTCTTGTAGAACCAGACGCCGATTTCGGATCCGCCGGTGACTTCCTCGCCGACCGCGTGAATGTGCTGGTCCCACGAGATCTTCTCGCCGGGCACGACCAGCTTGCCGGTGCCGGGGCGGTACAGGTCGTAGCCCTTCCCAATCGCCCATTCCATCAGCTGCGGGCGCCTGCTGGCGAGATCGGTCGCGTCAGACGCGCCGCGCCGGCCCGCCGAAATGCCCGTGTTCACCGCGTCGGGATCGTTGTTCAGCACGAGATACGCGATCGAGTGATGGATGATCTTGCGCGACTTGAGATTCGTGGGACGGATCTCGACGAGCTTCACCCACCGCGGCTCGTCGAGCGGGATGTCGGACATCGGGCGATACCAGACGTCCTGGTGCTGTGCCGGCATCGTGTACTCGGTCGACTTCACGACGAGATCGGGCTTGCCGAATCCGTCGTGGACGGCCTTCCACTCGTTGTCGGTCACGAGCGGCGGCGGCGGCGGCATGTCCTTCGGATCACCCTGCGGCGAACCGGCGTCAACCCAGCGGACGATCGTCTCGATCTGGTCCGCGGAGAGAGACATGTCGTTCTTGAATTTCTGGACGCCGACGCTGCGGTCGATATGCCATGGCGGCATCTGGCGCGACGCGACGCGTTCCTTGATCGAGCGCGCCCAGGGCCGCGCCTCCTGGAACGTGATGAGCGACATCGGCGCGATGGAATTCGGCTGATGGCACTGCTGACATCTGTCCTGGAGGATCGGCGCGACGTCCTTGGTGAACGTCACCGGGCGCGTGGAGGGATCGGCGGCCTGGCTGACGGCCGACAGGGCAAGTGCGACGGCGAATGTGGCGACGCAGGTGTGGGCGATACGCAACCCAGGCATCCGAGGACCGGTCATGAACGCCTCCTTGCCTTTCGGCTGGTCGGAGTCTAGCGCAGGTTGCCCTGCGATGCACCCCTTACCGACTCTTCCACGGTCGCGACGTTCACGGTGAAGGGTACGGTGATTACCTCGCCATTTCGCTGAAACTGGCTCCAGGCGCGGTAGCGCCCGGCGCGCGGCATGTAGCCCTCGAACGTCACGTTCGGCCCGCCACCCCTGGAAATGTCGGTCTCGGGCCCCTCGAACGGATGCGAGTGGATGTAGTCGCGCATGTCCTCGCTGAGGATCAGGGCGTGGCCGAAGGCGCCGAGATATGGTTGCAGGTCGGTGACGAGCCGGCCCGTCGTCGCGTCGGTCAGCGTGAACATCAGGTGACCGTACTGGCCCTCGACGAGGATCGAAGGCTCGAGCTCGAGGTGAGCGGTGAGCGAACCGACCGTCTTCGTGAGGATCGTGTCAGGCTCCAGGTGGGCGGTTTGCGATTCGAGGTCGCCGTCGAAGCCGGCGGTTTCGATGGTGCGCCCGACGAACTGCGGCGACCCGCCGGTCGGAAGAAAATCCGACAACAGCTGATACGCGCCCGGCTTCGGCAGCGTCACCTCGATCTTCCATCGTCCGTCCGGCTGCTGCTCGGAATGAATGTGCTCGAACACGTTCATGTCGCGGCTGACGACGAAGAGGTGATAGCGCTTCTCGTGCACGACCTCGTAGCCGGTGATGAGCCCGTTGGTGCCGGGGTGGCGGATGCTGAATGTGAAGGTGACCGGCACGCCGGCTTTCACCGCCGCGGGCGTGGTCGTGAGCTCGAGCGAGTACTCGCGCGTGTCGAACGGATCGCCGGGGACGAGCGCCATGCCGCACTTGCGGCAGCGGCTTCCAGGCTCGCTCGCCGTCACTTCCGGATGCATCGGGCAGAAGAAGGCGGTGAACCCGGGCGGCGGCGGTGGCGCGGAGCTTTGCTGCGCGGCGGCGCCTATGGAGAGCAGTACGACGAGCAGCGACGTGAGCTTATTTCGCGGCATAGTGATTCAACGTGAGTGTGATCGGCATACTTTGCGCTGCTTCCGCGTAGGCGACCGCCTGCAGCACCGAGCCAGCCGGCAACGGCACTGGTTTCTTGAACACATACGGCGTCGGCCAGAGCTGATGTGCGTCTTTCATCCAGAGCAGGACCTCTCGCGAGCCGTCAGGCCGCATCAACCTGATCTCGAGCGATCGTGTGCCCGCGGGCAGCTCGGGCCGGATCGAGACGAGCGCGCGCGCATCGGTCGCTTTGAATTCGGCGACGAACCGTGACGGTGTCCGCGCATCCGCCATCGCGTGCAGCGTGGTCGTAATGACCGGCGTCGCGGCAGGCGCGGATGAGAAATAGAGCGCCAGCTGCGGCGTGTCCGCGACGGCCTGCTGCGCGCCCGAGTACATCACGTCAACCGCAATGCGCGCGTGCGCCGGCAGCTTGAACGCCGCGTCCATTGGCAACTCGGTCGACGACTGCCACGGCGTCCATCCGCCGAGGTACTGGCCCGTGCCGGCGACGCTGAGAAACGCGCCGCGCGCCACTCGGGTGTCCGGCCTGAAGTCGATCGCCCGGACCCACGCATCGTGCGTGAGACCCGTATCGATCGTCAGGCGTTTGAACGCCGGCGCGCTCCGCGCGTCGATCGTGGATGCCGCGGCCGGCGACGCCACGACGTCAGGCATGCCGAGCGTCCAGTGAGTGCCGTGATCAACGAATGCCGGTGCGGGGTCCGTCCCCTCGGGAACGCCGCCGTCGATCCACGAGATCAGGAACTCGAATTCGCGCGGCGTCAGTCCGATGTCGTTCGAATAGGCGCCGAAGCCGCGCTCGGCCGGCCACGGCGGCATGCGGCGCGAGAGCGTTTCCTCCTTGATCGCTTCCGCCCACGGCCGCGTCTGTTCGAAGGTGACGAGCGGCATCGCCAGCTTGCCGTCGGCATGGCACTGCACACACTTCCGCTGAAGGAGTGTCACGATTTCGCGGTTGAAGAGGACCGTGGTCGTCGTCGGATTGTGCGGATACGCCGGACGCGGCACCAGCGTCCACGCGATGACGAGGACAAACACCAGGGCGGCGATGCCATGCCTCAGCACACCGTTACTTTATCCCCATGTTGTAGCGCACTGATAGTGTCCCCTCTTTAGCGAAATGGAAATGTCCCCCTAAGCTGGCGACCCGGAGGGTCGTAGATTGGGGCGGACGGCGATGAGTACGCGAGAGCTGACGCGGGCGGGAGTGTTGGCGCGGGTGGCGGCGGGGACCTTGAGCTTGGGGTCGGCGGCGGCGGTGATGGCCGTGAGCTATCGCCAGGCGAAACGGTTGTATCGCCGGTATCGGGCCGAGGGGGCGCCGGGGTTGAGACATCGGAGCGCGGGTCGGTGTTCGAATGCCGCTCGCGCGGCGGCCGAGCGGGCGCACGTGCTGGCGTTGATCCGCGAGACATACAGCGGCGCGATCGACGAGCGATTCGGGCCGACCCTGGCGGCGGAGCACTTGGCAAGCGAGGACGGCGTGCACGTGCATCACGACACGCTTCGGCGCTGGATGCTGACCGCGGGGCTGTGGAGTCGCGCGCGCAAGCGCGGTCCGCATCGGCGCCGGCGCGAGCGGAGGGCGCACTTCGGCGAGCTGGTGCAGCTCGATGGCAGTTTTCATCCGTGGGTCGAGCGCCGGGGTCCGCAGAGCTGTCTCTTGACGATGGTCGACGATGCGACCGGGCGGAGTTTCGGACGCTTCGGGGCGCAGGAAACGATCTGGGCCGCGGCGGGCGTGTTGCGAGCCTGGATCGCGCAGTACGGCATTCCGCGTGCGCTCTATACAGACTGGAAAAACGTCTACGTGCGCCCGCCGAATCAGGAGGAGCGTGCCACCGGAGCGGAGCCACTGACGCAGTTCGGCCGCATGTGCGCGAAGCTCGGGGTCACGATTATCCCGGCGAGCTCGCCGCAGGCCAAGGGCCGCATCGAGCGGCATCACGGTACGCACCAGGATCGCTTAGTTCGGAAGCTGCGGCGACAGGGCATCGCGGATCTCGCGGCCGCCAACGCGTTCCTCGAGACCGCGTATTGGGCCGACCACAACCAGCGTTTCGCGCGCGCGCCGGCCTCGCCCGACGACTTTCACGTGGCGGTCCCGCGCGGCCTCTCCTTGGACCAGATCTTTCGCCTCGAGGAGACGCGGACCGTGTCCAACGACTGGGTGGTGCGCTACGCGAATCGGTTGCTGCAGGTGGAGCCGCAAAGTCATCAGCCGCCGGCGCGCAGTACGGTCCAGGTCTTCGAAACGGCCGCAGGCGAGATCGAAATTCGCTACCGCGACCGGCGGATGCGTTGGACGGAAATCGCGCCGTCCGTCGCACCGTCTCCGACACCCCACCGCCGTCGGCGCGATCCCGATCCCGTGCGCGGGCCACGCGCGGGGGCCGATCATCCGTGGCGCCAGTCGTACATGGCCCTGCGCGGCGGCAACGCCAAGGTGTGGCAGGCCATCCGCGATGACGGGGGGCCGCGGTGACACACAGTGTCCCCGCGGCCTCAATGGATCTCAAAAGCGAGGGGACATTTCTATTAAGTTAAAACCGGGGACATTTCTATTTCGCTTTGACA
>JBHEMG010000187.1:0-4696 GCA_046262715.1 Gemmatimonadales bacterium
GGGGGGGGCGTCCCCCCGGCCGGTTCATCGGCGGTGTGATCATGCCGGGGTTGCGCACCGCCTCGGATGAGCTGGTGCGGAAGACGGCGAAACTCCCGGCGACCGAGCTATCGCCCCCGACGCACGCAATAGGGCGTCGCACGGAGGACTGTATTCGCGTCGGTGTGCTGTGGGGTACGGCCGACGCCGTCGATGGCATCGTACGGCGCATCAAAGCGGAATGGCCATCGCAGACCCCGCCGATGGTCGTCGCCACGGGAGGCATCGCGGGGCTCGTCGCGCCGTTATGCAGGGAGATCGAATCGGTGCACCCGGATTTGACGCTGGTGGGCCTGCGGTTCGCGGCGGCGGCGCTCGGCCTGAAGTGGTAAGCGAGGCGCGCACGCGCAATGCATGGCGACGCTGGGGATATCGCCTTCTTCCCGGCGATCTCAATTCCTATCTCCTGCACATGCGCCCCGCCGAGTGGCCGATCATGGCTGGGCACACGATTCTCGGCTATGTGCTCGCCGTGGGAGTGCGGGGAGCACTGGCCGGGGACCAGCTGGGGCGTGCGGTCTTCGCCCTCGTGATCTGGGTGTTCTTCCTGAACGGCGGGACGCTGGCGATCAACAGCGTGTTCGACCGCGATGAAGGAGACATCGGCTACCTCAACACCCCGCCCCCATTACCGCGCTATCTACTGCACTTCAGCATCCTGTTGCTCATCGGCGGTCAGCTGCTCGCGTTGACGCTGCCGCTTGGATTTCAGATTGCGTACGCGATCTGCTTTCTGCTTTCGATTTTGTACTCCGTGCCGCCGTTTCGGTTTAAGGCGGTGGCCGGGGTCGATTGGGTCATCAACATGTGGGGTTTCGGGACCCTCACGCCGTACGCGGCCTGGGCTGCGACGGGCCGCCCGCTCGATACCGGGCATGGCCTGGTGCTGCTCGCATTCTGTCCGTTATTCGCCGGGCTCTATCCCCTCACTCAACTGTATCAGTTCGATGAGGACCGCCGCCGCGGCGATCGCACGCTGGCGCTGATTCTAGGGATGCGAACGAGTCTGATCGTCGCGGCGCTGTGCACGTTGCTCGCCTTTGGGATCTTCGCGTGGGCCGACGTGATTCAGAGGATCGGCGCCAAGGGGTGGATGCTGTTCGTTCCCCTCGCGTGCTGGCTGGCGGTGCTGTTGCCCTGGGTCTTCAGGCATCGGGCTTGGAGTTCCAGTCAGCACCAGCGCGGGATGTACCGCGCTTTGGCCGCCTGGGCGGTAACCGATCTCACGGTCCTGTTCGTGTTTGCCTCGTAATGTGCGGTGTTTAGATTAGCACACACGGCAGGTTTCCCGGCCCTCTTGTTGAAGGAGACACATGACTTCCGCGACCGTGGATCGCTCTGAATTCCGGCACGTGCTCCTGAGCGGCACCATCGTCGGTGTCGTGACTGCGGTGGCGGTAATTGTCTTCCTCCTGGTGTCGCGGTTGTTGCCCCCCGGTGTCATCACTTCGGTGCTCCTGACGTTGATTGTCCTCGCCGGCGGTGTGGGTGCCGCCTTCCTGCCGGGGTTCTTCGCGGCGTCGCGCACGACGCAAGGCGTGGCGAGCGCGGCGGCCATTGGATTGTGGGGCACGATCATCTTCATGGCGATCGACATCATTTTGTTGCGACCGTTTCATGCGTTTCCGTGGACATGGGATGCCGTGGGTGGCGGCAGCACGTGGTGGTACCTGCCGATCTGGTGGATGCTGGGGACGTTTCTCGCCTGGATGGGCGCGATCGTGACGGCGGGCCGCGCGTCTCGCGGCGGCGACCCGGCGATTCGCGGGCTCGCGATCCCGATCGTGGCGGGTGGACTCATTGCCGGAATTGCACTCGGATTGGGTGGCGTGATGCTGATGCCCGTCGGTGCTGGCGCGGGGTTCGCGCTGACGCTCGTCGTGTTTGCCCTCGTTGTGCTGGGACGGAGAGGGTAGCCTCTCGTGCCGCGGTGGCTGGCGCACCTGCTGGTGATCGTGGGATGGCTGCTCACCCCGGCGTGGGCGTGGGCCGCGTCGCACGTAGGCCTCTGGCTCGGCGCGCTGATCGCCCT
The DNA here is from genome assembly GCA_046262715.1 of Gemmatimonadales bacterium. GTDB lineage: Bacteria > Gemmatimonadota > Gemmatimonadetes > Gemmatimonadales > GWC2-71-9 > 20CM-2-65-7. Next base: position 2,072 of record JBHEMG010000187.1, read on the forward strand.
GCGGTTCGCGAATCCCTTTGTCATGCTGGCGATCGCGGGTGCCGGCGCGCTGCTTTTTGGCTTCGTCGTGCTGTGGACCTGGGTGCGTTTCATGCGCCATTTGCCGCACCTCCTCTCTCATCACATGGCGCCACGCGCCTCTGAGGAGCACGCCGCGATTGCGGCCGCGGATTGAGGTCCTTCTTCTATTTGCTGGCGTGTCCCATCTTCACGCCCAGGGTCGGGGGCGTGACGTCGATCTGCTGTACGGCCGCTGGTACCAGGGCAACGCCTCAAGCAGTTACGAGTTGCGCACGGATGCACCGCTCGCCGGCATTTTCTCTCACGGACTCGCTGCCCAAGTCCTGATCCACGACAGTCTGGGCCGGCGGCGTGCCTTTTACGGCGCGGGCTGGCAGCTTCACGCATTACGGCGCCGTGCAACGCTCGGTCCCTACGCCATCATCGGCGCTTCGCTGGGACTTTCGACCGCCACCACTTCCCAGGATCTCGCAGCGCTGTGGACCCTCGGCGCCGGTCTTGAGTGGCGACCGGTGTCTTGGATTGGGCTCGGTGCGGAAGCAGTGTACCGGCTCCAGGACGTCGGCCCGCGCGGCTTTTGGCGCGCCGCGCGTCAGTCGCGTGACGGCGTCGCGGTGGCGGCCGGGCTGTCGGTCGGAATTGGGAAGGCGCGTGAGATGGCACGGAGTGACCCTCCTCCAATCCCACCCACGATTTCGGGCAACGCCGCGGACATCGTGCGCACGGCGCTCGATGCGCTCGGGACGCCGTATGTCTGGGGCGGCACCGCAGCCAACGGGTTCGACTGCTCCGGCCTTGTCCAATGGGCCTACAGCAGGCACGGCATTCGCCTGCCACGCCTGAGTCGCGACCAAGCCGGGTTGGGTACGACGGTCACGCCGGTCATCGACGCGCTCCGCCCGGGCGACATCCTGTTGTTTGCTGCCCAACCTGGTGGTGGCGTCACCCATGTCGGGCTCTACGTCGGCCAGCAGACGTTCATTCACAGCGCGAATGGCGGCGTGAAATTGTCTCGTCTGGTCGCGAACGACGCGGACGGCGCGTGGTGGGTGACGCGTTGGGTGGGGGCGCGACGGGTGGTACAGTGAAAGTCGTCCTGGCAGCGCTCTTACTGCTGGGGTGCGCCACGTCGCGGATTCCAGCCGCGCTGCGAGGCTATGACGTGGTCGTGGAAGGGAAGGACGAAGAGAGTGTGGAGCTCGCTCGCGCACTGCAGGCGTACGGCGTCCCGGTTCGCCGGCAGCTCCGCGGCGGGAGTGGCCCCACCGCCGCGCTCATCCATTTCACCTTCGGCCTGCCGGGCCAGCATGCGCCTACCTTTTTCCATGTCCGGTTGGCGGACACCCGTTCCGGCGTGATCGTGCGTGCTGGGACTATTGCGCTCGACTCGACTGCAACGACGATTCGGGCACGGGCCTCAGCCGCCGTGCGCGCGCTGATGGCCGGAGATTCCGCACTTCCTAACCCTTGACTCTCCCCGCAGGCGTGGACAGATTCCCCCCGTTGTCTTAGCACTCAACACGCTCGAGTGCTAACTTGTAATCAATTCAAAGAGTTACGGAGGTTTCGAGCATCATGCCAACGGCAACCAAGACGAGCCAGAAGTACAAGGTGCATCCGCTGGCCGATCGCGTCGCGATCCGGCCGATGGAAGAGACAGAGACGATGAAGGGTGGGCTGTACATCCCGGATACCGCCAAAGAGAAGCCGATCCAGGGCGAAGTCATCGCCGTGGGACCGGGCCGGCGGGAGAAGGGTGAGGCGGTTCCGATGGAGCTGAAAGTCGGGGACCGTGTGGTTTATGGGAAGTACAGCGGCACGCAGATCGAGTTGGACAACGAAGAGATCATCCTGATCAAAGAAGCCGACGTCATCGCGAAGCTCGCGTAAGCAGCCTCTAGAGGAGGACGCACAGACATGGCAGCCAAGTATTTGGAATTCAGCACCGAGGCCCGGGCCCGCCTGAAGCGCGGCGTGGATCAGCTGGCCGATGCGGTGAAGGTGACACTCGGCCCCAAGGGGCGGAATGTCGTCATTGACAAGAAGTTCGGCAGCCCGACCGTCACCAAGGACGGCGTGACTGTCGCGAAGGAGATCGAGCTCGACGACGAGATCGAGAACATGGGCGCGCAGATGGTGAAGGAAGTCGCGACCAAGACGTCCGATCTCGCGGGCGACGGCACCACGACGGCGACCGTGCTCGCACAGGCGATTTACCGTGAAGGGCTGAAGTCGGTCACGGCTGGCGCCAATCCGATGGCGCTGAAGCGCGGTATCGAGAGCGCGGTCGAGACCGTCGTCGCCGAGCTGAAGAAGATCTCCGTCCCGACCTCGGGCCGGAAAGACATCAAGCAGGTCGCCACGATCTCTGCCAACGGCGACGCGGAAATCGGCGACAAAATTGCGGACGCGATGGATAAGGTCGGCAAGGACGGCGTCATTACGGTCGAAGAGGCGAAGAGTCTCGAGACCACGCTGGAAACCGTGGACGGCATGCAGTTCGACCGCGGCTACCTCTCGCCCTACTTCATCACCGATCCCGAAAAGATGGAATGCACCATCGAAGATGCCTATATCCTCATCTATGACAAGAAGGTCTCGACG
>JBHEMG010000188.1:0-5129 GCA_046262715.1 Gemmatimonadales bacterium
CCAATAGAACCAGACCATTCGCAGCCCGTCCCACCACGCCATCAATACCGATTGCAGCAGCGTGACCGAGCGCCCGAGCCGGAAGGGAATCGTGTAGAGCGAAACCATCGTGCCCCAGACGCCGGCGATGAACGCCGCGGCGGGGAGCAGCAGCAGGATCGCGCTACCGGCAAGGCTCCAGAACGAGTCGCCACGCAGTACGAAATTGATCACGCGCGCCTGAAAGGGAACGATCCACGCGAGGCCAGCCATCACCCAGTCGAACAGCTGCGAGAGGATGAAGCTCCATTGCTGCTGGCTTTGCACGGCGGTGGCGACAGTCTCTTGCATCGGAAGAGCCCTCCCACGGGATAGGACGGCATTCGCATCGAGGCGGGCTCATTGTTATAAATGGAGCCGGACAAGTCAAGCAACGCGGCGTGACGGGGGTCACGGGCGCGCTGCGACTCGCGTAAAGTGCCGAGACGGCGCTACTGTTCTGCTATGCCGGATGACGCCAAACGCCTGATCGTCGTGGGCGACCGTGTGCTCATTGCTCCCGAGGAAGGGGAGGAGCGCACCAACGTCGGCCTCTTTCTGCCTCCGTCCGCCATCGAAGGCCGGCAGGTGCAGGGCGGCCGCATCATCGCGACCGGTCCTGGAACCCCGATGGCCGAGCCCGCGAGTATGGACGAGGAGCCGTGGAAGATCCGCGCCGGCGCCGACGTAAAATACCTGCCGATGCAGGCCGAGATGGGCGACTACGCGCTGTTCTTCCGCAAAGCTTCCGTCGAGATCACATTCGAGGGCAAGTCGTACCTCGTCGTGCCACAGGCTGCGATACTCGTTCTCGTGCGAGGCAAGCATGGCTGATCTGGGATGGGCGCGCAGTCGCGGCGACCGCGCGGAAGCGCAGGGGTTGCGGCGCGGAGCGTGGTATCGCCTGGTCGAGACTCCACAGAAAGAGTACGTCGTCGTCGACGTGCACCACGTGGAGATCCGCATCCCCAAGGGCGACCTCGAAATTCGCACGGGACGTCCCGACGCCTGGAGCGTGGTGCGCGAGCCGCATGTCGTCTGCCCCGGGTGTCACGCCCGGGCGGTGGTGCCCGAGGGGAAGAACGACGCGAAATGTTACGAGTGCGGCCGGACCTACCCCATCGACTGGAAAGATTCCGGCTAAAGGTCCGGCGGCACGTACGGCGTTGGTGCCGGCGTCTTCACATCGGGGTTGGCATTCCTCTCGCATAGGTGCTCGAGCAGCTCGATCTGGCGCTTCTGAATGTGCCAAAGCTCATGCCACTGCTTAAACCGCAGCGAATCCAGCTTGTCGTGCAGGTCTCGGATCTCGATCTCGGCCATCAAATTCACTTCGTAGTCCTGCTGCGCGTGCTTCCGGTCTTTATGCGCCTGGCGGTTCTGGGACATCATGATCACGGGCGCCTGCAGCGCGGCCAAGGTCGATAGGACCAGATTGAGCAGAATGAAGGGGTAGGGGTCGAACGGATGGCCGGCCAGAATCACCGCATTCACGATCATCCAGCCCACCAGAATGCCGCCGAAGATGCCGATGAAGCGCCAGCTGCCGCCAAATTGCGCGACACGGTCGGCGATGCGCTCGCCAAAGGTCATCGACGACTCGATCTCCGTATGGACGCGTTTACTGACGCGGTCCCGGCGCGTGATCTTGGAGACCACGGCGTGCTCGAGATCCGACATCTTCTGATACTCGGCTTCGATGTAGCTGATGAACTTCTTGGCCCGGTACTGCTCGAGGCAATTCCCGCAGATACCCCGTTTCCCTTCCCAGTCCGGGCGATCCTGTTTGATCAGGTCGATGATCCGGTTTTCCAGCTTCTGGGGAGACGCCAGGGTCCGACTCTCCACGAGCGTGTTGCACAACGAACAATTCAGCTTGGGCATGCGTGTGTCTCCTAGGGTGTGGTCGGCGACGGCGGGGAAGAGGACACAGTCATCTGCAGCGCGCGCACCAGAAACGCCCAACGATCGGTTTGCTCCTCGATGATCTTCGCGGTCGGCTTACCGGCGCCGTGGCCCGCCTTGGTTTCGATGCGAATGAGTACGGGTGCGAGCCCCGCCTGCGCGGCCTGCAAAGCGGCCGCGTACTTGAATGAATGTCCGGGGACGACGCGGTCATCGTGATCGGCGGTCGTAATCAACGTCGGCGGATAATGCGTTCCGGGCGTCAGGTTGTGGAGCGGCGAGTAACGGTATAAGAACGGGAACTGCCCCACGCTGTCGGCCGACCCGTATTCCGTGACCCACGCCCAGCCGATGGTGAATTTATGGAAGCGCAGCATGTCCATCACGCCCACCGCCGGCAGCGCGGCCCCGAACAGCTCAGGCCGCTGATTCACTACCGCGCCGATCAACAGCCCGCCGTTGGAGCCTCCCCCGATCGCGAGCTTGGGGGGTGAGGTGTAACGCTCGGCGATCAAGTACTCGGCAGCCGCAATGAAGTCGTCGAACACATTTTGTTTCCGCGCGAGCATGCCGGCCTGATGCCATTCCTCGCCATACTCAGAGCCGCCGCGCAGCACCGCCTGCGCATACACACCGCCCATCTCCAACCATGCCACCACGCCGATGGAAAACGCGGGCGTCATGTTGACGTTGAAGCCGCCGTAGCCGTACAGGTAGGTCGGATTGGAGCCGTCTTGGTGCAACCCTTTTTTGTAGGTCAAGAACATCGGCGCGCGCGTGCCGTCCTTGCTTCGATAAAACACCTGCACCGTCTCGTAGCGCGAGGCGTCGAATGCGATCTCGGGCGCTTTGAAGACCGTAGACCGCCCGGTCGCGAAGTCGTGCCGGAAGATCGTGGTCGGATAAAGAAACGACGTGAAGGCATAAAACATTTCGCTGTCGCGTGGCTCTCCGCTCACCTGCACGATCGAGCCGAGGGTTGGCAGGGCGACCGCGCCCGCAGGCCGGCCACTCAGCGCAAAGAGCCGCAGCTGCGAGTATGCGTCGTGGAGATAGCGGACAACGAACGTATTGTGGACAATCTGCGATCCCTCGATCACGTCCGGGGCTTGCGCAACAAGCTCGTGCCAGGCGCGCTGTTCGGGATGGCGGGTATCGACCGCGATGATGCGGCCGCGCGGCGCGCTGTGGTCGGTCTGAAAGTAAAACGTCGGCCCGTCGTTGCCGACAAAACCGTAGGATGCGTCGAAGTCGTCGAGCAGACGAACGACCGGTGCGTCGAGGCGAGGATGCGCAGCGTCGCCGAGGTCCTGGTAGTAGACACGATTCCGCCGGTCCGTCCCGAGCCATACCGTATAGACCGCGTAGCGGCCATCGGCGCTGACCTCGACCGAGAAGCCCCAGTCGGGGTGATCCGGCTGCTCGAATACCAGGCGATCGGCCGCCTGATCGGTCCCGAGCCGGTGGTAATAGACTTTTTGGTCACGGTTGACGTCGAGGAGGGGATCGCCACCCGACGCCGGTTCCGGATAGCGGCTATAAAAGAACCCCAGCCCATCATGGGTCCACGCGGCACTCGAGAACTTGATCCATCGCAAGTGATCGGAACGATCCTGATGTGTCGTCACATCGCGGACCCGGAATTCCTGCCAGTCCGAGCCGCTTCCCGAGGTCCCATACACCATCGTGCGCCCGTCTTCAGCGAATGCCAGGATCGAAAGCGCGACGGTCCCGTCGGCGGATAGGGTATTGGGATCGAGGAGAACCTCGGGCTCAGCCGTTAACGAGGTCTGCATATAGAGGACGGCCTGGTTCTGCAGACCGGCATTCTTGAAGAAGAAATACCGGCCGCCCTTCTTGAATGGCGCGCCGTACTTCGGATAATCCCACAACTCGGTCAGGCGGCGGCGAATCCGCTCCCGCTCCGGGATCTGCTCCAGATACGCGAACGTCACGCGGTTCTCGGCCTCGACCCAGTCCCGCGTCTCTGGCGCATCCACATCTTCGAGCCAGCGGTAGGGATCGGGCACCTTGGTGCCGTGATAATCGTCGACCGCGTCGCCCTTGCGGGCGGGGGGATAGGTCAGGGTTTGTACGAGCATCATCGCCGTTGTGAGAAGGGGAGGCATGTCGCGTAAACGTGCGCCGGCTCGCGGCTTTGGGGTAGGGGGGATGGCGCGGCACGACGCTTCTATCTGTGCATGGCGACCCTCGCTGAAGCGCGCGCGATCCTCGCGGAACGATTCGGTCACCCGCGCTTCCGCGTCCATCAGCTCAAAGTGCTGGGCCCGCTGCTCGCCGGCCGCGACGTCCTCGCGGTGCTGCCGACCGGGGCGGGGAAGTCACTCTGTTTTCAGGTTCCCGCCCTGCTTGGTGACGGACTGACGCTGGTCATTTCACCGCTGATCTCTCTGATGCAGGACCAGGTGGGTGCGCTGCGGCGGCGCGGCATCGCGGCCGCCTACGTGAACAGCCAGCTGGATGCACATCAACGCCGCACAGTGCTGGACGCGGCGACGGGCGGCCGGCTGACCCTGTTGTACTGCGCCCCGGAACGCCTGGCATCACTCACCCGCCGCCTTGTCGATGCGGGAACGCCAGTCTCGCTGCTCGCCATCGACGAGGCGCACTGCATCACCGAATGGGGCAACGAATTCCGCCCAGTATATCGCCGCCTCGGCGTGTTTCGCTCGCTGCTCGGCCGCCCCCCAACCATCGCACTCACCGGCAGCGCCACGCCGGCGGCGCGCGCCGATATCCTGAAGGTTCTGCGCATTCCCGAGGCGCAGGTCGTCGTGACCTCGTTCGATCGACCGAATCTGCATTTCGCGGTGCGGCGCGTCCGCGATGACCGCGAGCGCTTCGCGCTCATGCGCGCCCGGGTCGTTGTGGCGACCGGCGCCTCGATCATTTATGCCCCCACCCGCCGCCTTACCGAGCTGGTGACGCGCGCATTGATCCGGACCAGCGTGAAGGCGGCCCCGTATCACGCCGGGCTTTCCATGGAGGTGCGGAGGCGAGTCTTGCGCGCATTTCTCGCCGATCGGGTCACGGTGATCGTCGCGACGAGTGCGTTCGGCATGGGAATCGACAAGCCCGATGTCCGGCAGGTACTGCATTGGGGACCACCACCTACACTCGAGGCCTACTACCAGGAAGCTGGCCGGGCGGGTCGAGACGGAACGGCTTCCCAGTGTTTGCTATTG
>JBHEMG010000189.1:0-8065 GCA_046262715.1 Gemmatimonadales bacterium
CCCCGGCCGTGATTCCTGGGATGGGCAGAAGGGATCGGCGAATACGAATGATCTGCGCGGCAAGATCATTCGCATCCATCCCGAGCCGGACGGCACGTACACGATCCCGGATGGAAATCTCTTCCTCAAGGGCATGGCAAAAACGCGGCCCGAGATCTACACGATGGGCCATCGCAATCCCTACCGGATTTCGGTGGACCAGCACACCGGCTTTGTCTATTGGGGCGAGGTGGGTCCCGACGCGAACACCGACTCGGCGGGTCAGGGGCCGCGCGGGTACGACGAGATCAATCAGGCGCGCAGTCCGGGGAATTACGGGTGGCCCTACTTTGTCGGGAACAACCAGGCGTACAACCACACGCGGTTCCTGGATTCGACCACCACGGAGACCGGTCCGCTCTTCGATGCGGCGCACCCCGTCAATACTTCACCGAACAACACGGGGCTGAACGCGCTGCCGCCGGCGCGCGGGGCGTACATCTGGTATCCGTACGCGCCGTCCCCCGACTTCCCCATCGTCGGCACCGGTGGGCGCACCGCCGAGGCCGGCCCCGTGTTCTATCGCGACGATTTCAAGAACGCCGCTCGGCCCTTTCCGCAGTATTACGACGGCAAGCTGTTCATCTACGAGTTCATGCGGCATTGGATCATGGCGGTGACGATGGCGCCGAATGGCGATCTCGCGTCCATCGAGCAGTTCATGCCAAGCGGGAAATTCGCCGCGCCGATCGAAATAGAATTCGGGCCGAACGGCGATCTGTACGTCCTCGAGTACGGCACGCTGTGGTTCCAGGGCAACGAGGACGCCAGTCTGGTGCGCATCGAATACAACGCCGGCAATCGCAAGCCCATCGTGGCGGCAACGGTCGATCATCCCAAGGGAGCGCTGCCGCTGAAAATCTCCCTGTCGTCGGCGGGCACGGTGGATCTCGATGAGGACTCGCTCAGCTTCGACTGGACGATTACGCAGCGCGGTAAGGTCGTGGCGCGGGCGACGACGCCGAACCCCGGCATGACATTCCGGCAAGCGGGCACGTATACGGCGACGCTGACGGTGACCGACGCCCATGGCGCGTCGACCACCGCGGCCCCGATCGACATCGTCGCGGGCAATCAGCCGCCGACGGTGGGGATCGATCTGGTCGGCGGCAATAGCACATTTTTCTTCCCGAACGTGCCGGTGCGATATGCGGTGCGCGTGGCCGACCGCGAAGACGGAACGCTCAGGAGCGGAAAGATCCCGGCGCGCCGGGTCGCGGTGAGCGCGCAATATCTCAAAGATGGAGCAGGACCATCGGCGAGTCCCGCCGCTCAGGGGTGGCAGCTGATCGAAGGCGGCGACTGCCTTTCCTGCCATCAGCTGAATCGCAAATCGATCGGACCGGCCTACCGCGACGTCGCGCGCAAATATCTCGCCGATACCACGGCGATGGCGCGGCTGAGCAAGAAGATTCGCGAAGGTGGGTCGGGCGTGTGGGGACCCGTGGCGATGCCGGCGCATCCGGCGCTCTCGGCCACGCAGACCGACGCGATGGTGGCGTACATCATGAGTCTCGCCGACACCACGAAGAACAGCGCCCCTTCCCTGCCCGTGCGCGGGACCTACACGCCGCCGGCCGGCTCCGGTGACGCACCGAATGGCGTGGTGCAGCTGCGCGCCGTGTACACCGACCGCGGGGCGAACCGCATGCCGGCCATCACCGCCGAGCAGGCGCTCGTGCTGCGCGCACCCACGGTCATCGTGGCAAGCGGTGAACTATCGGACGGCGTAGACAAGCAGACGGACGACCGCGTCCCGATTCCGTTCGCGCTCGCGAACCGGTCCGGCTCGTCGGTCGCGCTTAAGCAGATCGACCTGACGGGTCTCGGGGCGGTGACGCTGCAGGTGTCGGCGCCGTTGCAGTATCAGGCGAAGGGCGGGACGATCGCCGTGCATATCGATGGACCGACGGGCACATTGCTGGGGGAGAGCCAGCCGATTCTGCCCACGAGCGATGACGCGCCGGTGTCACGGCGCGTCGCGCTGCAGCCGACGACGGGTGTGCACGACCTCTACTTCGTCTTTACGAATTCCGAAGCGGCAGGCGGCGGGTTCTTGTTTGCGGTGATGACGGCGACGTTCGAGGACGCTTCCCGCATTACTCGGCTCCCCTAGCTGCTAAGCGGCCGCCGCTCTAATGTAGTGCGGCATCCTTTCAGGAGCGGTTATCGCGCAGCTGTTGGACAGCCTGAGGGCAGCGCTCGCCGACCGCTACCAAATCGAGCGCGAGATCGGGCGCGGGGGGATGGGAACGGTCTTCCTCGCGCGGGATCTGAGACACGGACGTCCCGTTGCGTTGAAGATTCTGAACCCCGACTTGGCCGCCGCGCTGGGACCCGAGCGATTCCTGCGTGAGATTGCCATCGCCGCCGGGTTGAACCATCCCCACATCGTCGCGCTATACGACAGCGGTCAGGCCGGCGGCACCTTCTTCTATACCATGCCGTACGTGGAGGGCGAATCGCTGCGCGTCCGGCTGGAGCGCGAGCGACAGCTTGCGGTCGACGACGCCGTCGCGATCTGCCAGGAGGTCGCCGACGCGTTGAGCTACGCCCATGGCCGCGACGTCCTTCACCGTGACATCAAGCCCGAGAATATCCTGCTCGCCGGCGGACGCGCGCTGGTCGTGGACTTTGGCATCGGCCGGGCAATCAGCGCGGCGCAGGAGCGGCTGACCGAGACGGGGACGGCCGTCGGGACGCCGGGGTACATGAGCCCCGAACAAGCGACGGCGGAGCAGGACCTGGATGGACGCAGCGATCTCTACAGCCTCGGCTGCGTCGCGTACGAGATGCTGGCGGGACATCCCCCGTTTCTTGGCACGACAGGCCGGGAGGTGATCGCGCGGCATATCCTGGACGTGGTTCCCCCCCTGCGCGCCGCGCGGCCTGCGGTGCCGGCGGCGGTCGAGCAGGCGGTCAGCCGGGCATTGGCCAAGGTCCCGGCGGATCGCTTCGCGACCGCCGCGCAGTTCGCGCAAGCGCTCTCCGCGCCGGCTACGCCGCAGCTGATGTCCATTGCCGTGCTGCCCTTCCTTTTTTTGACGGAGGTCGACGGGTCGCAGGCGCTATCACTCGGCTTTGCCGATGCGCTGATCACGATCCTCGCCGGGCTCCCGGACGTTGCGGTCCAGCCGACCTCGGCGATCCTGAGCTACGCCGCCGGCGCCGAGCCAGCGCAGGTCTGCCGAGATCTCGACGTACGTCACACCCTGCAGGGCACCGTGCAGAAACATGGGGCACAGTGGCGCGTGTCGATTCAGTTATTCGATGCGCAGGCGCACAAGATGACGCTGTCCGAAAAGCACGACTTCAAATTGGAAGACGTGTTTGAGGTGCAGGACGCCATTGGGCGGCGCGTCGTGGGATCGCTGCACAGCATTTTTGCGCCGCCGATGGCGAAGTCACGCGACCGCTACAGCAGCGATCCAGAGGCGTACAATGAGTTCATGGCGGGCCTGCGGGAGAGCTACTCCGCGCAGTCCGACACGTTGCGGAGCGCTGCGGCACACCTGTCCGATGCCGTCGCGCGCGACCCCGAATTTGCACTGGCGCACGCCTGGCTGTCGCAGGTCGCGATGCAAATCCACTTCGCGCACGACGCACAGCGAAGCTGGTTGGAGCGGGCGGAACACCATTGCGAGCGAGCCTTGACCCTCGATCCCGGACTCCCGGAGGGACATTGGGCCCGGTCGGCGATCCTGTGGAGTCCCGCGAAGAATTTCCAGCACGCGGAGGCCATCGCCGCGCTGGAACAGGTGCTGGCCGCGCGACCCAATTTTGACCGCGCGCACAACCGGATGGCGGCAATCTGTTTGCACATCGGCCGCTTTCACGAGGCGCGTATCGCGCACGCGGAATCGCAGCGCGCGAATCCGAAGAACCGCACGTACAATCTCGAGTACATCCTGCTTTATAGCGGAGAGTTCGCGCGCGCCGAGGCGGCGGCGGCGGAGTGGTTGGGCGAAGCACCCGGCAACTGGTTCGCCTGGTGTTATGGCGCACTCCCTCCCCTAATGAGCGGAGACCTGGATTTGGCGGCACACCGGTTGGCGGGGGGTCTCAAGCTGTTCCCCACTGAGCCCACGCTCCTCAGCCTGCAAGGCATCCTGCACGCCCGACGCGCTGAAGCGGGTGCCGCGCTCGAGTGTGTCCGTAAGGCGCTCGAGTTCCCGATTACCTTTGGCCACGCGCACCACACCTATTATCAAGTGGCGAGCGTGTACGCGGTGTTGCGCGAAACGGAAAAAGCGCTGGCGTGGTTGGAGCGCAGCGTGGACACCGGCAATCCCTGCTGGCCCTATTTCAAGCTCGATCCACACCTCGACAACTTGCGTCAGGAGCCAGAATTTCAGCGGCTCGTCGCGGGGCTCGAGAGCACGTATACTGCCCTTCCCATCCGGAGGTTGTGAGTCATGAATGACCGAGAGTTCTTCTGCCAGCGCCATCAGGTCGAGTCTGCGACGTTCAAGAGAGTTCTGGACGCCCTCCCCCAGGACCAATTCACGTATCAACCGCATGAGCGATCGCCCTCAGCACTCGCCCTGGTCTGGACGCTCGCAAATGAGATGGCGGCGTGCTCGACGATGATCGACACCGGCGAGGTCCATTGGGCGACTGTTCCGCCACCGAGCGCCGCCGAGGCTGTGAAGGCATTTCAAAAAAACTACCAGGCGCTCGACGCGCGTGTGCAAAAGCTCGGTGAGGACCAGTGGGCGCGCCCAGCGAAGTTCTATGTGGGCGATCAGCTTCTCATGGAACCGCCCTTGGGTGGCTTCCTCTGGTATCTCTTTTTCGACGCGATTCATCATCGTGGGCAGCTGAGCACCTACATTCGACCGATGGGGGGCAAAGTGCCGTCGATCTACGGACCCTCGGGGGATGATCCGGGCATGTAGGGACGGCCCGTAGTCGGGACGGCGGGACCCTCATCTCACGGCTTCCCCAACAGCATCTCCCGGAGTGCTGCCGCCGCGGGCCCCAGCGGCATTCCCTCACGTCGTACGATCAGGAGATCTCTCGTCCAGCGAGGCCCGGCAAGCCGCACCGCCGCGATCCGCTGATCGCGCGCCAGGATCGCGTGACGCGACACCAACGCGACGCCGAGTCCCGAGGCGACTGCTTCCCGGATCGCCTCCGTGCTGCCGAGCTGCATTACCGGTGTCAGCGTCACGCCTTGCCCTTGCAGATACCGCTCGGCCACGCCACGGGTGCTGGAGCCCTCCTCACGCGTGATAAACGATTCGTTCGCGATCGCTGCCGGGCGCACCGTGCGCCGCCGCGCGAACGCGTGACCGCGCGGCACGATCAGCACCAGCTCATCCTTCACCCACCGCTCCGCCGTCACTCCAGGAACGAGCGGCGCTTCGCCGATCACGCCGAGCTCCACCTGCCCCGCCGCCACCCAGCGCTCGATGTCGCGGGTGTCGCCGATGCGCAGCGTAACCGCGATCCCGGGATGCGCCGTGTGAAATCGTCCCAGCACCTGCGGTAACAGGTACGTCCCTGGGGTCGTGCTCGCGCCGACGGCGACTGCCCCCACCCGCAAGCCGCGCAGCTCAACGGCGGCCTGTTCGGCACGGGTCAACAGTCCGAGGGCCTGGCGGACAAACGGCTCGAGCAGGCGCGCCGCGGGAGTAGGCCGTACGCCGCGCCCCGCACGCTCGAACAGTCGCACGCCGAAGAAGCCCTCGAGGCCGCGCACATGCTCGGAGACAGCCGGCTGGCTGAGGCGCCGCAGGGCGGCGGCGCGTGCTACGCCGCCCGAGTCGAGCACCGCCAGAAACAACTCGAGGCGATGGAGGGTGAGGCCAGGTTTTGACATAGGCTTTAGCCGATAGGACGTATAGAAACGTCGTATTTGTCCTATGTCCAGCCCGGAGCGAGTGTGTAGCCTCAACCCATTGGAGACTCACATGTCGCTCCGCCACTCTGCCGCGCTCCTCGCCGCGGCTGTGATTCCCGCCGGGCTCGCGTCGCAAGCCTCGAGCCCGGCCCCGGCCACACAAGTGATCGTCGCGCACGCCCCGAGCATGACATGGGCGCCCGGTCCACCGTCGTTGCCGGCCGGCGCCGAGTTCGTTTTGCTCGAGGGGAATCCCGCCGAAGCGGTGCCACTCACCTTCCGGCTCAGGTTCCCGCCGAATTACCGCATCCCGCCGCATTCGCATTCGGTGATCGAGCACGTCACGGTCCTGTCGGGCACGCTCAACGTCGGCATGGGGGAGCAGGCCACGTATACCGGCGGCACCGCGCTCAACACCGGCAGCTTCGCCGCAATGCCGGCCAAGACGGTGCACTCTGCGTGGACCGGCCCCGAAGGAGTCACCTTCCAGCTGCATAGCGTCGGCCCGTGGAACATCACCTACGTGAATGCGGCGGATGACCCACGCACCACGAAGCCCGCGGGCAACCGGTGACCGATCTCGTCGCGGTGGACGCCGCCGAGCAGGCCCCGCTGGAGAGCGTGATCAAGGGCGAAGTCCTCCGGATGTACCAGGAAGTCGCGCAACATCCTGACGGGGAATTCCACTTCTACCACGGACGCCAGGCGGCCGAGATGCTCGGCTACTCGGGCGAGTGGTTGGACCGAGCGCCGGTCGGGGCGGTGGCGTCCTTTGCCGGCGTCGGGAATCCGCACGTGCGGAGCCGCTTGCAAGCCGGGGAAGTCGTGCTGGACCTCGGGAGCGGTGCCGGGCTCGACAGCATGATCGCCGCGTGGCAGGTGGGACCTTCGGGCAAGGTCAGCGGCGTCGACGTGAACTCCGAGATGCGCACCAAGGCGTCAGCGCATGTGCGCGAGGCGGGGCTCACCAACGTCGAGTTCCTCGATGGTCGGATGGAAGAGATTCCGGTTGCCGACGCAGCGGTGGATGTGGTGATCTCCAACGGCGTGATCAACCTGTCGTTTCGCAAGCGCCGCGTGATCCACGAGCTGTTCCGCGTACTCGGCCCCGGAGGTCGCATCTCGATCACCGACATCGTCAGCGCCAAGCAGCTCTCGCAGTCGATCGTCAACGATCCCAAGCTCTGGGCCAGCTGAATTGGCGGCGCTCTCCCGGAGGGAGAGATGTTCGCACTGCTGGAGGATGCAGGGTTCACGCGCGTACGCTCGAGCGTGGTTCCGGGCTTCGGGTTCCGCAAGGAGTCGACACGCGACGCGGCCGAAGCCTACGGCGTGAAGGCCGTGTTGTTCACCGCCCAGAAGCCAGCGCGGTAGAGCAGATATGGCGGTTCCGACCATTTCGATCGAGGAGCTGCGCCAGCTCCTGGACCGCCATGCGCCGGTCACGACGCTGGACGTGCGGCCCGCAACGGAGCGCGCGGAGTGGGCCATCCCGGGCAGCGTGCACGTCGACGCGTACGCGGCACTGCGACGTGGCGACCCGAATGCCCTGGCGGATTTCCGCCCGGCGAATGGCGGACCCGTCGTGACCGTGTGCGCCGCGGGGAAGACGAGCCAGCTCGCCGCCGCACTCCTGCGGACTCGGGGCTTGGACGCGGTGTCACTCGAGGGCGGAATGCGGGCCTGGAGCCTGGCCTGGAATTCCGCGGCGGTGCCCTGCCCCGGCAGCACCGCGGAGATCGTGCAGGTCCGCCGCACCGGGAAGGGTTGCCTCTCCTACATCATCGGGTCGCACGGCGACGCCGCCGTGATCGACGCGTCGCTCGATCCCGGAGTCTACCGCGACATCGCCGACCGTCACGGCTGGCAGATCCGGGCGGTGATCGATACGCACGTGCACGCCGACCATCTGTCGCGGGCCAGGGCCCTGGCTCATAGCACCGGAGCGACGCTCCAGGTGCCCGCGACGGATCGCGTGTCCTTCGCGCACACGCCGCTGCGCAAGGGCGACATCGTGCGCGTCGGATCGGCCCGCCTCCAGGTGCTGCACACGCCGGGGCACACGATGGAGAGCGCGTGCTACTTCCTGGATGAGCGCGCGCTCTTCACGGGCGACACGCTGTTTCTTGCGGCGGTGGGCCGGCCCCATCTGGAGGCCACGCCCGACGAGGCACGCCACCG
>JBHEMG010000190.1:0-3590 GCA_046262715.1 Gemmatimonadales bacterium
GGTATGGATGCAGCTCGTGGGGCACGACGGTGGCAACGGCGATTGCGGCCGCGGTGCTCGAGTCCGTGCACATGGCGTGGTCCGCGGGACTGATTGCCGCGCTGCTGTTCACGGGCGTGTTGGCGACGGCGATCGCCCTCATGTGGCAGATGCGGGCCCAGCGACACATGACGTCCGCGCGCGCCGCGATGCTGCTCTGCTGCGAGCCCGTATTCGCGGCGCTCGCGTCGGGAATGGTCTTGGCGGTGGTGGGCGAGTCGCGCCCCCAGCCATCATCAGTCCCGCAGGGGCGGTTGGTCGGCGAGTAGCGTCAACAGCGAGTCATAGTCGACGGGTTTGACCAGATGGCTGTCGAATCCGGCCTCCGCCGATTTTCTGCGGTCGGCTTCCTGTCCCAGTCCGGTCACCGCGACCACCATCATCTCCCTGCCCCAGGGTTGCTGACGGATCCGGCGGCAGACGTCGAGACCATTCAGCTTGGGCAACCCGATGTCGAGTAACACCACGTCGGGTCGCAGCCGCTCGGCGGCGCGCACCGCCTCCTCCCCATCATGCGCGGTGTGGGTTTCATTCCCCGTCATGGCGAGGAGCGCGGCCAGGGTCGACGCCGCGTCCGCATTGTCGTCCACCACGAGGATGCGGCGGTTTACGCGCACCGCCTGGCCGCGGGGCGCCGCGGGTTCCCCGACGCCGCGTTCGGTCACGAGGGGTAGACGCACCACAAACTCACTGCCGCGCCCGAGCCCCTCGCTTTGCGCAGTCACGGAACCGCCATGCATCTCCACGAGCCGCTTCACGAGCGTGAGGCCGATGCCAAGTCCTCCCGGCGCACGCTCAAGCGGCACGTCGATTTGCGTAAACAGCTCGAAGATGCGCTCGAGCTGATCGCGCGGAATGCCGACGCCCGTGTCGCGAACGGTGACGATGGCCTCATTGTCCACACATTCGGCGCCGACCCAGACTTGGCCGCTGGTGTCCGTGTACTTATACGCGTTGTTCAGCAGGTTGCCAAACACCTGCACGAGACGGACGGGATCCGCATAGAGAAGGATGGGATCCGGGGGCACATACACGCGAACGCGGATGTTGCCCTTGGCCGCGAGCGGCTGACAGGCTTCGAGGGCCTGATGCAGAATGGCGGAAAGCTCCACCGGCTCGCGGCGCAGCTCGATTTTGTCGTGCGTGATGCGGCTGACGTCGATGAGATCGTCGACGAGTCGCACCAGCTGACCGAGTTGGCGGGCCATCGTTTCGCGGGCCTGCTCTTGCAGCGTGCCTTGTCCACCCACGCGTTTCATGATCTCGAGCGTGTTCCGCAACGGCGCCAGCGGCCCGCGGAGCTCATGTCCGAGCGTCGCCAGGAATTCGTCCTTGCGGCGATCGGCTTCTTCGATCTTACGACGGCTCTCGCGTTCCACGCGGTCGTGGCGTCGCATCGTGACGAGACTCCACGACAGCAAGCCCAGCAACAGAGCGATTTCGACCACCGTACGCAATGCCGTTCCCGTGGCCAAGTCGAAGAGGCCAGCCTGCTCTCCGGCGAGCCGCAGCAGGCCGATGAGAAACGCGACGCCGATGATCAGCGGCGTCCCGCGCCGCGCGATCACCCCCGTGGGTCCATCGTCGCTCAGGAGATGTGCGGGACCAAATTCGGGGACGGTGGCGATGAGTCCCGTGGAAACTGCGGCGATGAAGATCGCGGTTTGCAGCGCTATCACCGTCAGATGCGGTTTTGAATAAAACGTACTGGCCTGGTACATATAGCCCGTGATGCCCAGCAGCGCGATCGCGAGGCTGGCCAGGGCGAGCGGTGGCACGAAACGGCGCGCCTTCGAGGCCGTGACGCCCGACAGCAGCACCAACGCCGTCCCGATCACCGTCCAGCAAAAGGCTCCGGGCGGGCCCATGCGACCGGGCGCCACGACGCCAACGCGTCCCCACGAGCGATCGAACAGGAAGAGCGTATTGAGGGCTGGGAGGTTGATGCCGCTGATATACTGAAACAGCGCGCTGGCGCCACTCAGACCGATGATGATGCCGAGTGCAGGCACGAATCTGCGATTGCCGAGTGCGATCAGGATGAGGGCGGTGCCGGCGCATGCGACGGCGATGGTGGCGTTCGGCTGAATGGCAATCCCGTTGTTGAACCAGTCGGCGAGTCGCGGGACATTGGCCAGCCAGCCGACGAACGAGACGAGCCCCCCTGCCAAGGCAAACACGCCCAGACTCAGAACGAGAGGCCGCAGTTTCCCCGGTGGCGCAACGGTCGTGTAATCACCCATATAGTTTCGAATGGTGAGTTTACCCGACGAACGGATTGTCCGGCAACCCACGAAGCCTCTATATTTCGCGCCTCTTCCCGAGTAGCTCAGTTGGTAGAGCAGCCGGCTGTTAACCGGCGGGTCGCAGGTTCGAGTCCTGCCTCGGGAGCTCGCGGTTTGGTATTCGCAATCCCCCCGACTCCACTCCGACGAGCTAACTACTTTTCGCACCTACCGGACGCTGCTCCCCACTGTGCTTCCTCCATAGACTTGTATAATCCCCGACCCATGTACCCGCCTTTGTGGAGGCCGTATGGAAGCGTTGCAGAAGCTGTTGACGGACGAGCTGCAAGATCTTTATGACGCGGAACAACAGCTGGTCAAGGCAATTCCCAAGATGATCGACGCCGCGAATTCATCGGAGCTGCAGCAAGCGCTCAAAGAGCACCTGAGCGTCACGCAAAATCAGGTTAAGCGACTCGAGCAGGTGTTCAGCGAGTTGGGCGAAAAGGCCCAGAAGAAGCCGTGCAAGGGCATGGCGGGCATCATTTCCGAAGGTCAGGAGATGATCGAGGAGGATCTGGAGGAGGCGACCATGGATGCCGCGATCATCAGTGCCGCCCAAAAGGTCGAGCACTATGAGATCGCATCCTACGGCACCGTACGCACCCTGGCTCAGACGCTGGGCAACAACGAAGTCGCCGACCTGCTCGAAGAGTCGCTCAACGAGGAGAAGGAAGCCGATGAGCTGCTCACGCAGATCGCGGAATCCTCCATCAATGCCGAAGCAGCCTCGGAGGAAAACGAGAGCGGCGACGCTGAGAGCTCCGGCACCGGCCGTAGCAAAGCCAGCGCAGGGAGTCGTTCGAGCTCGAGCAGTCGCAGCGGGGGCAGCAACGGCGGCGGCGCGCGTTCAAAGTCACGCACGACGCGGCGCAGCCGGGGAAAGACCAAGGCTGGTCGCTAATCTTTTGGCAGAAAAAGGGAGACCGCGGTCAACGACCGCGGTCTTTTTTTGTTCAGCACTCTCCCACCGCATCGACGGCGGTGGCTTCAGCTCATCAGATTGGACTAATGCTTCAGTAGCACTCGGGCCTCGGCACGATTCTCGCCAAGAAAGATCAGCGCGAACCGTCACTCGTGACCCCGAGCCTGCAAGGTGAAGACTATGACGAAGACTCTTACGCGGGGCTTCCTGAAGGGCGCCCTCGTTGTGTGCGTGCTCGCTGCGTTCTGGAACGGCGCATGCAGCACATCTCCCGAGAAAATTGTGCAGCCGCCGCCGCCTGCACCGCCGCCGCCGCCGCCACCGCCCCCCCCGCCGCCGCC
>JBHEMG010000191.1:0-15859 GCA_046262715.1 Gemmatimonadales bacterium
CCCCCACCCCCGCCTCCTCCGCCACCCCCGAGCGACGGCATAGCCCAGGCCCGCGCCGCCGCGGATGGAGCCACGACGCTCGCGATCAGCGGCGTCACCGTGACGTACCTGAAGCCTGCGATCGGGAGCGACCCGGCCGGGTTCACGATTCAGCACGACGAAACCGGACCCGCGCTGTTCGTCGCCGTCGATCCCGCAACGTTATCGCCGGCGGCCACTGTGGGCGACATAGTCAATTTCACGATCACACAGATGGGAACTGCCGCCAGCCAGCGCCGAGCGCAGGCGGTCGCGAGCTACGCGCGCCAATCGACCGGGGCGAGTATCGCGGCGCTGACGCAAAATGTCTCGGCTGCAACCGATCTCGTCAGCGCGGTCGACAACTACGACAGTGAAATCATCACTGCGGTCGGGACGGTCGGCACGTTCGCCGCGAGCGGGACCGCCTTCCAAAGCGCGATGCTGTCCACGGCAGGAATCAGCGGAAACGCGTCGCTCCAGATCCGGTTGCCGTCGACCGTGATCGATTCTGTCGACGTCGTCAACAGCTGTCAGATCACAGCGACGCAAGTTCCGTTGGGACGATTCAACGCCACTGTGCAAGTGGGCGTCTACCGCGCCGGCGACATTGCACTCTCGGCGTGCCCCGCGCCCACCGTCGCGAGTGCCGCGGCGTTGTCAGCCACCAGCGTGCAGGTCTCGTTCACGCGTCACCTCACGCCGGCGAGCGTCAGTGCCAACGGCTCGCAGTTCACGTTCGACAACGGACTCACCGCGTCGGCGGCGACACTGAGTGGACGCACCGTCACTGTTACGACGTCCGTCCAATCCACTTCCACGAGCTACGGCGTCACGGTCGCGCATTCGATCACTGATCTGCAGGGCACCGCGCTGGCGACGCCGGACGTTGCGTCGTTCTCCGGGTTCGTCACCCCCGCGGTGCTCCGAATCAACGAATTCAGCGCCAACATCACCGGGGGTTGTGACCTGATCGAGCTACGGGTCATCACGGGTGGAAGTATCGGGGGATTTCACATTCAGGAGCGTACCGGCAGTGTCGCGAGCAACGAGCTGAGCTTCTCGTTCCCCACCATGACGGTGGCGACCAATGATATGATCGTGGTGCACGTCAATGCCGCGAGTGCGACGTGCAACCCCGGTGGCGCAACCCAGGAAACCCTTGCGAAAAACCAGCAGCCCGCGGCGAGCTTCGGCGGCAACTACGATAACGCGTTCGACTTCTGGGCCACCGACAACGGTCTGACAAGCACGGACAACGTCTTGACGATCCTGAATGGCATTGGCGCGATCGTCGACGCCGTGTTTGCATCCGACGACCCCGCCGGTCTGACGACGACGACTGCGACGAAGCAGGCTGCCGGCGCCGTCGGCACAGCCAACCAGTGGTCGCCCGCGATGGCGTCGTATAACGACACGACGTTTCGCCAGAATGCGGTGGATGATCTCAATGCCACGGGAGCGACGGCGACAGGAAACTCGATTCAGCGGGTGGACAACACCGACGACAACAACAGGGCGGATTGGACGACGGGGGCTGGCGTGACGTCGACATTCGGGTCGCTCAACGCCGGCCAGACGGCGTTCCCCTCACGGCGGCGCGCGCTGTAGCGCTAGGCCGGCGTAATGTGGCCGAGAATCCGCGGGCCACGCGCCCCCGTCGCCGCGGGGAGATTGCCGGCCTTTCCCAGCACCGTTTGCATGCCGAGAAACGCGAAGGCGACCGCTTCTTTTGCTTCGCCGTTGAAGAAGAGCTGATCGAACAGCAGCACGGGACGGGGCTGGACGTTCGCGGCCAGGCGCTCGACCAGCGCCGGATTCTTGGCGCCGCCGCCCGAAATCACGATCTCGGCGGCGGCCGCGTCATCCTTCCCCCAGCGCGCCACGGCACGCCCGATCGACTCGGCGGTCAGGGCCGTCGCCGTCGCCACCGCGTCATTGTCCGACCCGCCCATCTTCTTCACGCGGGCTAACAGCTTCTCGGCGTACTCTATTCCAAACCGCTCGCGACCGGTGCTTTTGGGCGGCGGCTGATCGAAATAGGGATCGGCGAGCAGCTCCTCCAACAGCTTGGCGAGGGGGCGGCCGCGGCGCGCGCGCTCGCCCCCGATGTCATACGTCGCCTCCGGATCGATTCGCCGCGTGACGGAATCGATCACGCCCACGCCGGGCCCCGTGTCGAACGCGAACGCGCCCTCGGCCACGCCGCGGCGCGGGACCCAAGTGACGTTGCCAATCCCGCCCAGGTTGAGCAGCCAGCGGCCGTGCGTTTCGTGTCCGAATAGCATCACGTCGGCGAGCGGTACGAGCGGCGCTCCCTGCCCGCCCGCGGCCACGTCGCGCGCGCGAAAGTCGCTTACCACGCGCACGCCGACACGCTCCGCCAACACCGCAGCGTCGCCCAGCTGGAAGGTCGCGCGCCCCGGCTCGTGCCAGATCGTCTGCCCGTGCGATGCGATGAAGCCGAGGTCTTTCGGCGCCACCTTTGCCTGCGCCAGCAACGCGAGCACGGCACCGGCAAACCGCTCCCCCAACGCGACGTGCAGAAACGCGACGTCTTTGGGCGTGCCGCGCGCCATCGCATCGATCATCGCACCCCGCTCAGCCGCCGAGTACGGTTCCTGCCGGAAGGCGACAAGCTTGACCGCGTCGCCGTTCAGGCTTACCAACGCCGTTGAGATGCCGTCGAGTGATGTGCCCGACATGATGCCCACCGCGAGCGTGTCGGTCATGGGCGCGACACCGCAGGCGGGTCACCTGCCACGGGACGCACAAAACCGCCCGCCGCCTCGAGTAGCCGTCCCGCCTCTTTGATATCGACACCTTTGCGCACCATGACGATCGCCAGCTTCACTCTGCCCTCTGCCTTGTCGATCGCCGCGCGCGCCGCTTCACGGCTGTTGCCGCAGCACTCCATCACGATGCGTTCGCCGCGATCGTGCAGTTTGACGCTCAAATCCATCAAGTCGACCATCATGTTGCCGTAGGCCTTGCCGAGCCGGATCATCGTGCCCGTGCTGAGGGTGTTGAGCACCAGCTTGGTCGCGGTGCCGGCCTTGAGACGGGTCGACCCCGTGAGCGCTTCGGCCCCCGTGACGGGATTGATGACGACGTCGCACGTCTCGGTCAGCACCCTGGGCGCGTTCCCGCACGTCACGAGCACCGTGCGCGCGCCCAAGGTCTGTGCGCGCGCGAGCGCGACCCGCACGTACGGCGTCGTCCCACTGGCCGCGATCCCCACGACGACGTCGCGTGCCGAGACGCCGGCGGTATCCATCGCGGCGCCTCCCGCATTGGCGTCGTCTTCGGCGCCTTCGGCGCTCTTCACAAGCGCACTGTACCCTCCCGCGATCACGCCCGTGATCAGCGTGGGCGGGACCCCGAACGTCGGCGGGCACTCGGCGGCGTCGAGCACACCGAGCCGGCCTGAGGTTCCCGCGCCAACGTAGATCACACGGCCACCGTTGCGAATCGCATCCACGATGAGGTCGATGGCTTTGGCGGTGCGGCCGCGCTCGCCGCGTACGATGTCCGCCACGCGCGCGTCCTCGGCGTTCATCAGGTCCACGATTTCGAGGCTCGAGGCAACGTCAATGCGCTCGGTGCGGGCGTTACGCTGCTCGGTGGGCCGTGGGTCCGAGAAATCGTGGTTTGCCATGGAGAGGAATTAGACGGAAGATTACCGAATGCGAAAGATCCTGCTTCTCACGATTGCGACGGCGGCGCTCGGGTGCGGCGGCGCGCCGCGCCCCGCCGGCCCGTCGCCCTACGCCCGCGGCAAGCCTGTCATCCCCGCGACCTGGACACTCAAGGCGCAGCCCGTCACGGCGCCGCACGCGATGGTGGTGACCGCCCATCCGCTTGCGACCGCGGTCGGTGTCGACGTCTTGAAACAGGGTGGCAACGCGATTGACGCCGCGGTGGCGGTCGCCTTCGCGCTCGAGGTGGTCCTGCCCGACGCTGGCAACATCGGCGGCGGCGGCTTCATCGTGCATCGCACGGCGGGAGGAGAGGTGCACGCGCTCGACTATCGTGAGGCGGCCCCCAGCGGCGCGTCGCGCAACATGTACGTCGACTCCACAGGCAACGTCACCGATAAGAGCCTGATCGGCCACCTGGCCGCCGGCGTGCCGGGCAGCGTGGCCGGCCTGCACGAGGCCTGGCGAAAGTACGGATCGCTGCCGTGGGCGACGCTGATCGCGCCGGCCATCAAGCTGGCCGAAGGCCACGTGATCGATACCGCCCGCAGCCGCGACATCGGCTGGGAGCACGAGATGCTGGCGCGCTTCCCCGCGAGTCGCGCGCAGTTTCTGGTGAACGACAGTGCGCCGCCGCCCGGCACGATGTGGCGCCAGCCCGACCTCGCCCGCACCCTGCGCCTCATCAGCGATTCGGGACCCGACGTGTTCTATCGCGGCCAGATCGCCGATCTGATCGTGGCCGAGATGCAGCGCGGCGGGGGGCTCATTACAAAGGAAGACCTGCGCCGCTACCAGGCGAAATGGCGCAATCCGGTCCACCTCACCTACCGGGGCTACACGATCTACTCGATGCCGCCGCCGAGCTCGGGCGGGGTGACGATGGGCGAATTGCTCAACATCCTGGAGGGGTACGACTCGCTGCCGGCGTTCGGCACGCCGCAGTACGTGCACGTCGTCGCGGAGGCGATGCGCCGCGCCTTTATCGATCGCAACCGCTATCTGGGCGACCCCGACTTCGTCGACATGCCGCTCGGCCGACTGCTGTCCAAGTCGTACGCGGCGACGTTACGGGAGCAGATCGACCCGCGGCGCGCTACGCCCACGCCCACGGAAACCCCGGGCGGCGGCGAGCCGATGCACACGACGCACTACTCGATCGTCGATGCCCACGGCGACGCCGTGGCGGTCACCACCACGCTGAACGGCGGGTTCGGCAGCGGCGTCACGGTCACCGGCGCCGGCTTCCTCCTTAATAACGAGATGGACGACTTCACCTCCGCCCCCGGCAAGCCCAACATGTTCGGGCTGGTGCAGGGTGAGTCGAACGCCATCATGCCTGGCAAGCGCATGCTGTCGGCGATGACGCCGTCCATCGTGCTGGATCCGGCGGGCGAGCTGTACATGGTCCTCGGCACGCCGGGCGGTCCGACAATCATCACGACGGTCACGCAGGTCATTCTGAATGTGATCGACCAGAAGATGTCGCTGGCGAGCGCGGTGGCCGCGCCGCGCTTCCACCATCAGGCGCTCCCGGACATCATCCGGTCCGAGCGGGGTGGGATGGCCGACGCCACGATCCGCGCTCTGCGGGCGATGGGGCACCAGGTGGACACGCGCGGCAGCAGTGGCACTGTGGCAGCCATACAAAAAACCGCCGGCGGATGGGTGGGTGTTATCGACCCACGGTCCGCCGGCGGCTCTTTAGGCTACTGATGCTGCTTAGTACGTGCGGCTTTTGCTCTTGGTCGTGTCGCTGCGGTCGTTGCGGCGATCGTTCAGATCGTCACGGTTAATCGCGATGCGAAGCGGCTCGGTTACCGTCGCCAGGATATGCGACCCATCGGGGATCACGATATCCAGGTCCTTCGTCTCCACGGCGACGCCAGCACCGGCGATGCCACCCACCACGGCGCCAATGACGGTGCCCTTGGTGTTCTTGGACAGAACCTGACCGACCACCGCGCCCGCAGCCGCGCCAACTCCAACCTTGGCGGCGTCACCAGCGTTGACATCCTGCTTGCGGTACTCGCGGTGCACGGAGTCAATTGTCGCGCGGATCGGGAACGTCTTGCCGTTGGTCTCGATCGTCGAGAGCGCCACGGTCAACGTGCCGGGGGTGCGGCGGTTCGGGGCCGGCTTTACCGCAACGATGCTGCCGTTGACGGTCGAGCCTTCCTGAATAACGACGGTGCCCGAAGCGTCACGCACGTCCTGGTAGATCTTGGCAGTGAAGGTGTCGCCCGGCTTGTTCTTCCGGGAGCTCAGCTCGCTATTGACCGTCAGGTCGAAGTGCGTGCCGGCCGGGATGGTCAGCGACACTGGCAGCTCGGAGACATCGCGCGCAGTGTTGTCACGGTTGTTGTTGTTTCGCGTATTCTGATCCGAAGCCTGATTCTGCTGGTCTACAGCACGATCGGGCTGGCCAGCTTGCCCGCCCTTGGGCGAACATGCGCCAATCGCGGCGGCGCTCGCCAAAATGGCACAGGCGATCCAGTTATTCCGGGTCATGAGTTCCTCTCGGTTCTTGAGTTAGCTGCAGATCGCGAATAAAAGCCTACTGGCCGAGGACATGCTATTACCCGCAGGTTTCCATCCGTAGGATGTAGCCGCTCACTCCTTGGACTGACGTGGAGAGAAACGCATGCGCCTTCATACGCAATCGTCTGTAGATGTGTGTATCATCGGCTCGGGAGCAGGCGGCGGCATGGCCGCCTACGTGCTCACGCGCGCCGGCGTGAACGTCACCGTATTGGAAGCGGGCGGCCCGTGGGACAACACGACCGATTCGGCCATGTTCACCTGGCCCTACGACTCGCCGCGGCGCGGAGCGTCCACGAAGCTCAAGCCGTTTGGCGAATTCGACGGCTGCATCGGCGGCTGGGAAATTCCTGGAGAGCCGTACACCGTCGCGGATGGCGACAAGTTCCGCTGGTGGCGCGCTCGCATGGTCGGCGGCCGTACCAACCACTGGGGGCGAATTTCGCTGCGCTTCGGCCCGCGCGACTTCAAGGCCAAGACGTTCGACGGCCTGGGCGAAGATTGGCCGATCAGCTATGACGACGTCCGCCCCTACTACGAAAAGCTCGAGACGCTGGTAGGAGTGTTCGGCAGCAAGGAGAACATTCCCAACGCGCCCGACAGCCTCTTTCTGCCGGCCCCGAAACCGCGCTGCTACGAGCTGCTGGTGCAGCAGGCCGCGCGCCGCTTGAACGTCACCTGCGTCCCTTCCCGCCTGTCGATCCTCACCAAGCCGCTCCCCGGGCGCGCGGCGTGTCACTACTGCGGCCAATGCGGCAGGGGCTGCAAAACGAATTCGAACTTCTCGTCCACCAACGTGCTGATCGCACCGGCACTCAAGACAGGTAAGCTGACGCTGCGCACCAACGCCATGGCGCGCGAGATCACGCTCGACCGCACGGGACGTGCCAGCGGCGTGACCTACATCGACACGACCGATGGCTCCGAGCACCACCTCGACGCGCGCGTCGTCGTGCTCGCCGCCAGCGCGTGCGAAACGTCGCGCCTGCTGCTCAACTCGAAGTCCTCCGCCTTCCCCAACGGACTCGCGAACAGCAGCGGCACGGTGGGCAAGTACCTGACGGACACAACCGGTACCGACGTGTCGGGCTTCGTGCCGAAGATGATGGACCACGTGCCGCACAACCACGACGGCGTCGGCGGGATGCACGTCTACATGCCGTGGTGGCTCGACAACAAGAACCTCGGCTTCCCCCGCGGCTATCACATCGAGGTGTGGGGCGGTGCCGATCTGCCCGACTACGGGATTCTGGGAGGGATCCAGAACTACCCCGCAGGCGGCGGGTACGGCAAAGAGCTGAAGCAGAATTACCGCCGCTACTACGGGTCATACGTCGGCTTCTCGGGTCGCGGCGAGATGATTCCCAACGAGGGCAGCTACTGCGAGGTCGATCCCGACGTCGTGGATCGCTGGGGCATCCCAGTGCTCCGCTTCCACTGGAAGTGGACCGATCACGAGCTGTTGCAAGTGAAGCACATGCAGGAGACCTTCCGCGCGCTGATCGCGGAAATGGGAGGCGAGGTGCACTCGCCGATGCCGACCAAAGAGGACGGATACGGGATCGCCGCGGGCGGCGTGATAATCCACGAGCTGGGCGGCGCCCGGATGGGGGCCGATCCCCATTCCTCGGTGGTGAACAGCAACTGCCAGACGCACGAGGTCAAAAACGTGTTCGTCGCCGACGGCTCCCCCTTCACCTCGCAGGCAGACAAGAACCCCACCTGGACGATCATGGCGCTGTCGTGGCGGACGTCCGCGCACATTGCCAGTCAGCTCAAAGCGAGGGCACTATGAAGCGGCGCGAAGCGTTAGGCGCCTTTGCGGCAGCGGCGTTGGCCACCGCGTTTCGATGGACGCCGGCGGAGGCAGACCGGGCGCGGGCGCTGGCACGATCGGCGCTCACAGCCCCCTTTGCCCCGGCGTTCTTCACGCCGCACGAGTGGGAAACAGTCCGTCTGCTTGCCGACCTGGTGATTCCCCGCGACGAGCGCTCGGGCAGCGCGACCGATGCCGGCGTGCCGGAGTTCATGGACTTCATGATGATGGACCGGCCCGACGGGCAAACGCCGATGCGGGGCGGCCTGGGTTGGCTCGACAACGAATCGTTCGAGCGCACCGGCAAAACGTTCATCGCGTCGTCGGACGCCGAGCGGACGGCGATTCTCGACGACATCGCCTGGCCCAAGAAGGCCAAGCCGGAGCTGAGCCAAGGTGTCGCGTTCTTCAACATGTTCCGCGACCTGACCGCGTCGGGGTTCTGGTCGAGCAAGATCGGCGTCGCCGATCTCGACTATCAGGGCAACACATTCGTGGCGGAGTGGAAGGGCTGTCCGGATTCCGCTCTGCGCAAACTTGGCGTCAGTTATGAGGGGACGGAATGACGAAGCGACTCGGCGTCGGAATGGTGGGAAGCGGCTTCAACGCCAAGTTCCACATGTTGGGTTTCGTCGGCGTGCGCGACGCCGACGTCCTGGGGGTCTGGAGCCCCAACCAGAGCAACGCGTCCGAAACGGCGGGCGTCGCGCGCACGCTCGGCGTCGGAGAGGCCAAGGCCTACCCGTCCATCGCGGCGATGGTGGAAGACCCCGCCATCGATGCGATCTGGCTGTCGGGACCGAATTTCGCGCGCATCGAGAACGTCGAAGAGGTCGTCAGCACGATCGAGCGCGGCAAAGGCGAGCTCAAGGGGATCGCCTGCGAAAAACCGTTGGCGCGCAATGTGACCGAAGCGAAACAGGTGCTCGACCTGGTCAACAAGGTCGGCCTCGCGCACGGCTATCTCGAGAACCAGCTGTTCGCGCCGCAGGTCGAAATCGGGCGCAACCTGCTGTGGGCTCGCGGGGCCAAGCTCACGGGGCGGCCGTACCTGGCGCGCGCCGCCGAGGAGCACAGCGGACCCCACGGCCCCTGGTTCTGGCAGGGGGCGCTGCAAGGCGGCGGCGTGCTCAACGACATGATGTGCCATTCTTCGCTGCTGGTGCAGCACCTTCTCACCGATCCCACCAAACCGCGATCGTCGGTCCGGCCGGCGCGGATCACCGCCCATATCGCAAGCCTCAAATGGACGCGGCCCGCCTACAGCAAGAAGCTGACGGCGACGATGGGGAAAGATGTGAATTACGACAAGTCGCCATCCGAGGACTTTGCCAGCGTCGTCATCGAATTCGAGACCGACGATGGCCACCGCGTCCTCGGCGAGGCGACGACGTCCTGGAGTTTCGTCGGCGCCGGCCTGCGCCTGTCTGCCGAGCTACTCGGCCCGGAGTACTCGCTCGCGTGGAATTCGCTTGACTCGGGGCTCAAGCTCTTTTTCAGCCGCGAGGTGCAGGGACGCGCGGGTGAAGATCTCGTGGAGAAGCAGAACGCCGAAATGGGCCAGATGCCGGTGGTGGCGAACGAAGCCGCGGCGTACGGCTACGAAGCCGAAGATAGGCACTTCGTGCAGTGCTTCCTCCATAATCAAAAACCGTCCCTGACCTTCGATGACGGGCTCAACGTCGTGAAGGTCCTGATGACGGCCTACATGAGCGCCGAGCAGGGACGAACGATAGACTTCCCTCCGCCGGGGCTCGATACCTTCATTCCGGCCGTGGCCAAGGGAACCTGGAAGCCATGATTCTCGCACTGGGACTGCTCGCGCTCATGCAACAGCCAGCTTCGCAGCAATGGCCGATTCACTCGATGGACCGTCCACGTCCGCCGGTTGTGCAGCCGGGTCCTGAGCAGCCTTCCGCCCCTGCCCCGCAGGACGCGGTCGTGCTGTTCGATGGCACGAACCTCAATCAGTGGCGCTCGGAAGACGGCGGGGCCGCCAAGTGGATCGTGAAGGATGGCTACGTCGAAGTCGCGCCCGGGACGGGGCTGCTCGTGTCGGCGCGCCCCTTTGGCGATGTGCAGCTGCATATCGAATGGCGGACCCCCACGCCGCCGAAGGGAGACGGCCAGGAGCGCGGCAACAGCGGCATTTTCCTGATGGGGAAGTACGAGGTGCAGGTGCTCGACTCGTATCAGAACGACACCTACCCAGACGGGCAGGCGGGTGCCATCTACGGGCAGAATCCTCCGCTCGTCAACGCGACGCGGCCGCCCGGCGCGTGGCAAGCCTATGACATCGTGTTCCGGCGGCCGCGCTTCAATGCCGACAGCTCGGTGCAAAAACCGGCGCGGATGACGGTGTTCTTGAACGGCGTGATCGTGCAGGATGGCTTCGAGCTGAGCGGGCCGACGGCGCACAAGCAGCGCCCGCCCTACACCGCGCATGCCGACAAATTGCCCCTGCGGTTACAGGATCACGGCAATGCCGTGCGCTACCGAAACATTTGGGTGCGGGAGCTTACCGAGTAGCGTCGACCTGCGGGGTGCCCTCACGCGAGGGCGCGCCGCTGCGGAAGAACAGCGCGAAGAAAACGAGCACCGCGGCGGCAAATGCCGCCGGGAAGATCCAGAAGCTGCGCCACTGCTCGAGCGTCAGGCTCGTCGCCGTTCCCAGAAAGCTGTTGAAGACCCGGCCGGCAACCTGCGCGCCGATCAACATCCCCACGCCGTAGGTGACCAGGACCAAAAACCCCTGCGCCTGCCCGCGGATGGCCGGCGTGGACTTCTTGTCGACGTAAATCTGGCCGGTGACGAAGAAGAAGTCGTAGCACGGCCCATGGAGCAGCACTCCCAGGGCGATCATCCAGAACACGCCGGCCGGCGCCGCCAGCGCGAACAGCGAGTAGCGCAGCACCCACGCTCCCATCCCTACCATCAGCATCTTCTTGACGCCCAGGCGCATGAACATCAGCGGCATGAGAAGCATGAACAGCGTCTCGGACATCTGCCCGAGCGTCTGCGTCGCCGCGATCTTGCGAACGCCCGCCGCGCCCAAATAGAGCTGCGTGAAGTTGTAGTAGGCGGCGAGCGGGATGCAGAGCAGCAGTGAGGCGGCGATGAAAATGTAGAACGGGCGGTCGCCGATCTGGCGGAACGCGTCGATCCCCGCAATCGACCGCAACGACACCGGCTGCCCTGCTCCGCGCGGCGGCGTATGGGGCAGCGTAAAGCAGAACACCCCGAGCAGCACGCTGGCGGTGGCGGCGGTATAGAGCGGCCACGCCGTCGTCTCGGGCACTGCCGTCATCATCCGGCTCAGGGCAAGACTGATGAACAGTCCCGCCACGATCCACCCCACCGTGCCGAACACGCGAATCAACGGAAACTGCTTTTCCTGCGACTGGATGTGGTGGAACGCGAGGCTGTTGGCGAGGCCCAGCGTGGGCATGTAGCACAAGTTGTACGCGAGCAGCAAAAGAATGAACGTGGTGGGCGAGCCGATGAATCGCGGGACGGCAAAAAGAATGAGGCCCCCCAACAGATGGAGGACCCCAAGTACTTTCTCCGTCGCGAAGTATCGATCCGCCACCAGCCCCAGGAAAAAAGGCGCGGCGATGGCCGCGATCGGATTCACCGTGTAGGGCCAAAACGTCAGCCGCTCCATGCCGTGATTCGTCATGTACACGGCAATGCTCGTGTACCACGCCCCCCAGATAAAAAACTGGAGGAACATCATCGTGGACAGCTTGGTGCGGATCACCGCGCTACTGTGCCGATACGGCGAGCTCCTTCGTGAGCCTGATGATGATGTGCGCGCCCGCGGGGAGCACGATGTCCGAATCCTTCGTGGACGTCGCCACGCCCGCGCCGGCGATACCGCCGACCACGCCGCCGATAATCGTGCCCTTCCGGTTGCCGCCGAGGACTCGGCCCAGCACCGCGCCGGCCACCGCGCCGGCCCCGACCTTCGCCGCGTCACCCGACGTGACACCCCGGCCTTTGTGCGTCGTCTCGACCGAGTCCACGGCGGCCTCGATCGGGTACGTGTTGCCCCCTACGGTGACGCTCGTAACGCTCAGCGTCAAGGTCCCCGGCGTGCGGGGATTTGGTGCCGGTTTTACGTCGGTAATCCGGCCATTGACGACCGAGCCGGCCGGGATTACGACTTGGCCGGCGGCGTTTTTCACGTCCGCGACGACGCGCGCCGTGAACGATTCACCGACCTTCGACGTGCGCGACGAGATCGTGTCGGTCGCGGCGATGTCGACCTTCGCGCCGGCGCTCAGGGTACGCTGCGCGGACGCGGCCGGGGGCGCGGGGGGCGTCGTGCGATTCGTCGTTGTGCCGGGATTGCGCTGCGTCGGCGTCCGGGTGCGCGGCGCGGACTGCGGCGAAGCAGCCGGCGGATTGTTCGGGACATCGCGCATGGTCGCCGACGATTCGGCGGGCGCCAGCGTCAGATTGCGGGCCGTCGAGTCCTGGGCCTGGCTCTGATCCTGCCCCTTTTGGCAGGCGCCGAGTCCGAAGACGGCGATGCTCGCGATAATAGCGGGAACGAACCGATTCATGGGACCTCTCTTAAAACGGGTTTGCAATGGGTACCCGTGCGGCGCCGGCAGGTTCTACAAACGCTGCCGCAGGAATTCCGGTGTAAAGCCACGAAGATAGCCTGCAAGTATAGTGAAGCTATCAGTTACGAGAAGAAGGCCGAGTACGATCAGCATCCCGCCTGCGATACGGTCTACCCATACCATGTACGGCCGGAAGCGCTGAAACCAGACCAGAAACCGGTCTAATGCCAGGGCGGTGAGGAGAAACGGCAGCGCCAGTCCGAGCGCGTACACGGCGAGTAGCGCGATCCCCCGTTCCAACCCGGCCTGCGTCGCGGCGAGGGTGAGGATGCCACCGAGGATCGGCCCGATGCACGGCGTCCAGGCCGCGCCGAACGTGAAGCCCACCACGCCCGAGCCGAAGTAGCCGATCGGTTTGCGCGCCAGCTGCACCCGCCATTCGCGCATCAGGAACCAGGGCCGCAGCACACCGAGCAAGTAGAGCCCGAATACGATGAGCAGTACGCCGCCCGCGCGTCCCAGCCAGACCTGATAATCGCGCAGCAGATTGCCGACCGCCGACGCGGCGGCGCCGAGCAAAATGAAGACAAGCGAAAATCCAGCGACGAACCAGAGGCCGTGTAGTACCGCCGTCCAGCGCCGCCGCTCGACCTCTTCCACCGACATCCCGGTGAGGAATCCGACGTAGCTCGGGATGAGCGGCAGCACGCACGGCGACAGGAAACTCAGCAGCCCGGCGGCGAATGCGACCAGCACATCAGCCGCAGAACGCGACGGCGGAGACGACGGTGGTCCAGCGGGCGTCCTGTCCGCACTCGGCGGTCGACGTCACGTTCATCGTGCGCACGATTTCGCCCGAGAGCAGCCACTGTTCGCGCCGCTCGTCCCACGCCTTTTCCGGATCGAAGGGCACACCAAGCACTGTGCCGAGCATCGAGGCCGCGAGGTCTTCGGCGTATTCGCCGGCGGTGATCTCGTTCTGGCCGTAGCTGTGATGTTCGGAGATGTAGCCGTGGTGGGACGTATCGGCGGGCAGCGCCAGGCCGATCGACGCCGCCACGAGCCGGCTCGGCTCGTTGGTGGACGATTCCGCGACGACCGTAAACAGCACCTGCCCCGGCCGTAACATGCTGAGCCCCTCCTCGCGGTCGACCAGCTCGCAAAGCGGAGGAAAAATTGAGCTCACCCGGACGAGATTGAAGTTCGCGAGGTGCGCATCGCGCAACGCCATCTCGAAGCTGGTGAGCTTCTCCTTGTGCCGGCCAACGCCCTTCGTCAGAAAGGCCTTGGTCGGGATGAACATGCGGGCGTCAATCAACGCTGGACGACCTCCCTTCGTACCATGCTGCGGGACCCAACTCGACGGGCGGCTCGGTATCGCCACCCCGGTCTACCGTTGCCTGCATGACCTGCGCCAACACCTCGGCGGGACTCAACCCCAGCTCGACGACTTCGATCTTCGACTGCCCGCGTTCTTTGCCGCGGATGACGAGCATGTACTTGGCCGTGTACACGCGCAACCGCGCTCCGGTTGCGTCCCTGCGCGTCACGACGGCGGTGCCCCACTCGCGTCCCTGCCGCTTGATCGGCTGGAAGACGAAGATCGTCTCTATTTCCGCCGGCGGCACCTGCGCTTCCACCGCCGCCGCCAGTTTCGCCCATCCCGCCCCCTGTCCCGGCGGCGGGGGGGGAGGGGCTAGCGGCTGGAAAGCGCCGGAGTCGGTGCTTGCTGCCATCGCTCGACGTAAAACCGCAGGACGTGCATGAAATCCTGCGCATTGGTGACGACGCCGTACGCTTGATGCGTCCCGCGATCCTTGAGCTTGGTGACGACGAATTCCGTCTGGTCCACGCAGATGGTGGTCAGCGGCCGAATCTCTTCCGTCACCGGCGAGTCCACGAAGGCCGGCAGCATGTTGCCGACGGCGATCGCGTGCAGTGCGGTCGCGACGAAAACGGCGAACGTGGCCCCTGCGGTATACCCGCGCATGGCGTCTTGCGCCGCCAGCGTATCGGAGATGACATCGGGCAGCGGTCCATCGTCGCGGATGGAGCCGGCCAGCACATAGGGAATGCGACGCGACACCAGCGCGTGCATGATGCCACTCTTGGCGACGCCCGCCTTCACCGCCCCCTCGATCGATCCCGCCCGCCGAATCGCGTTGATCGCGCGCATGTGCAGCCCATGGCCGCCCTCCACGCTCTCGCCGGTGCTCGACATGCCGAGCGTCGTGCCGAAGATCGCCGCCTCGAGGTCATGGACCGCCACGGCGTTGCCACCGAACAGCGTCGTGACATAGCCGTTTTCGATGAACCAGATCATGTCTTCGCGCGCGCGCGAATGCACCAGCGCCGGGCCGATCACCCACAGGATCTTGCCGCCGCGCTCCTTCTCTTCCCCGAGCAGCTGCGCCAGCACGCTGTAATCGACGGGTCGCTCGCGCGAGACCTCGGTCGCCATGAACCGGAATTCGTTGGGGCTGTGCGTCCCGCCGAGAAAACCTTCCGCGTGCACGAGGATCCCGTCACTGCCGTCTTCCGCCGCGCCCACGGCGACACGATCGTCACGCCGCACGCGGCGCGGCTCCGTGGTCGTCAGATCGTTCTTCGCGCCGTACACGATCACGCAGTCCATGCGCGGCAGGCGCGGCCGCTGCCAGCCACCTGGCAGTTTGACGTACGTGGGAAGATTGGTCGTCGAAAAAAAACCGTCAGGCAGGACGCCGTCGGCGGGGGCGGGCGTGAACCGCGCCTCGGGCGCTCCGGACAACGGTGGCGCGGTGAAGTTCGGGGGCCGATACTGAAAGCGCGGACGACTCACAGGCCGGTGAAAATACCCGGAGTCAAACGGCTTTCACAAGAGTGAGACGGGGTCGCGATCCACCGTCACCGCGCGATGCGCCTTCGCCCGCCAGGCGCGCACGACGCGCCCCAGCACGCGCGGCTCAGCCGCCTTGGTCAAGACGTGCCAACGCCATTTGCCTTTCAGTCGCATGAGGGGGCACGGCGCCGGGCCCAGCACGGTGAGCTGTCCGTCGAGACGCTCGGCGGACGCGCGGCGCAGCCACGTCGCGACCTGTTCCGCCAGCTCCGCAGTGCGGGCGTGATCGACAGTCGCCACGACGAAGCGAATCAGCCCGGTATGCGGCGGATACGGCGGGTAGGGAGGCGAGCGCAGCGGCAGCTCCGCTGCCGCAAATTGCTCGACCGAGTGG
>JBHEMG010000192.1:0-24463 GCA_046262715.1 Gemmatimonadales bacterium
CTCGGTGGGCAGATGTACCGGCCTCTCCCATTGGCGAGTTTTTCCCTCAGCTGGGCCGTCGCCGGCGATCACCCGATGGTGTTTCATGCCCTCAACCTTCTGTGGCATGCGGGAGTCGCGGTCGTCGTAGCGGCGCTCACGCTTCGTCAGACGGTGAGGCCGGCTGCCCTCGCCGCGGGCCTGGTCTTCGCGGTCCACCCCGTCCACGTGGAAGCGGTCGCGAACGTGATCGGACTCGGCGAGCTCATGGCTGCCGCCGGCGTGTGCCTGGCCGTCTATGCCGCCGTGGTACGACAAGATCTGCTCGTCAGCGGCCTCGCGCTGTTGTTCGGCCTGCTGAGCAAGGAAAACGCGGTCGTCGCGCCGGCACTCATCGTGTGGGGTTGGATGGTATGGCAGGGGCCGGTGCCGCGCCGCGCGGTCACGTTCGGCGTGAGCTGGGTCCTGATCGGCGGGATGTATCTCGTCGTACGCGCCATCGTGCTCCATCCCTATGCGCGCCTGCATGCCATCGCGCCCGTCTTCCTGGGCGAAAGCGCGTTCGCCGGACGCCTCACCGCTGTTGCGGCGCTGGGCGATGTTGTGCGCTTGCTGCTATTTCCTCTCACGCTTCGCGTAGACTATTCCCCCGCGCAACGGACGATCGTGCACTCGCTGCTCGACGGACGATTTATCATCGGCTTGGCCTGCCTGGCGCTGTGGGTTGCGTTGCTCGTGCTCGCCTGGCGCCGCGGTCGCCGCCTGCAAGCGTTCGGTTTGGGGTGGATGGCGATCGCATTTCTGCCGGTGTCCAATCTTTTCTTTTCGACCGGCGTGCTGTTGGCCGAGCGCACGCTCTATCTGCCTTCGGTGGGATTCGCGCTGGCTGCCGGTGCCGCGCTCGGCCGGCTTCCTGAGCGCCGGCTCCGCCTGGTCCTCACACTACTCGTCGTCGCCGCAGGAATTCGCTCGGCATTGCGCACGCCGGTGTGGCGCGACGACTTCGCGGTGACGCGCAGCATCCTCGAAGATTCCCCGGAGTCGTATCGCGGCCCGGCGCGCATGGCGATGATCTATCAGAGCCATCGACAACCGAACCACGCGCTCGACGCTCTGCGCATCGCCGCGCGAACCTACGACCGCGATCCCACGCTCTTCATCGCCGGCGCCGACGCCGCCTTCACGCTCGGCCGTTCTGGCCTCGCCGACTCGCTGCTGCTACGCGCCGAACAGCTGTGCTTTCACTGCGCAGGCTACTATCGCACGCAGGCGCTGGCGGCGAGATCGCGGGGCGACTCGACCGTCGCTGACTCATTGCTCGCGCGCATCCGATGAAACGCGAGCTGCTCGTGGTATTTGTCGCGGCCGTGGCGTTGTATGTGCCTACGGCACGATACGGCATCGTTCAGGACGACCGCGCGATCGTTGCGGCCAACCCCGCCGCGCATTCCATCGGGGCGGCCTTGGCCGCGTTCGACGACCCGTACTGGCCCCGCGAGAGTGGAGCCGGGCTGTACCGGCCGATCACAATTCTGAGCTACGCCGTGGACTGGACGATTTCCGGCGGGCGCATCGGCTGGCTGCACCTCATGAATGCCGTGTGGCACGGGTTGGCTGCGATGCTGCTCGTCGCGGTCCTCAGTCGTTGGCTTCCCACACTCGCGGCCGCGGGGGCCGGGCTGGTCTTTGCGTGGCATCCGGTGCACGTGGAGGCGGTCGCGAGTCTGGTGGGACGAGCGGAGCTCCTCGTTGCGGTCGGAATCCTGGGAGCGGTTTTGGCCGCCCGCCGCGGCTGGTGGGCGGCCGCTGTCGTTTGCGCCGGCCTGGCGATGTTCAGCAAGGAGCACGGTGTCATCGCCGGTGTCGTCATACTGCTCGATAAGTGGCTCGAGGGCGACAGCACGCGGTCATATCCTGCGGGACTCTGGATCGGCCTCGGTTTCGTAACGGCAGCGTTTCTCGTGGCCTGGACACTGATCGGCCGAACCGGAGCGAGCGACGTCGCGGCGGTATTTTATGGAAGGGGAGCACTCGGACGCTGGGCCATTGCATTGCCCGCAGTGGCGCGCGCGGCACTGCTCCTGATCTGGCCCGTTTCGCTGTCTGCCGATTACGGCCCACGCGTGATTCCGCCTTACAGCAGCCTATCTCTGGCCGCCGTCATGGGCGGCGCCGTCATAGTCGCGTTGCCTGTCTTGATTGTGGGGTACCGTCGTCGCGCGCCCGCCCTGGCATTCGCCGCCGCAGTCGCGGGACTCTCGTATCTGCCGACGGCGAATCTGCTTTTCCCCTCTGGCGTGGTGCTGGCGGAGCGCAGTCTCTATCTCGCGGTGGCATTACCGGCGGCGCTTGTCGGTAGTGCGTTCTCACGGCTCGCGCTGCGCTACGCCATCAGGCCCGCTGCTCTGGGGCTCACCGTGCTCGCGCTTGTCTGCGGCGCGCTCTCGTTGGGGCGCTTGCCGTCTTGGCGCGGCAACCGCACGCAGCTGCTCACTCTCCTCGTCGAGCACCCTGAATCGTATCGTGCGCATGCGTCGGCGGCCGCGGTGCTCGCGGGAAGCGGCGACACTGCCGGCGTCCGTCGGCAGTACCGCCTCGCGGACTCGCTGTTTGCGGGCGATCCGTATCTCGACGCGGCGCACGCGATCTTCCTGCTCGGCATTAGCGACACGGCGAGTGCGGCGCCACTGATCGCGCGGCTTCGAGCCCGTTCCGACGGCCGCGCCGACCTGGTTGCACTCCGGGCGCAGTTTCTGTTCGAGTGGCGACGAGGAAATAGGACCGCGGCGGTCGCACTCGCCGATTCGGCCCGGCGTCGATATCCTGCAGATACAGGCTGGTACGGTGTCTATCTGCAGTAACGAGGGCGGCCCGCGTCCGACGGCGAATCTTGCAAAACGCCCGCAGCCGATCGCTCGGAAAGGTCGGTGGGAGCGCCCCATTGACCTGCTAACGCACACGGCCACAAGCGCTAACGACGAATCTGACACATGGGGCACGATTACTGCCCTTAGTCGGGCAGAAAGCTGTCTCGTTAGGTCCCTACAGGAAAGGTTATCCATGAACCGCAAGGGTTTCACTTTGATCGAGCTTCTGATCGTAGTCGTGATCATCGGCATCTTGGCCGCGATCGCGATTCCGAAGTTCGCGAATACGAAGGAAAAGGCGTATCTGGCTTCGATGAAGTCGGATCTGCGCAATCTGATTACGGCCGAAGAGGCGTATTTCGCCGACTCGGTGAAGTACACGAGTAACCTCGGTACGGCGTACGCAACAACGAGCGGTGTCGTCGGCCCCACCATCGCGGTGACGGCTGATGGTTTCACCGCAACGGTGTCGCACACCACGACCACGAAAACCTGCGCGATTTACGTTGGATCGACTGCCCTGGCCCCGGCCAACAAAGAGGGCGAGCCGAAGTGCGCGTAAGGCCTCTGGCGTGACGCATCTGGGCGGCGGGGAAGGTCTCCCGCCGCTCTTTTTTTTGGCCCTGCACCTTGCAAAAAGCCAGACGGAATCATCCCTTTGATGGGGCCGCAAGTCATCGTTGCGCACCATAACCATTAAGTATTACAACGACTTGCGTGTTGCTACTCCATCCAAGGCATGATTCGTGCCTCTGAACCTGTCGGAATAATCGTGTCGCTCATGTCATAGATCCTTACAGGGGAGGCTGTCCAGATGAACCGCAAGGGTTTCACACTGATCGAGCTTCTGATCGTGGTCGTGATTATCGGCATCTTGGCCGCGATCGCGATTCCGAAGTTCGCGAATACGAAAGAAAAGGCGTATCTGGCTTCGATGAAGTCGGATCTGCGCAATCTGATTACGGCCGAAGAGGCGTATTTCGCCGACTCGGTGAAGTACACGAGCAACCTCGGTACGGCGTATAACACCACGAGCGGCGTTGTCGGCCCCACCATTGCGGTGACGGCTGATGGGTTCACCGCGACGGTGTCCCATACCACCACCACGAAGACGTGCGCGGTGTACGTGGGTTCGACCGCGCTTGCCCCGGCCAACAAAGAGGGCGAGCCGAAGTGCGCGTAAGGCCTCTGGCCTGACGCATCAGGGCGGCGGGGGAAACCCCGCCGCTCTTTTTTTTACCGCACCTTATCTTGGGGCCCATGGCAAAACCGGCGCTCCGCACGGAGCTGCTGTTCAACCTGACGTTCCTCGCCGCTTTCGCCCTCCTCGTCGGCGTCGCGACTTCGTTGCTCGCGCTCGCCATCGCACCGGAGCGGGGGGTCGCAGCCATCGTTGCGCTCATCGCGTTGGAGGTCGGCATCTTCGTCTTGTACGGCCGATCCCTCGTGCATCGGCTCGTGCTGCGACCGCTCGGCCGCGTCATGGAAACCGCCGACGCGGTCGCGGACGGCGACCTGGCCGCCCGTGCTCCCGACGCCGATACGCGCGACTTCGCCACCCTCGCCGAGCGTCTCAACCGCATGACCGATCGCCTGCTCGATGCCCAAAGCCAGCTCGTGCGCTCGGAGAAGCTCGCGAGCATCGGTCGTCTCGCGGCCGGCGTTGCGCACGAGGTCGGGAATCCGCTCGGCGCGATCGGCACCTACGTCGAAGTCCTGCGCCGTCGCGGAGTCGATCAGGAAGTCATGGCGGGCATGGCGCGCGAGCTCGAGCGGGTCGATCGCATCGTGCGCAGCCTGCTCGACTATGCGCGCCCGCAGGAAGATGCCCTCGCTCCCGTAGACACCGCCGCCATCGCGCGCGGGGCCTTTGAGCTGCTACGGGCACAAGGGGCATTCCGCCGGCTGCGCGTGGAGCTCGACGTCGCCTCCGACGTGCCAACGGTGCTCGGCCGGGCCCACGTGCTCGAGCAAGCGCTCGTGAACCTGCTCCTCAATGCCATTGACGCAACGCCCGCCGACGGCGTGATCGTGATCGGCGCGCGTGCCTGGGCGTATGAGCCGGGAAAAGCGGCCTTGAAGCGCGAGACCGATCCCGGATATACACGGTTTCCGCGGAGCGCGGAACGACGCCCGGCGCGCGTCGAATTTTCCGCCGGCCAGCCGGGGGCATTGCTGTTCGTCGCCGATTCTGGGGCGGGCGTGCCTTCAGCCGATCGAGAGAAGGTGTTCGAGCCGTTTTTCACGACGAAGGAACCGGGCCGCGGCACCGGACTCGGCCTCGCGATCGTGGCGCGCTCAGTGGACGAAATGGGTGGCGTGGTCTGGGTGGATGGTGCCCGTGAAGGCGGCGCGGCGTTCAAGCTCTTCTTTCCTGTCGCGTCGCGCAGATGAAAAAAGTCCTGGTCATAGACGACGAGCCCGGCCTCCGTCAGAGCCTTGGCCTGTTGCTGAACGATGCGGGCTATGTCGTGACGGCGGAGCAGGACGGCCGGCGCGGGCTCGAGCGGGCGACCGCCGACTCGTTCGACCTGATCCTGTGCGACGTGCGCATGCCGGAGATGGACGGTCTGACGTTCCTGCGCAACTATCGCCAGCGTGGCGGCGCCGGCCTCGTCATCGTCATGAGCGCGTATGGCGGCGAAGACGCGGCCATCGCCGCCATGAAAGAAGGCGCCTACGACTATCTCCCCAAGCCGTTTCGCCCCGACGAGGTGGTGCTCACGCTGCGCAAGGCCGAAGAGCGCGAGCGCCTGCGTCAGGACGTGGCGGGATTGCGCGCGCAACTCGCCACCGGGCCGGCCGAGCGTGGTCTTGTCGCCGAAAGCAGCGCCATGCGCCAGGCACTCGCGCTGGTCGCGCGCGTGGCGGAGCATAACACCACGATTCTGATCACCGGAGAAAGCGGCACTGGGAAGGAAGTCATTGCCCGGGCGATTCACCGCGCCAGCCCCCGCGCCACCAAGGCCTTCGTCGGCATCAATTGCGCAGCCATTCCGGAGTCACTGCTCGAGTCCGAGCTGTTCGGCCATGTGCGCGGCGCATTTACCGGAGCGAGCGCCGACAAAGTCGGGCTTTTCGAAGCGGCGAGTGGCGGCACGATCCTGCTGGACGAGATCGGCGAGCTGCCGATCGCCCTGCAGGCCAAACTGCTTCGCGTGCTGCAGGAGAGCGAGATCCGCCGCGTCGGCGACCAGAAGACGCGTCATGTGGATGCCC
This sequence comes from Gemmatimonadales bacterium, assembly GCA_046262715.1. Taxonomy (GTDB): domain Bacteria; phylum Gemmatimonadota; class Gemmatimonadetes; order Gemmatimonadales; family GWC2-71-9; genus 20CM-2-65-7. Next base: position 6,066 of record JBHEMG010000192.1, read on the forward strand.
GCGTGCTGGTCGCCACCGCGCGCAACCTGGAAGCCGAAGTGCGCGCGGGACGCTTCCGCGAGGACCTGTTTTATCGCGTGCACGTCGTCGCGATCGCCCTTCCGCCGCTGCGAGAGCGCCGCGAGGACATCGCTCCGCTGGCGCGCCATTTCGTCGCGCGGCTCGCGCAGCGCGTCGGCCGACCGCTGTCGCTCAGCGACGATGCCATTGCATTTCTCGAGGACCAGGCATGGCCCGGCAACGTGCGCGAGCTGGAAAACGCCATCGAACGGGCGGCGGTATTGTCGAACGGGGAGAGCCTCGGATCGGCGGACTTTCGGCGCGAGACCCATGCGAGTCCGGAGCCGGTCGCGACCGACTCACTGCGCAGTGCCGTCGAGGCGGCCGAACGGCGCGCCATCGGCGACGCGTTGCGCGCGAGCAACGGCAACCGTCGCGAAGCCGCCGAGAGTCTCGGCGTGAGCCTCCGGACGCTGTTTTACAAGATCGATCGGTACGCGCTGGAGTAATGCAAGAATTTGCACGTGTGAAGCGAACTGCACGACTATTCCGACAGTCATAATTACATAAGTGGCTTGTATACAAGCGCTTACGCTTCGGCATAGAACCTGTAATAAAGAGCGGCCGAATGGGGGATTAATGAACCGACAGGGCTTCAGCACCATCGAAATGATCATCGTGGTCATCCTGATTGGGGTGATTGCGGCGATCGGGTTTCCCCGGCTGCGCGACGGACTGGAAAAGCAGAACGTGCGCAGCTCCAAGGCACTGATTGCCACGTTGGCGGCAACGGCGCGCGGCACGGCGATTCAGCGCGGCTGTTCCGCCACGCTCAATCTGACCGTGGACAGCGTCTGGGTGACCGCCTGCGGCGTGAACCCGCCGGCTGCGGTGGTCGCGGTGGGAACCAAGAAGCTCGTTGGAGCGGAGTTCAGCGTTTCCTTGAATCCCAGCGCGGCGTCGATCGTGTACGACCCGCGCGGCATCCCGACCGTCTTCCAGACCACGCGGGTGCGCATCATCGGGCCGCACTATCAGGACTCGGTGGTGATCAACCAGGTGGGGAAAGTGACGCGGCAATGAGCGCCAAGAGCCAGGGCGGTTTCACGATCATCGAGATCATCATCGCGATCATCGTCCTCACGGTCGGCGTGCTCGCAATGGCCTCGACCGCGGCACTGGTCACACGGATGATCGCTCGCGGCCAGCGCTCGGCGTCGGCGTCGGCGTTCGCGGCGCGCCGCATCGAGCGGATGCGCATCGCCGCCTGCGTTCCCGCCCAGCGCGTCAACGGACAGGATACGCTGTATCGCGGCTCGAACTGGGTTTCGATCAACACCTGGACCTTTACCGATGCCGGCAATCAGAACTACCGGCTAAAAGTCGTGTCGTTGTACAAGACGATCAAGGACAAAACCCGTCGGGATTCTACGGAGACCACGATCACATGCAACACGTTCCTATGAGCCGCCGCGGCTTCACGATGATCGAGCTGTTGGTCGCGCTCGTCCTGCTCGGCCTGGTCAGCACCGCCATCTACCGCGTGCTGGTGAGCAACCAGCGTCTCTACATGGCGCAGACGCAGCGCATCGATCTGTCGCAGAACATCCGTGCGGCCGCCACGATTCTGCCCGCCGAGTTCCGCGAGCTGGATGCGTTCGACGGCGATATCGCGGCGATGTCGGCGACGCAGCTCGACATCCGCGCGATGCGCTGGCTCAGCTTCGTCTGTGTCGCGCCGGTGCTCGCCGGGGTCAACACGAACCTGACGATGATCGTCCGCGGCGGCCAGGCGGTGGGGCAGCCGATGTTCTTCGGCGCGCGCGCCATCCGGACGACCGACTCGATGCTCGTCTATTTGGACGGCGATCAGACGACGCGCGCCGACGACTACTACGTCCCCGCGCGATTCAACGGGGGCGGGGCGCCGGCGGGGAATTGTCCGGCCGTGGGCGCGATCCCGGTACAGCCGGGCACAATCGTGAACTGGGACGGCAATTTCCTCGTGAATACGAACAAGCCGAGCGCGATCCCGGTAGGCGCGCCCGTGCGGGGCTTTGAGCGCGTGACGTACCAGCTGTATCGGCCGGCCGGCGACACCTCGTGGTACGTCGGCTTTCAGCCCGCGGGGCAGACGATGCAGCCGCTGATCGGTCCGGTGCTCACGAATGGTTTGACGTTTTCGTATTTCGATGTGAACGGCGCCGCGACGGCGGTCCGTACGAACGTCGCGCGGATCGACATCACGGTCCGGGCCCGGACGTCGACGATGGTGCGCCGCGGCGGACAAGCGGTACGCGCGACGGTGGTCGACAGCGTCGTGACCAGTGTGGCATTACGGAATAACCGGCGGTTCTAGTGGCCGTCCGGAACTCAAGTAAGGAGATAGGAATGAAACGGATCCTGCGGGACGAGCGCGGTATGGCGCTCGCAGTCGCGATCTTCGCCCTGGTAGTCGTCGGGGCGCTGGTGGCCGGTGCGTTTTTCGCCGGCACTCAGGAACAGCGCGTCGGTGAAAACCAGCGCCGGGTGCAGACGTCATTCGGTGTGGCGGAAGCCGGAGCGCAGGAGCGCGTGCTGACGTGGGATCCGACCACGATGAATAAGCGCGCCCAGTACCCCAGCGATTCGGTCGTCATCGGACCGAACTCTGCTGCGCCCAACGGCACCGGCTCCTACGGCGGGTACAGTTATAGGCTCGGCCCCAACATTTTCCTGATCGACATCACGGGCCGCGACCGTACCAGTGCGGCCGGCGCCATCGCCGGTGGGGGCGGGGCGCGCCAGCGCATCGGTATGATCACGCGGATTGCGCCCGTGGATTTCGGTATTCACGCGTCGCTCACAACGCAGGGATCAGTCGCGGTCAGCGGCAACGCCAACGTAAACGGCTCCGACCAGACTCCTACGGGATGGGCGAGCTGCGATCCTCCGGGCCCTTCACAAGCGGGCGTCCGAGATCTGGGCGGCACGGTCTCGACCTCGGGTACCTCGACGGTGCAGGGGAATCCGCCCGTCGTGAATGACCCGAGCATCAACAACAACACCTTTACGACCTTCGGCGGCGCGACGTACGCGCAGCTCGCCGCGCGCGCGAACATCACGCTCCCCGGCGGCAACTTGCAGGTACAGCCGTCGGTAATTAATGGCGTCTGCAATAAGAACGACCTGGCCAACTGGGGCGACGGGGACAACCCCAATGCGCCCTGCGGCAGCTACTTCCCCATCATCCACATCACGGGGAACGCGACTCTCAACGGCGTCCAGGGGCAGGGCATCCTGCTCGTCGACGGGACGCTGACGATCGCCGGTGGGTTCAATTTTTACGGCATCACGATCATCCAGGGTGACTTGATCACCTCCGGCGGCGGCAATACTGACGCCCATTTCTGGGGGGGTGTCATGGCCAAAAACGCCGACTTGTCCACTCAAACATTGAGCGGTCATGCGACGCTGAATTACTCGAGCTGCAGCATCGTGGCCTCGTTGCAAGCGATCAGCCCCATTTCGATGATGCGCTCGCGAGGCTGGGTACAGCTGTACTAGCGGTGGCGTGGTAGCGCCCGCACTTTGTCATACGTGGGGTGAGCCGGTCTCTCGATCGGGCCGGCTCACCGCAGCGCCCTGAAGGAGCAAGGTCGTGAGGCACGTCATGCAGGACGAGCGCGGTATGGCGCTCGCGGTTGCGATCTTTGCATTGGTCGTCATTGGAGCGATGGTTGCCGGATCCTTCTTCGCCGGCACACAGGAGCAGCGCGTTGGAGAGAACGAGCGCCGGGTGGAAACATCATTCGGCGTGGCGGAAGCCGGAGCCCAGGAGCGTATTCTCGCCTGGGACCCCTCCACGATGAACAAGCGGAATTCTTACCCGCAGGACTCAGTCATTGTCGCAAACACCGCCGCGCCCAACGGCACCGGCTCATATGGCGGCTATAGTTACAAGCTCGGCCCCAACGTCTTCCTGATCGATGTGACAGGGCGTGATCGCGCCAGCGCGGCCGGCGCCATTGCCGGCGGGGGTGGGGCACGCCAGCGCATCGGAATGATCGCGCGTATCGCGCCGGTCGACTTCGGCATTCATGCATCGCTCACGACGCAAGGGTCAGTCAATCTGACGGGTAACGCCAACATCAACGGCGCCGACCAGATCCCGACGGGCTGGACGAGCTGCGACGCGCCTGGAGCCGGTCAGCCCGGTGTCCGCGATCAAGGCGGCAACGTGACCACCGGTGGCAACGGCAACGTGGCCGGCAATCCCCCGGTCCTGAACGACCCATCGATCAACAACGGCACGTTCAACGCCTTCGGCGGCGCGACCTACACGCAGCTGGCCGCAAAAGCCAACATCATCCTTCCCCCTGGCACCTACTCGACTGACCCGGTCATCACTAACGGCGCTTGCGACCGTACCGCGTTGACCAATTGGGGCGACGGGATGAACCCGGCATCGGTGTGTGGCAGCTATTTCCCAATCATTCACGCCACTGGCACGAGCACCCTCAACAACACCCAGGGGCAGGGCATCCTGTTGGTAGATGGTGACTTGAACGTGCAGGGGTCATATCAGTTCTTCGGCATCACTATCATCCAGGGCGACCTGAAAACGGCCGGCGGTGGCTCGACCGACGCGCATTTCTGGGGCGGCGTGATGGCCAGGAACGCAGACCTTTCGATTCAAAGTCTCAGCGGCAAGGCAACGTTGAACTACTCAAGCTGCAGCATCTTAGCCGCCTTACAGGCGACGAGTCCGATCTCAATGATGCGCTCACGGGGGTGGGTCCAACTCTACTAAAAGTGACCTAAGTAGCAGTAACCAAAACAGTTGTTGCTTAGGCCTCAAGTAGGTTCGAGGCTTGACAGGATAAGGGGCAGGGCCTATTGTAGTTTGCCCTCGCCCCTATCCTTGTCTCTAGACCAAAAGGTGCAGATGGCCCTTTTTGGGTTTCTAGGTGGCAAAAAAACCTCGGTTGGCCTCGATATCGGCTCCGGTATCATCAAACTCGTGGTCGTTGACCATGGAGGGAGCGAACCCGAGCTGACCAAAGTCGCCACCACCGAGGTTGCCGCCGACGCCATCGTCGAAGGCGAAGTCATGGACCCGGGCCTGGTTTCGGAGGCTATTCGGGGTCTGTTCGAGGCCGCGGGAGTCAAGCGCAAATCGGTCGTCACGGCCGTAGGCGGCCGCGACGTGATCGTCAAGAAGATCCAGATGGACCGCATGAAAGAGGCGGACGCCCGTGAGGTCATCCGCTGGGAAGCCGAGCAGCACGTGCCGTTCGACATGGCCAACGTGGAGCTCGACTTCCAGATCCTCGATCCCGACGCCGAAGGCCTCCAGATGAACGTCCTGCTCGTCGCCGCCAAGCGAGAGCTGGTGGAGAGCCGGGTGGGGCTGTTGAGCGAAGCCGGTCTCGATCCTTCCATTATCGACGTCGACGCCTTTGCCATCCACAACGCCTTCGAGCTGAACCACCCCGATGCGATGCAAGGCGTCGTGGGCCTCGTCAACATCGGCCACGAAGTCACCAACGTGAACATTCTGGAAGACGGTATTCCCGTGTTGACCCGCGACCTGTCGGTCGGCACGCGACGCTTCCGTGAAGACCTGCAGCGCGAAAAAGGCCTCGCCAGCGAAGAGGCCGAGAAAGTAATCCAGGGCGCGTCACAGCATCCGGACCTGGCAGGCTATGTCAGCGCGCGCGGTGAGGAGATCGCCACGGGCGTCGAGCGCGCCGCGGCATTCCTCGCGACGGCGTCGCGCTCGGCGGGCGGTCTGTCGCGCGTGTACACGACGGGTGGCGGGGCACGCATTCCGGGGCTGAACGACATTCTCAGCGGCCGGCTCAAGGTCCCGATCGAGCTGGCGAATCCCGTGCAGCGGCTGCGCGTGCGGGACGACGTGTTCGAGACGGTGCCGGTGGATGAAGTCGCGCCGCTGCTCATGCTCGCGGTCGGCTTGGCGCTGAGGCGCGCCGCATGATTGAGATAAATCTACTCCCCGGTAAGAAGAAGGCGGCGAAGGGCGCGGGCTTTTCGCTCGCGATGCCGGACTTCAAGGGGCTGATCGCGCAGGTCAAGGATCCGTGGCTCATCGCGGCCGTGATCGCGTGGGTCATCGTGGGTGGCGGCGGCGCGGCGCTCTTCATCGCCGAGCGCGCCCGGCTCGCGGCGGCCAACGCGCGGCTCGAGAACGTGCAGACGGAAAAGCGGCGCTACGATATCGTGATCGCGCAAAAGCGGCAGGCGGAGAAAGTCCGTGACTCGCTGCTATATCAGATCACCGTGATCCGCAATATCGACGCGGACCGCTACATCTGGCCCCACGTGCTCGACCAGGCGACGAAGGCGCTGCCGCCCTACACCTGGATTACCCACGTGCAGACGGTGTCGGCGATCGTGGCGCCCGGTCAGGGACAACCGAATGGCCCGGTGACCGTCGAGCGTGATTCGTCGGGGGCACCCTCGGTCATGGTTTCGATCGATGGACGCACCGTCGACATCCAGGCGTATACCACGTTCCTGCGGCAGCTGGCCGCATCGCCGTGGTTCACCGATGTGACGCCTGCGAGCTCGCAAACCGTGATCGAAGCGGACCGGCCGGTGACGGCATTCAACGTGACGGTGCGCTATCGCATCGCGGATTCGGTCTACATCCGCACTGTCCCGCTCGTGCAATCGGTGAGGTAGCGAATGGCACTCGGCTTACCGACCGACCAACGCGGCCAGATCATGGCGCTCCTCGTCCTCGTCGCTCTCGCGGGCGGCTATTTCTTCTGGACGAAGGTGCACAAGCCGCAGAGCGCCCAGATCACCTCGTCGAATCAGGAAGCGGACAGCCTCGAGAAGATCGTCGCGGCCGCCAAGGCCGATCTCGCGAACGGCAGCATCGAAGACCTGCGCCGCCGCGTGGAAGAGTACCAGGGCTCGCTCGAGTTGATGCGGCGGCTGGTCCCCGAGCGCAACGAGGTGCCGACGCTGATCGACGACATCTCGACCAAAGCCAAAGTGCGTGGTGTGACGCTCGGCAAGATCCAGCCGTTGAGTCCCGAGCCGGGCTCGCCGTTCGATACCTATCGCTATCGGCTCGAGGTGTACGGCCACTACGACCAGCTCGGCGAGTATCTCGCGGACATCGCGTCGTTGCCGCGCATCGTCGTGCCGCAGGACGTCGTGTTGTCGCCCGCCTCGCCGGCCGCGCAGAAGCTGCTGGCTGACACCGCGGGTGCTCTGCTCCTCGCCGAGTTCTCGATTCGCACGTTCGTGAAATCGGCCGGGCCGCCGCCCGGCACCCAGCAGCCGGCGAAAGGTCAGCGTGCGCGCACCTAGTCTCGTGCTCCCTCTCCTGCTCGGCGCGCTGGCGCGCGGCGCCGCGGCCCAGCAGTCGGACAACGCGGCGGCCCCGGCACAATCGGCTACGCTAGTGCGCGAAGTGTTCGCCTACGAAGGCGGCGGGCGCGATCCGTTCATGTCGCTGCTCAAGTCGGGCGACGTGCGGCCGCTCATCTCGGATTTGAAGCTCACGACGATCGTCTATGACGGGCGGTTCGCCGCACGCAGCGTTGCCGTGCTGCGCGACATCACCAACCGGCGCATCTATCGGGTGAAAGCGGGCGACATCATCGGGCGCTTGAAGGTCACGCAGATCCGGCCCCGTGAGATCGTATTTACCGTGCAGGAATTCGGGTTCGAGCGGCAGGAAACGTTGTCGCTCTCCAAGCAGGAGGAGACGCCATGAAGCGCATCATGTCTCTCGCGGCGCTGCTCGCCGTCGTCGTTCCCGGGGCCCTTGCCGGGGCGACGACAGGCGGGCGCGATGGCGAAGTCCGCGGAGTCAGCGTGCTGCCGTCCAGCGGCAAGGTCGAAATCGTCATCGACGTGCTGGGCGCTGCCGTCATTCAGGATTTCACCCTCTCGAGTCCCGCGCGGCTCGTCATCGACATCCAGGGCGCCCGTCTCACCGCGCCGGCCACGCTGTACGACGGCCAGAATCGCGGCGGCGTCCGCAATGTGCGCTACGGCCAGTTCAAGCCCGACGTCGTGCGCGTGGTCGTCGATCTCGACGCCTTGAAGGACTACCAGATCGAGCGCGCCGCGGGCCAGATACGGGTGCGCATCGGCACGGAGCGGACCAGCTTCGCGGCGTGGTCGAGCAGCACCGTCGCGCCGCAGCCGCCCGTCCTCGTCGCCAATACGTCCTCGGCGCCGGCCGTCACGGGCGGGCCCGACCAGGCCGCGCGCGTCACGACGCCCTCGGTCGGTCGCTCGATGTCCATCGACGAATACATCGCCGCCCATCGCAACGACGCGCTGCAGTCGCAGGCACCGCGCATCACCGTGCAATGGGACAACGCGAGCATCGAGGACGTAGTCGCCGGCTTCGCGGCGTTCAGCGGGCGCACGATCATCCTCGCCCGCGACATCAAGGGCAACGTCACCGCCGAGATCAAGAATCAGCCATGGGATTTGGCGCTGAACGCGGTGCTCGAATCGCAGGGTCTCGCGGTGCAGACGCTGCCGGGGGGGATCCTCAACGTCGTGAGCAAGGTGGAGCTGGCGCGCGCCGACTCGACCGTGCCGATCACGACGCGTTTGGTGCGGATCAATTACGCCAAGGCGACCTCGCTGGTGCCGTCCGTGGCGTCTATCCTGACGAAGCGCGGTCAGGCCGTCGCGGACTCGACCAGTAACTCGCTCGTCATCACCGAGGTCAGCTCCCGCATCGACGATGTCGTCGAATTCGTGAAGGGCCTGGACCTCCGGACGCCACAGGTCTCGATCCAGGCGAAGATCATCTTCGTCGATCGTACCGACGTCGAGGAGCTCGGCGTGAAGTACGATCTCGGCTCGACGACGCAGTTCTTCAACCGGCTGGTGCAGCGCCCCGACCCGCGCAGCGCGCAGGCGGTGGACACCGACCTCGACGGCATCCCCGATGCGCTCGTGCCGACCGAGAATTTTCCCTCGAACGAGAACATCGTGTCGCTCGGCGGCAACTCGCTGTCCGCGCTCGGCAACGCCAGCCAGGAAGTGGTGAACCCGGCGCTCGACCTCATTTTCTCGACCGCGATCGGCAACTTCGATCTCACGGCGTTCGTGCAGGCGCTGCAGCGGGTCGAGCTCGCCGACATTCAGGCGGAGCCCACGATCACGACGCTCGATAATCGCCAGGCCGAAATCCTGGTCGGCGATCGCGTGCCGATCCGCATCATCGACGTCAGTGCCGTGGGCGCCGGGGGCGCCGGGGGCGGCACGAACGTCCCGCGCGCAACGGTCCAGTTCCAGCAGACCGGTATCAACCTGCGCGTCACGCCACACGTGACGTCGAACCGCCAGATCCTGATGGAAGTCCACGCCGAGCGGTCCAACGTTCGTCCGGCGGCGGTCGACATCGGGTTCACGTTCCAGACCCAGCAGGCAGACAATCAGATCCTCGTCTCGGACGGCGAAACGGCCGTAATTGGCGGACTTACGGTGACTGAGGTCACGGTAACGAAGTCCGGAATCCCGTTCCTTGTAGATCTGCCGATTCTCGGCAAGCTGTTCGGATTTACGTCGCAGACGGAAAATCGGCGGGATCTGCTGATTCTGATCACGCCCCACATCATCGACGATCTGGTCGCGCCCACCGGGCAGTAAGCCGGCGGACCGGAGCCAGGAGAGCTGATATGCGGACGGCAACGCGGAGCACCGCGGTCTGGGGAATCGGGGTTGGCGCGATCGCGCTCGCAATGCTGGCAGCATGCGAGACGACGCGTAATCCAGGCGGCATCCAACGCGATGTCACCTCTCCGGCCATTCTCCTCACGAACAGCGCGGGCGACACGCAGGACATCGCCGGCGGCCTGCGCTTCAACGTGCAGGCGGTCGATAACCTATCGCTGAAAAGCATCCAGCTGACGTTCAGCGGCGGCCTTATCGGCCAGCTCGACACGGTGTTCACCGGCACCACCAAGACCTACGCCGTCGGACGGACCCTCAATTTCGGCTCCGGGTCCGGCGCAGGCGGCAACATCATGATCGTCGGCCGGGCGACGGACGGCGCGGGCAACTTCGCGGAAGATACGATGTTCATCTTCCTCTCGAACGTACAGGCGCTGCGCGTGCGGCTCGTGCTGCCCTCCCCGGGGGCGCTGGCGTCCACCGGCAAAGGCATTCCGGTCGACGTCATCGCCGTGCAAGCCGGCGGCATCGTGAAGGTCGGCTACTTGGTGTCGCCCGCCACCAGCGTTTCCAATCCGACCTCGCCGCCCACCGACTCCATCGTGTTCAATCCGCCGTTCGCGGATTCGGTTGAGTACGTCGACACACTGGTCGTCGTGCCGTCGAGCGGCACATTCAACGTCGTCGGATTCGCCGAAGACTCGGCCGGCCGCCGCGGATTCAGCAACGTCGTCACCGTGCAGATTCAGTCCGTCGCGACCGACGTCGCTCCGCCCATCGTGGCGCATCGCGTCGCGACGCGCGTCGAGGTCGACGATACGATTCACGTGCGCGCGCAGGATCCGAGCGCCATCTCGTGGATCGGGTTCGAGGTCGACACCAATGGTGTCCGAATGAAGTTCGACAGCGTGAACGTCGCCGCCGGCAACCTGAGCGACGTCACCCGGCACTTCACGCTCGGCCTTCAGGGACTGCAGCCGCTGCCCCGATTCATCTCCGTGAAGGGGTATGCATGCGACGCCGCGGTGGCGCGCAACTGCTCGTTCACCAACAACACGACGCTGATCCCGAGCGCGCCGATCCGGGCGAGCAAAGGCGCCGCGTCGGGCATTCAGCCGCCGCTCTCGCCGGCCGCACTGATCGATACGATCGTCGTCGTCTCCGGGATCACGCGGCCACTGCCGTTCGGCGGCCGCATCGCCGACGCGATCTTCAACGGCAACGACTCGAGCCTCTATCTCACGAACCCCACGTTGGGGCGCGTCGAGATCTTCCAGGTCGCCAACACGTCCTTCGTCAACGCCGGCATACCCACCGGCGGCCCGGTGCCATGGGGCATCGCGCTGTGGCCGCGCGATACGCTCGGGAACTACGGCGACACGATCGTCGTGGCGAACTCGGGCGGCGTGGAGCTGTCGATCATCGATGTGCGCGCCGGCGTCCGCCGGCTCGTGTGGCGGCAAGACCTGCCCGACTATCTGGTCGAGACGTACAAAGTGCTCGTGTCGCCGCTGCGCGAGCAGATCGTGCTGTACGACCTGTCGGATCGCCCGCAATATCTCGGCACGGTGTGTCGCGTCATCTCGGGATCGGCGAACTGCCACCAGGACTCGATCTTCGCGATTTACTCGACGACGCCGACGATCAGTCAGCCGGCTCCGTTTGCCGGCAAGGCCACCGTCCGGATGGAGAAGTTGATCAACACGTCCGACACGACGCAGCTGTTCGGTCACCTGTTCTGGGAGCTGGCCGGCGACACGACCCTGGTGGACGACGGCCGCGATACGTTGCGCATCGCCATCCGGCGTGGCCGGCCCTACAACCAGCAGAAAGTCATCCTCACCGCGTGCGCGGGCGTTACCGTCGATCTCGCGTCGTTCGGATTGGGCGATTCGACCTACGTACGCAATTCCGGAAACTTCACGCACAGCATCGTCGGTGAAGGCGGAAACGTCAGCAGCCCATTTGCGCGCGTCATCGGGTACACGACCAAGGCGGACCTGATCCACGACAATCCGATGCCCGCGCAGTGCATCACCGGCGGTAGCCTGGCAAGCGGTATCTTCACGGCCGATTCCGGGGAGAACCATCTCGATCAGGGCATGACGCCCGCGATCGACGTCAGCGATTTCATCAGCAACACCGGCGTCCGGATCCATTCGGTTGCGACGAACTTCAACGGCGCCACGAACCTGGTGCGCGCCGACTCGCTCTACTTCCTCGACGAGGGGATGAAGCTCAAAGGCACCGCGCCCGCGCCGGTGGGGGCGTTCGGCATGGACATGAACTACAACCACAACTTCCTGGCCGGCTCCCCGGGCACCCCGACCTTCGGCGGTGCGGGCAACCCCAATGACCGCATCGCGTTCTCGGCTCGAGCCGACGGTAATATTGACGTCTGGGATACCTTCTTCTTCGGACAGATCGGCACGATCGTGGTCAGCGACCCGATCATCGGACCACTGCGCGTGGCGCGCAACCGCGCTAACACCCGCCAGTGGCTGTTCGGTGTCACGCCCGCGGGCGTGGTGATGATCGAGCTGCCGGTGATCACGAACCCGTTCCCGTCGAAACCGATCTGGGGGCCGCCGCTGCCGAACAAATGACGGGCGCCACCGGGGCCCGGGAGCGATAATACGCGAGCCCGACGACCCGTCGGGCTCGCACTGTTATAGGAGGCGGTGCACGGCAATGACATTCCGCTTCACGACGGCAGGTGAATCGCACGGCCGCGGCCTGGTGGGAATCCTTGAAGGCATTCCCGCCGGTCTCGCCGTCTCCGCCGCCGACGTGGACGTCGAGCTGAAGCGCCGCATGGGCGGCTACGGGCGCGGCGCCCGCATGAAGATCGAATCCGACCGCATCGAGTGGCTGGCTGGCGTGCGCGCCGGCGAAACCCTCGGCTCGCCTATCGCGATGCTCGTCTGGAATCGCGATTGGGAGCACTGGCAGGACGTCATGGCGCCCGAAGCCGATGCGACCCCCGATCCGCTCGGCCGGCGGCGGCAGGTCACGCGGCCGCGACCCGGGCACGCCGATCTCGCCGGATCGCTCAAGTACGATCGCGCCGATGCCCGCGACATTCTCGAGCGCGCCAGCGCGCGCGAGACGGTGGCGCGCGTTGCGTGCGGTGCGGTGTGCAAGAAGCTGCTGCGTGAATTCGGCATCGATATCGGGTCACACGTTGCGGAGTTGGGCGGCGTCATCGCAAAGTACCACTCCCCACTCCCCACTCCCCTTAACGAACGCGCGGACCAAAGCCCGGTGCGCTGTCTGGATCCAGAGGCCGAGCTGGAGATTGTGGCCAGGATAGACGCGGCAAAAGCGGCTGGCGACACCCTCGGCGGCATCGTGGAAGTGGTCGCGCTCGGCGTACCGGTCGGGCTTGGCTCGCACGTCTCGTGGGACCGCAAGCTCGATGGCCGGCTCGCCCAGGCGTTGATGTCCATCCCCGCGGTAAAAGGGGTGGAGCTGGGACTCGGCTTCGAAGCAGCGCGCCGCAAGGGATCCGAGGTGCACGATGAGATCCTGCCCGGGTTTGCGCGCGCCACCAATCGCGCCGGCGGCACCGAGGGCGGGATGACGACCGGCGAGCCGCTCACCGTGCGCGTCGCGATGAAGCCGATCTCGACGCTCATGTCGCCGCTCAAGACGGTCGACCTGAAAACGGGCGGGCCGGCGCAGGCGCAGTCGGAGCGGTCCGATGTGACCGCGGTGCCCGCGATGGGCGTGATCGCCGAAGCGATGATCGCGATCGTCCTCACGGATGCGCTGCTCGAAAAATTCGGCGGCGACGCGCTCAGCGAGCTGAAGCGCAACGTGCACGGCTACCTCGCGCAGGTGCAGGCGCGTATGCCCAAGGGCGCGGCGTCGTGAAACAGCACATCGTGCTCATCGGTTTACCGGGCGCCGGCAAGACGACCGTCGGCCGCATCGCGGCCGAGCAACTGCACGCGGGCTTCGTCGACATCGACACGGTGTTGATCCGCAAGGAAGGCAAGCCGATTGCGATGATCTTCGCCGAGAAGGGCGAGCCAGCGTTTCGGGCGATGGAACGTACAGCAGTAGAGAACGCGCTCGCGAATCAACCGGCGGTGGTGGTTCCGGGCGGCGGCTGGGCGGCGCAGCCCGGCGCGCTCGAGACCGCAAAGGCCGCCGCGTACATCATTTATCTCGTCGCGCGACCCGAGACCGCGACCGCGCGGGCCGTGCCCTCGGGAACCCGCCCGGTGTTAATGGGTGGAGATTCAGAGGGGCAGATGCGCGAGCTGCTTAAAGCGCGCGAGCCATTCTATACGCAGGCGCATACGACGCTGCAAACCGAGGGCAGAAACCCGAACGAGGTGGCCGTCGACGTGGTCCGGCTTGCGCAAACCAGCGCCGGTTGGTAAAGATGGTCTCTCTTACGTTTGACTTGAGGTTGATAGGTGCCCGATAAAGAAGAAGAAGTGAAACCCAAAAAGAAGCGTGCGCCCCGCAAGAAGAAGCTCGCGGAGGCGACTCCTCCGGCGGAGGATGCAGAGGACACCGACGCCGCTCCTGTAAGGGGCGGCGCACTCGTCATTGTCGAGTCCCCGACGAAGGCCAAAACCATCGGCAAATACCTGGGCCGCGGGTACACCGTCAAGGCGACCGTGGGGCATCTTCGCGACCTGCCGCGGCGTGAGCTGGGGGTCGACGTCGACAACAACTTCACGCCCAAGTACGTCACTATTAAGGAAAAGGCGAAGACCCTCGCCGAGATAAAAAAGGCGGCCAAGGCGGCCGACCGGGTGCTGCTCGCGACCGACCCGGACCGCGAAGGGGAGGCCATCGCCTGGCACGTCGCGTCGCAGCTGAATGGCGACGGAGCGAAGATCAGCCGCGTGCTATTCCATGAGATTACGAAGGACGCCGTCGCCGAAGCGCTGGCAAATCCGCTCGACATCGATCAACGCAAAGTGGATGCGCAGCAGGCGCGCCGCGTGCTCGACCGCCTAGTCGGCTACAAAGCCTCACCGGTGCTTTGGAAGAGCATCAAGACGGGCCTCTCGGCGGGACGCGTCCAGACGGTGGCGTTGCGACTGATCATCGAGCGCGAAGAGGAGATCCGGAAGTTCGTGCCGCAGGAGTACTGGACGGTCGCGGCCGACCTCGAGAAGGACGGCCAGCCCTTCCAGGCCCGGCTCCAAAAGCTCGAGGGCAAGAAGCCCGAAATCACAGACGAGCAGACGGCCAAGGGCATCGTCGCGGAAGTCGAGAAGCTGCCGTTCGTGGTCACGTCCGTGGAGCGCGGGGAGCGGCGGCGCAAACCGCCGGCGCCCTTTACCACGAGCACGATGCAGCAGGAAGCGGCCAAACAGCTGGGCTTTTCGGCGGGCCGCACCATGCGCGCCGCGCAGAAGCTGTACGAAGGCGTCGAGCTCGGCGAGCAGGGCTCGGTCGGACTCATCACCTACATGCGTACCGATTCGGTGCGCGTGTCGGACGCCGCAATCAAGCAGGCCCGCGAGTATGTCAACGCGCAATTCGACAAGCGCTATCTGCCCGACCAGCCCAACGAGCATAAAGGCGGACGCGGCTCCAAAGTGCAGGATGCCCACGAGGCCATTCGTCCCACCGAAGTCGGGTTCAAACCGGACGACTTGAAGAAGTATCTCGAGCGCGACCTGTTCAAGCTGTATCAGCTGATCTGGAAGCGCTTCCTGGCGTCGCAGATGACGCCCGCGATCTACGAAACGACCAAGGTCGATTTCGACCTCGCCAATGGCAAATTCCTGTTCCGCGCTACCGGCTCGCGGCAGCTGTTCGACGGCTATCACGCGGTCTACAGCGAGGCGTACGAAAAGGAAGACGCCAAGACGCCGGACCGGCTCGAGCCCATCCCGCCGCTTGCCGAAGGGGATCGCGCGACGCTGAAGCAGGTCGTGCCCAGCCAGCACTTTACCGAGCCGCCGCCGCGCTTCAGCGAAGCGAGCCTGGTGAAAGAGCTGGAGCGACTGGGGATCGGCCGGCCGTCCACATACGCCGCCATCATCTCCACCCTGCGCACGCGCTGGTACGCCACGGCCAAAGACCGGCGCTTTCAGCCCACCCCCCAGGGGGAGACGGTCTGGAAGGTCTTGAAGCGCTCGTTCCCGGAAGTGTTCGAGGTCGGGTTCACGGCGGAGATGGAGAACGAGCTCGACAAGGTAGAAGAGGGCGATCTCGCCTGGCAAAAGGTGCTGGGCGAATTCTGGAAGCCGTTCAGTGTCGCGCTCGACGCAATAGACATCGACAAGATCATTCATGAGGTCCACGACCTGACGGGCCTCGACACGGAGAAATGTCCCAAGTGCGGCTCGCCGCTCGAGGTGCGCAGCGGGCGTTTCGGGCCGTATATCGCCTGCGCCAAATATGCGGCGAAAGAGTGCGACTACTCGCGCTCCATCAAGAAAGACAAGGTCCCCGACCGGCCGTCCGACGAGCTCTGCAAGGAATGCGGCGCGCCGATGGTGATCAAGACGGGCCGCTTCGGCGAATTCCTCGCGTGCACCACGTACCCCAAGTGCAAGTACACGCAGCCGGTGCCGCTTGGCATCAAATGTCCAAAGTGCGGGCTAGGCGACCTCGCCGAGCGGCGCACCAAGCGCGGCCGCACCTTCTATGGGTGCCTGCGCTATCCCGACTGCGATTATTCCACGTGGAATAAGCCGGTCGTCGTACCGTGTCCCAGCTGCGGCTTCGTGGGGATGGAAGAGATCAAGTCCAAGACGACGGGAGAAACGACACGCAAGTGTCTCAAGTGCGGGCATCAGATCGCCGTCGAGGAGACAGCCCCCGAAGCGGAAGAGGTCGCACCGTAAGCGTCCACGTCGTCGGTGGCGGACTGGCTGGTTGCGAGGCCGCGTGGGCGTTAGCGGAACGAGGGCTGAGCGTCACCCTGCACGAGATGCGACCGGTCCGGAAGACGCCGGCGCATCAGACCGACCGGCTCGCCGAGCTTGTCTGCAGCAACACATTCAAATCGGTCGAACCATCGCACGCGCACGGCCTGCTCAAGGCCGAGATGCGCCAGCTTGGAAGCATCGTGCTGCAGGCGGCCGACGCCGCGCGCATTCCCGGTGGCAGCGCGCTGGCGGTGGATCGCATCCTGTTCGCCGAAGGTGTGCAGTCGCGCGTCCTCGCCCATCCGAACATCACACTGGTCCGCGCCGAGGTGAGCGACCTGCCGTCGCCGGCCGTCATCGCGACTGGTCCGCTCACCTCCGACGCATTGGCCGACGCGATCGCGGCGCGTCTCGGCACCGCCTCACTCGCGTTCTTCGACGCGATCGCGCCGATCGTCTCGGGCGATTCCCTCGATTATGGCCGCATGTTCAAGGCGTCGCGGTACGGGAAGGGCGGCGGCGACGACTACTGGAATGCGCCGTTTACCCAGAGCGAATACGAAGCGTTCGTCGCCGCGCTGATCGGGGGCGAGCAGTACGTCCCAGGGCACGAGTTCGACAAAGTGCCGTATTTCGAAGGCTGCCTGCCGGTCGAAGAGATGGCGCAGCGAGGGCCGGAAACGCTGCGGTTCGGCCCCATGAAGCCGATCGGCCTCCCCGGCGATTCGTATGCGGTCGTGCAGCTGAGACAAGAAGACCGCGCCGGGCAGATGTGGAACCTCGTGGGCTTCCAGACGCGGCTGAAGACCGGCGCGCAGCAGAAAATTTTCCGCACGATTCCGGGACTCGAGCAGGCGGAGTTCCTGCGCATGGGCAGCATCCACCGCAACAGCTATCTCAGCGCGCCGCAGGTGTTGAGCCCGCATTTGGCGGCCATGGACGATCCGCGGCTCCTGTTCGCCGGGCAGCTCACCGGCGTCGAGGGGTACACCGAGTCGGCCGCGACCGGAATGCTGGCGGGCATCAACCTCGCCCGCCTGATGACGGGCGAAAGGCAGGTGCTCCCGCCGCCCACCACGATGCTCGGCGCGCTGTACCGCTACCTGCGCGAGACCCCACCGGTGCGATTCCAGCCGATGAACGCCAACTTCGGGCTGATGGAGCCACTCCCCAATCCGCCGCGTGACAAGTTCAGAAAGAAGGAAGCGCTGGCGGAGCGGGCGCTCAAAGACATGGCGCTATTTGCCGAAAGCCTCGGCGCCGGGATCTCCGCATGAAGGAAATCAGCGCGTTCGTGACGTTCCTTGCCAAGGAGCGCAACGACTCGCCGCACACGGTCAAAGCGTACGAGCGCGACCTGACGTCCTTCGCGGACTTTTGCCGAGACTACTACGGCGGCGCGTGGAGCTGGGCGGGCGTGGACCGGCTGGCCGTGCGGGGCTTTCTTGCTGCCGGGCAGCGGCGCGGATTGGCCAAGCGCTCCGTGGCGCGCGCGCTGTCGGCGGTGCGCACGTTCTACCGCTTTCTCAACGCCACTGAGGGGCTCGAGGTGAATCCCGCGCGCGCGGTGCGAACTCCCAAGCTCGATCGCACGTTGCCGGCCTACCTGAATCGCGCCGAGATGAACGAGTTGTTCAAAGAGGCCGAGGCGAAGGCTGCCGCGGGCGGATTCCGCGAGGCGCGCGACCTCGCCATGCTCGAGCTGTTTTACTCGACCGGGATGCGGCTATCTGAGCTCGCGGGGCTGAACGATCCCGACGTCGATCCGGTGTCCGACCAGGTCAAAGTGCGCGGCAAAGGAAAAAAAGAACGGCTGCTGCCGGTGGGCTGGCACGCGACGCTCGCGCTGCGCAAGTACTTGCCGCGCCGCGACGCGCTGCTGGCGGGGGC
>JBHEMG010000193.1:0-8595 GCA_046262715.1 Gemmatimonadales bacterium
AGGCTGTACCGCAACTTAGGCGGTTTTCGATTCGAGGACATCACGGGCCGTGCCGGCGTCGGCGATTCCGTTGGATGGAAGAGCTGCGTCACGATGGCGGACGTGAACGGCGACGGGCGTCTCGATATCTACGTCAGCGCCGTCGATTACCTCACGATGCACGGGCGCAACGTCCTGTACATCAACAACGGTGATGGGACGTTCACCGACCGCGCCCCGGAATTCGGGCTCGACCACGTCGGCTACTCCACGCAGGCGGCGTTCTTCGACTACGACGGCGACGGTGATCTGGACATGTATCTCGTCAACGGCTCGACGTTCTCAGAACGCGCGCAGAGCCGCAGCAAAAGCCGGACCGTGCGCAACCAACGTGCCGGGGACAAGCTGTTCAGAAACGACGGCACGCGCTTCGTGGATGTCAGCGAACACGCCGGTATTTACGGCGGCGTGGAGGGGTTCGGTCTGGGCGTCGTGGTGAGTGACGTCGATCTCAATGGCTGTCCCGACATCTACGTCGCCAATGATTTCCCCGAGAACGACTTCCTGTACCTCAACCGCTGCGACGGTACGTTCACCGAGTCGATCACGCAGGCGACTGGACACACCAGCCGGCTCTCGATGGGGGTGGATGCGGCCGACGTCGACAACGATGGGCGGCCCGACATTGCCGTCCTCGACATGCTGCCCGACAGCGAGCGCATCTTGAAAACCGCCGCCGGCGCCGAAAGTTACCAGCTGTTCAACATGAAGCTCGCGGCCGGCTATCACGCCCAGTACGCTCGCAATACGCTCCAGTTGAACCGCGGCCTACTCGAAGGAGGTCTGCGATTCAGCGACATCGGGTTGCTGGCGGGCATCCACGCCACCGACTGGAGCTGGACACCGCTGTTCGCCGATCTCGACAACGACGGTCGCAAGGATCTGTTTGTCACGACGGGGATCTTCCGCCGGCCCAACGATCTCGACTATATCGCCTCGTTCGATAGTCTGCCGCCCGGCGGGTTTCCGATCGAGGCCATGCTCGCGCGGATGCCGCACGTGCCGCAGCCGAACTATGCCTTCCACAATAACGGCGATCTCACGTTCACGAATCAGGCGACCGCGTGGGGACTGGCGGCGCCGGGTTTTTCCAACGGCGCGGCCTACGTCGATCTCGACAACGACGGCGCGCTCGACCTGGTCGTCAACAACCTCAACGCGCCCGCCGCGATTTACCGCAACCGTGCACGACAGTCCGGCACGGCATCCCGGCATTACCTCACGGTGGCGCTGCGGGGCTCGCATGCCAACAGCGCGGGAATTGGCGCGAAGGTGATGATATCGGCGGGCGGCATACGCCAGCTCGTCGAGGTCATGCCGACGCGCGGCTTTCAGTCGGCGGTCGATCCCCGCGCGCATTTCGGCCTCGACTCGGCAGCACGAGTCGATTCGCTCACGGTCGTCTGGCCGGACCGTCGTTCGCAGAGCCTGACAAACGTGGCCGTCGATCGGACAATCACCTTGTCACAAGCGGACGCGCGCGTCCAACCGCCCATCCGCACAACCGCCCAACCGCCCGTCTTCACCGACATCACCGCACGAGTCCCGATCGACTACCAGCATCGCGAGAATGCGTTTTTCGATTTCACTCGCGAGCCGCTGATGCCGCACCTGCTGTCCACCGAGGGTCCCGCGCTCGCCGTTGCCGACGTCAACGGGGACGGCCGGGACGATATCTACGCGGGCGGTGCCAAGTGGCAGGCGGGCCGGCTCCTCTTGCAAGGCGCGAACGGCGGTTTCCACGTGGCCGATGAGCCGGTGTTCCGCGCCGACAGTCTCCACGAAGACGTCGATGCCGTTTTCTTCGATGCCAACGGCGACCGGAAGCCGGATCTGTATGTCGTGAGCGGGGGCAACGAATTCGCCGGCGCGAACGAGCCGCTGCAGGACCGGTTGTATCTCAACGACGGTCATGGGCGCTTCTCACGCGCTGATGGTGCACTGCCCGAATTCTTTCACAACGGGTCATGTGCGGTGCCGGGCGACTTCGATGGCGACGGCGATGTCGATCTGTTCGTCGGCAGTCGTGTCGTGGCACGGCAATATGGCATTGCGCCGCGCAGCTACCTGTTACGAAATGACGGCACGGGCCATTTCCAGGACGAGACGGACGCGTTGGCGCCCGCTATCGATTCAATCGGCATGGTGACGTCGGCGGTTTGGCTCGACTACGATCACGACGCCCGACTCGATCTGATCGTCGTGGGCGAGTGGATGCCGGTGCGCGTCCTCCATCAGGAGAACGGCCGCTTTGTCGACCGCACAAAGGAAGCGGGGCTCGCCGGTTCCAACGGCTGGTGGAGCCACGTCAACGCCGCCGATCTGAACGGCGACGGTCGCCCCGATCTCGTGCTGGGCAACCTCGGCCTCAATTCCTTTATTCAAGCATCGCACGCCGAGCCGGCCCGTTTGTACGTGCGCGACTTCGCTGGGAATGGCACCCTCGAGCAGATCCTGACATCCTACAGGCACGGCGTGAGCTATCCGCTGGCGAGCCGCGATGAGCTGCTGCGGGAGCTCCCCCAGCTGCGCAGCCGCTATCCGACGTACGCGTCGTTCGGCGCGGCGCGAATCGAAGACATCCTGGGGGACGCCGAGATCCGCAAAGCGCGCGTCCTCGAAGCCGACACCTTGGCCAGTGCGATTGCGCTGAACCGCGGCGACGGCACCTTCGCGCTTCAGGCGTTGCCGGTAGAGGCGCAGTTCGCGCCGATCTACGCGTCCTTGGCCGATGACTTCGACGGGGACGGACATATCGACGTGCTCGTGGCGGGCAACTTCTACGGCGTCACGCCTGTGCAGGGGCGCTACGACGCGAGCTACGGCCTTCTCATGCGCGGTAACGGCAGCGGCGGGCTCGCGGCAGTGGACATGCAGCGCAGCGGGCTCGAGATCGACGGTCAGGTGCGACGGATGGCGTTGCTCAAGTGGGCGAGCGGCGAGCGGGTGATTGTGGTGGCGCGGAACAACGATCGGCTGCAGCTGATTCTGCCCCGCAATCAATCAAATCTTGTACCCGCGCTCCATCAGGCTGCGCCCTGAGGCCGCGTAGCCGGCCCTGTCGGGGAGATGCCAGCCCAGCGAGTCGGCCATCCGGTCGTAAATGTTGAAGAGCACGCTCGCCTGAATCCCGTCTTCGATCGCGTCGTCGGATAAACCCTGCGCGCGCAGCGGCACGATGTCGGCGGGACGCACGCTGTCGGGATGTAGCGTCAGTTTCTCGATGAATCCCAGCATCGCGCGCAACCGCGCGCCGATCGGCGCGGTGCGCCAATCGGACAGCACCGCCTGGACCACTGCGTCATCCTTCAGCGCCAGCGACGCGACCGCGCCGTGTGCCCCCGTTCAGAAGACGCATTGGTTGAGCCGCGAGGTGAACGCCGCGAATAATTCGCGCTCGCCCACGCTCCAGTCGGATGGTCCGCGCATCACCGCTTCAGTCCACTCACACATGGGACGGCCCCAAAACTCGGGCCGGTACAGGATCGTTTTCACAACGTCCGGCACGCGGCGGCGGCCCAGTACGCGAATCAGGATCAGCTTCAACTTCTCACGCAGGCGGTGGCCGTGCTCGACACGGGCGAGGCGCATCAGTCGGGCTCCTGGCCGCGCAACGCCGCCATGCCACGCTCCAGCCGATGCAACGCGGCGCCGAGTGACGCGCTCACGGTGATCTCGAACAACGCATCCTCGGAATTGCCCGATTGTTGGAGCGCCTGGACAGCCGAATCGGTCACCCGGTAGGCGTGCCGGTCAACGGTCTCCACGTACTGCCCCAACTGTGCAGGGAGCTTCACGCTGCGCCGCTCCATTACGGCCCGGCGAAGTTCGGGCGGCGTTGCCCCGTCGCTGGTGGTGACGGCGTCAATGAGTCGCTGTATGAAGGCGTCGTAACGCATGCCGCAATGTATCGCTTCTACCGGTTCGTCGGAGGAAGGCGCTGCGCCCGGCTGCCCCGGGTCGCAAGCCACAGCATCACCAACCCGAACGCGAGCAGTACGAGTCCCCACCACAAGTTCACATTGATTCCCAGTGAGCGCGCGTAGATCGCCGGGTCCGACAGCAACCCGTATATCGCGAGGATCGCGCCCACGAGCGTGAACATGCCGCCGATCGGGAACCGCACGTCGAGGTTCATCGCGTCACCAGAAGATCACATTGAGGAGCGCTGAGACGACCAGAATACCCACCGCCAACGTCACGGGCCTCTTGTACCAGGCCATGTATCCGTCCTGCTGGCGCGGCGTCAGCGAATAGACCAGCCCACGCAGCTCCTCGTCGGTCTTGGTACGCTTGGTCATCAACGAGATCACGAGCGTCGCGATAAAGCACCCGGTCCAAGCGAACAGCGCCGTCCAGAAATTCAGCGCCATCTCGCTCGGATAGATGTGCAGCGCCGCGCCCAGGAACCCGCCATGGATTCCCGCCACCGCGCCGCGCGGCAGCGTGAGCCCGTAGTGGAGCGCCGCGGTCACCGTCCCCGTCAGCAAACCGTAGAACGCCCCGTGGCCGGTCGTGCGCTTCCAGAACATCCCCAGCAGGAACGTCGCGAACAGCGGTCCGTTCACGAACGAGAACACGAGCTGGAGCATGTCGAGGATGTTGTTGAACCGTGTCGCGCCGTAGGCCGCGACCACGCTCGCGAGGAGGCCGAAGACCGTCGCGGCGTGGCCGATCCGCAGATAATGCTGATCCGACTGTCCGGGACGGATGTGCGTCTGATAGATGTCGTAGGTCCACACGGTGTTGAATGCCGTGACGTTGCCCGCCATCCCCGACATGAACGACGCCATCAGCGCGGTGAGCCCGAGCCCGAGCAGCCCCGTCGGCAGGTAGTGCGCCAGCATCATCGGGATCGCGAGGTTGTAATTGGGTTGTCCGTCGCTCCCGATGGGCAGGAACCCACCGCTCCGCGCGTGTAAGCCGATCGCCAGCATGCCGGGCAGAATCACGAGCGCGGGCATTAACATCTTGGGGATCGCCGCGATCAGCGGCGTGCGCCGCGCCGCTGTCATCGAGCCGGCCGCCATCGCGCGCTGCACGACGAGGAAATCGGTACACCAGTAGCCGAACGACAGCGCGAACCCCAACCCCATCACCAGCCCAAACCACTCCATTCCCATCGGATTGTGACTCGGCGCGTCCATGTACCTCCACGAATGCGACCAGGCGCCGGGCGCGAAACCGGCGTTGGTCGCCACCGTGGCGAGCCGCGCGGTCAAACCGCTCCAGCCTCCTACGTCCTTCAATCCGAGCAACACGAGCGGCAGGAACCCGAGCACGATGAGAAAGAATTGCAGCACTTCATTGTAGATCGCGGAGGTCAAACCGCCGAGAAAGATATAGGCGAGCACGATGACGCCGGTGAGGATAATGCTGGCGTGAAAGCTCCAGCCGATCACCAACTCGAGCAGCTTGGCAAGCGCGTACATCGAGATGCCCGAAGAGAATACCGTCATGATCGCGAAGGTGATCGCGTTCAGACCACGCGTCTTTTCGTCGAAACGCATCTTGAGATATTCTGGGACGGAGCGCGCGCGCGAACCGTAGTAAAACGGCATCATGAACAGCCCGACGAATACCATCGCCGGCATCGCGCCCACCCAGTAGAAATGGCTCGTCATGATACCGTACTTGGCACCGGACGCCGCCATTCCGATGACTTCTTGTGCGCCAAGATTTGCCGAGATGAACGCGAGGCCGGCAATCCACGCTGGGATCGACCGGCCCGAGAGGAAGAAGTCGTCGCTGCTCTTGATGACACGCCGCAGTGCCCAGCCGATGCTGAGCACGCAGACGAAATAAATGATGAGAATCGTGTAGTCGATCGGCCCGAGGTGAATCTGCGGCACGACCTAGTGCGACCCCTTCCGAAGGCGATACCAGCTCACGGGACCCCCTCTGTTGCGGAGAATATACTTCCAAATCGGAACGTCGTTTGCGAGCGATAGCCGAGCCCGGCCGCAAAATTGTGGACGGAAATGCAGGGCGATTGGGTAAGTCGGGATAATGCTGTGTCTCGAGACAAAGTTGGCAATGCGATTGGTCTCTAAGGAACGCAGTCGAAGCTCGCCTCCAGGCCTTCCGCCGAGCTCGGTCCAACGAACACGCGGAAGGTCCCCGGCTCGACCACCGGCTGCATGTCGAGGCCGATGAACCACAGATCACGCACTGCAATCTTCAGCTCCACATTTCGAGATTCCCCAGGTCGCAGCGTGACGCGACGAAAAGCTTTCAGCTCGCGGACCGGCCGTGACACGCTGGCGACCTCATCCCGCACGTACAGCTGCACGACCTCCGTTCCCTCGCGGCTTCCGGAATTCGTTACCGTGACCGTTGCCGTGACCGTGTCCGTCGCGCGAGCCCGCGACGCGCTCAGCGAGAGCCCGCTGTATTTGAACGTCGTGTACGACAGCCCAAAGCCGAACGGATAGCGCGGCGTTACGGGCACGTCGATGTACTTCGAGGAGAATTTGTTGCTCACCTCCGGCGGACGGCCCGTGTTGCGGTGGTTGTAATACAGAGGCACCTGCCCGAGCACGCGCGGAAATGAGACGGGGAGCCGGCCGCTCGGATTCACGTCGCCGAACAGCACGTCCGCTGTCGCGTTGCCGGCCTCGACGCCCAGGAACCACGTCTCGACGATCGCCGGCACGTGATCGGACGCCCATTCCAGGATCAGTGGCCGGCCATTCATCAGCACGAGCACGACCGGCGTGCCCGTCGCGGCTACCGCCTCGAGCAGCTGCTGCTGCACGCCCGGCAGGCCAAGCGAGGAGCGACTCGCTGCTTCACCGCTCATGTCGCCGCGCTCGCCGAGCACGAGGACCGCCACCTTGGCCTGACGCGCCGCAGCCACGGCGGCCGCGAACCCGGCCGTCGAGCTGTCGTCGATGCCCGCGCCTTGGGCGTATAGCACCTGCGTGCCTGCCGGTACTTTCGCCTTGATGCCCTGCAGGACCGAGATGACGTCTTCGGCACGGCCCTGCGTATGCCACGGTCCCAGCGGCTCCGCCTTATTGTCGGCGAGCGGGCCGATGACGGCGACTGCGGTTTTGGGATCGAGCGGCAGCAGCGAGCGTTCGTTCTTCAAGAGCACGATCGACTCACCCGCAACGCGTCGCGCCAACGCGCGCGACGGCGCCGCGGCCGGTGCGGTGCGTGCGCGATACGGATCGCGGAACAGTCCGAGCCGCAGCTTGGCGCGGAGGATCCGCATCACGGCGGAATCGACGACGGCCATGGGAATACGATTGGCGCGGACCAGCCCCGCCAGCGAGTCCACGTAGATCCCGCTCTGCATGTCCATATCGACGCCGGCCGTCAACGCCCGCCGTCCCGCTTCACTCGGCGAGCCGGCGATGCCGTGGTTTGTCAGCTCGGCCACGGACGTCCAGTCGCTCACCACGAATCCTCCGAACTTCCATTCCTGGCGCAGCACCGTATCGGTGAGCCAGGCATTGCCAGAGGCGGGCACACCCGCGATGTCGTTGAAGGCGGACATCACGCTCGCAACGCCCGCGTCCACTGCCGCTTTGAACGGCGGCAGATACAGCTCGCGCATCGTGCGCTCGGAGATTTCCGTCTCGTTGTATTCGCGGCCTGCTTCCGCCGCGCCGTAGCCTGCGAAGTGTTTGACCGTCGCGAAGATCGACTGCTGGAAGCCGCGCACCCGCGCGGCGGCGAGCAGCGAGCCCAGGTACGGATCTTCGCCCGATCCTTCCGCGATGCGGCCCCAGCGCGGGTCCCGCGCGATGTCCACCATGGGCGCATATGTCCAGTTGATGCCGAACGAGGCGGCTTCCTGGCCGGCGACGCGTGCGGTCGATTCGGCCGCGGCGGGATCGAACGCGCTCGCTTCTCCCAAGGGGATGGGAAAAATCGTGCGATACCCGTGAATCACGTCCAGACCCAATAGGAGCGGAATCTTGAGTCGCGATTCGGTGACAGCGATGCGCTGGACCGGGGTCGTATTCTCAGCACCGATCACGTTAAACAGGCCGCCGAGTTTGCCGGCGCGCACCAGCTGCATCTGAGCGGGAGATGCCCGTCCGTCGGCCGACAGCAGGTTGAGCTGCCCCAGCTTTTCCTCGAGCGTCATGCGCGCGAGCAGCGAATCGAGGTTTTGCGCCTGGGCGGCGCCGCCACAGAGGGTCAGGGCGAGCAAGGCGGTGAGGCAACGGTGCGACATAGAGCGAAGTCTCCGGCTCAGATGGACCTGGAACTTACGGCGCAGAACGAGACAAGGTGAAGGCCTAGCGAGCCGCGGGCCTGTTTGGGCAAGTTACGACCAATGACCTGTCCTCACGGGAGAAACGCCATGCGTCGTCATCGTTTTCTGTGGGCCCTCTGTACCGCTCTGCTGTCTCTTCCTCTCTCACTCAGCGCACAAACCACCACCGGCACCGTTCGCGGCTACGTCAAAGACCAGAACGGCGCGGCGGTGAGCGACGCAGAGGTCCAGGCGCGCCAGACCGGTACCGGCATTCTGCGGAGCGCCGCATCTCGATCGGACGGCTCCTACATACTCCCCGGGCTCGCGCCCGGGAATTACGA
>JBHEMG010000194.1:0-19154 GCA_046262715.1 Gemmatimonadales bacterium
CGCACACACCGAGTGGATCTTCAAAGCAGTCGTAAGGCAACGGACGCAAACAAGATTGGACACAAAACACACGCGAGGTGCAAACCCTCGCGTTCGTGTTTATACAGGCCCGGCAGGAATCGCTCAGGGAGCGCCCGTCAGGGCGCGAGCATCGAGTCGGCCGGGTGGACGAAGGGCCACCACGCAGGTGGTGGCCCAAGCAGGCCCGGCAGGAATCGAACCTGCAACCCCCGGTTTTGGAGACCGGTGCTCTACCAATTGAGCTACGGACCTAGGAATTGGTGCTGCTGAATTTAGCTAGGAAGCCTTCTCCTGCAAAACCCTCAGACTTTTCAGGCGGGACTGCTGATTGGGGAGTGTGGAGGGCCGGCCGTGAGGGCCGACCCTCCGCCACGCTTTACACGGTCACGGCGAGTGCATCACGCACCGTTGTTGGAAGATTCTGTTCCAGAAACCGAGCCATCGATTCCTCCTCGCGGAGGATTTGCTCGCAAACCTGGACGATCTCATCGCGTTGCATTGCGCGTCCTGCCTCAATCAGCGCCTTGTAACACGCAATCTCGAAGTTCTCCGTCGCGAAGTCGGATAGCGCATTCTTGACCTCGTCGTCCTTGAACGCACTACTCGCCACACTTTGGATCGCGCCAGTGACTTTGGCCATCGTGTTTTTCACGGTCGATGGCTCCTCGCCGAGCTGACGTAGACACTGCTCGACGAGCTGGGCGTGCCGCTGCGTCTCGATCGCATGTTGCTCCATACGCGCCCGGACTGCGGGGTGCGCCGAGGCATCCTTGGCGTGGTTCTCGAGCACGGGAACCAATGCCTTTTCCATCGCGTAGGCGTCGCGCAGCCACGCGGTGATGATGTCACCGTTGCCGTTACCGCGTGCCATAGCCACCTCCCTGCGACTGCGTGAATTGATTCGATTGCTGTGAGCTCGACTGTTGATTGCTCGAGCCATGCTCCGCCAACGTCTCCTTCATCGTGTCCTGAGCCTTGCTTGCGACATGCTTCGCCTCGCGGACCAGCTCGTCGCGCTTGTGGCCCATGATCTTGTTTTCTTTCTCCGTGCTGGGGAGCAGGGCCCCGACCGCGGCGCCGAGCACGATCACACCTGCGCCCGCAATAACGGGGTTGTTCTGAAAGAAGCTCTTCAAGGTGATGCCGGTGCTCTTGGCCTTCTCAGCCGCGCCGTGTGCGACGTGACTCACCTTCTCACTCGCCTTGCCGGCAAACTCCTGCGCTTTTTCCTTCACGCCTTCGCTGCTGTTCTCGTCATACATCGATTCCAGCGAATACCCGTTGCCGTTGTGCTTCTTGGAACGCGCCTTGAACAACAGCGTCAATCCAAGCGCCACGATCGCGCTGGGCACGGGATTCTCTTTGGCGGTGCGCCAGAGACTGGCCCCTGCTTCACGCGTCTTACGGCTCACCGCGTCCTTCGCCTGCTGTTTGATGCGCTCGGGACGGAACTTGTCCCCGATGGCCTCGATGCCCTCACCCATCCGGTTTCGCGTCGTCTCGATATCGGATTCGATTGCGGCAGTCCGTCGACTCTCGCCGCCCTGGTTGTAGTCCGTCATTGCAGCTGCTCCTTTAACCGATGTACGGTTTCTTTGGCGTTTGATTTCGTCTTTTGCAGAGTGGGTTTGCCGCTGGCGAGTTGCTGGCGACCGCCCTGAATCGCCGTGTATCCTGCGATCAACAGCACGATCGTGATGATCGCTGCCGCAAGCCACGCGGTCACACCGATGGCAACCAAGACAAGCACCAGCGTCGCCACCAGGGCAAGCACACCGGCGTAGGCCAGGAACGCGCCAATACCGATGTTCATCGCACCCTTGGCAACCTGCGTCGTTTTCTCGCTGATCTCCGCCTTCGCCAAGGCAATCTCTTGGCGAATCAACAATCCCATATCCTTGCCGAGTCCCGATACAAGCTCTTTGAGTGGGCGATCCGCGGGATCCGGAGCGCCGAAGAGCTCGGCGCTATGCTGCTGCATATTCCACCTTCTGTTCGGAGCTCTTGAGGAATCGTGCTGCCAACAGTCCTGCGACGAACACGCCGCCGAGGAACCACGCCGGACGTTTCCGCGCGAAGCCCTCGAGGTCGTCCTTCAACTCGCGTGGGCTCTTATTCTGCAGGTAGCGAGAGGCATCCTCCGCCTTTTGGACATACTGCTTGACGCGATTCGAGAGACCGGACTGGTCTTTCTGCTCGAGCGTGTCAGCAGCGGACTCGATCGCACGCGCCACCGCGCTGAGCTGCTCGGTCACCTTGCCCCGCGCATTCTCGAACGTGGACTGCGCCTTGTCAGCGACCTGCTGCGTCATCTGATTCGCTTTCTGTTCGACGTTCTGCTTGGAAGAACCCTGCGAGCTCTGGGGGCCACTGGACTGCGGCGACTGGAATTTTTGTCCCTGCCCGGACGGTGAGCCCTGAGACTGGGAGCTCTGCGTAGTCGAGCCGGATTGGCTCGAACCTCTGTTGTTCGGCATTGTCCTGCCTCCTGGAATAGAACGGGTACAAACGCGCCGCACGGGCGCGTTCATTAGTGAGTCGCGCCGATGCTTTTTTCTCGTTTTCTGAGATAAGGGGAATCAGCGAAAAAGCGCGACGCGCACAATCGGTCATAGGATCGCGCTGCAAAGCGGTGAGCGGGTTAAGTCCCGGCCCAACGCAATTCATGCTTTCCGCGACCGTTGGTTATTGGCATGACGTCGTTGTCTAAAATCCTGCAACAATCTCTCGAAAGGATGGCGGGAGGTCTAAACCGACTGCTGGGAGTCTGCTGAGATCACGAGGGTGGCTGACGGGGATTGAACCCGCAACCTCCGGAGCCACAGTCCGGCGCTCTAACCAATTGAGCTACAGCCACCGTGAGATAAGAAAAACAAACCTAATCGGGCCAGAACGACACCGAAAGCTCGAGCGTGCGTGGGTCTCGCGGCACCCGCACGCTCTCCAGCTCGGCGATTTCGACGATCCCCCGCACCGCGTTCGCCAGAAACAGACTGCGCCCGGCGAGTGCGGCGGCCGGCGCGCGCACTTCGCTCACGCTCTCGAGCTCCATGATCCGGGCCCGGCCGATGCCCGGCAAAATGCCGAGGGCGGCCGCGGGCGTGCAGAGGCGTCCATCCTCCCACCAGAAGACATTCCAGGCCGTTCCTTCAGCCACCTCCCCCGCCGCCGTCAGCAGCAGCGCGTCGCTCGCGCCGCTACGCCGCGCATTCGACAGGGCGCGCCCGAACTGCTCGCGGCTCGTGGTCTTGTGTGGGTACGGACGATGGACTTCGGACGAGATCACGACCGACACATCCCCGTCGGCGCCGACCTCACGCGTCGTGATATCGCAGTGGCCTTCCCGCAGCTCGACTCGCACGACCCGATCGACCGCTCCCGCCGTGATCCGCACGAGATCCCCGACGTCATCCCGCGGGCCGGGAAGATCGAGCGCGGCGACGGCGGCATGCAGCCGTTGCAGATGCCGCCCCAACCAGGGGATGCGGCCGTGCCGTGCCCGGATCGTCTCGATCAACCCCACTTGGACTGGCGCCCCCACGCGCGTCATGACGTGAAATACTACATTTGGGCCGACCTTTTTTGGAGGATGCTTCGTGGCGTTGGAACGTGCCCTCATGGCAACCCTGCTCGTGACCATGGCTTGCGGACCCAAGCGCCCGCCGCCCTCCTTTGCGCCGGATCCCGGACTGGTCGAGCAGATCCGCGAGTTGCGCATGTCCACGAGCACCCGGGCGTGCCCGGGCGAGAACTTCGGCGCGGTGTACACCGCCGTGCTGAACGACGGCTCGCTCGTACCGTTCGAAAGCCGCTACGACAAGAACCACCCGCCCAGGCTGCATGTCATCTTCCTCGAGCGCTCGAGCGCTGAGGCAACGCCGCTCGAGGCCGGAGGATGGAGCGTGACGCGCGATCCGCTGGCGACGGCAATCAGTGGCATCCACCTGTCGGCCGCCCTCAAGGCAAAGCCGAGCATCAACACCTCCACCTTCGTCACACCCGATTACAGCTGCCTGCCGCACGCGTTCGGGTTCAGCGGCGCGGGCGCGGGTGCCAGCGGTCCACAGGTCACGGTGCGCCTGGGGATCCTCCGCTCGCCATTCTATGACCGGCTGCTCGTCGCGGGGATCGAGGTGGAAGACGCGCCGCCGTTCTACGTCGTGGCGGACGCACGCGCCGTGCCGCATTCCGACTGGCTCATCGTCGAGGCACGGGGTGCGCATGGCTCCCGGGGCGCCGATGGACAGGCGGGCGTCGCGGGAACCAACGGCCAGGACGGCTGCCCCGGCGGCGCGGGCGGTCCCGGCGGCGCGGGCGGCAATGGCAGCGCCGGGGGACCGGGCGGACGCGGCGGGCAAATCACCATCATTGCGCCAAGTGAAGAGCCGTTTCTCGCCGGATTGGCCGATGCGCAGGTGCCGGGAGGCCCGGGCGGCGACGGCGGGTCCGGTGGGAAAGGTGGTGCCGGAGGAAAAGGGGGCGCCGCAAAGCCCGCTAACGATCCCCGATGCGTCATGGGTCAGGCGGGCGCCGCAGGACCTCCGGGGGCCAAAGGGCCGGACGGCAGGGACGGACAACCGGGCACGCGCCCGCAAATCGTGACCGTGCCGATGCGCGACGTGTGGGGCCAACGGATTCCGCCGTCGCTGGCGGAGCTGATCGATTATCGCGCGGCCGCGCCGGCTCGCCGCCAGTAGTAGTAGCCGGGAAGGCCGAGCAGGATCAGGCTCGCGCCGATCGCGGAGTCCTTTGGCGTTTCGATAATCGTGTTCGCGACGAGCCAGATCGCAAAGAGAATGAACACGATCGGTGTGACGGGATAGCCCCAGGTCCGGTAGGGCCGCTCGAGTGCCGGCGCTGTGCGGCGCAGGCGGATGACCGCGCCGGCCGACATGGCGTAGAACACGAACTGTGCGAATACGACATACGTGGCGAGCTGATCGTAGAGCGGGCGCGGCGAGCACACCCCCAACACGCACTGCGGCACGAGCGTCAGCAGGCACGCGATTACGCCCTGGGTGATGAGCGCGACGACCGGCGTGCCGTAACGCGGATGCACCAACCCTTGTGACCTGAAAAACACACCCTCGCGCGCCATCGCGTACGGAACGCGAGCCGCCGTCAGGATGATGCCGTTGTTGGCGCCCACCGTCGAGATCAGAATGGCGATGACGACGAGCGCGGCACCGAGCGCTCCCATCGTGACCTTCGCCACATCGGACGCGACGAGCGCCGATCCCGCCATCCCCGCCGGAGACAGCACGTACGTGTAGGCCACGCTCGCCAGGATGAAAAGCACCATCACCATCACCGTCGACAGAATGATGGAACGCGGCAGGTTGCGGCCTGGATTCACGATCTCGCTGCCCACGTACGTCGACTCGATCCAGCCGTCGTACGCCCACAACACCGCCACCATCGCAACACCGAACGGCCCGACCCAATGACTCACCGAGTCGCTAGGCCAGAACGGCTGAAAGTTCGTCGCGCCGCCGCCGTGCAGCAGGAACGACGTGCCGATGAGCGCGATCAATGCGCCCATCTTGAGCGTGGTCAGAATGTTCTGCGTCGCAGCGCCGAGACGCACGCCACGGCAGTTGAGCGCGGTCAGGAGGAAGATCGAAACAATCGCAATGACGCGGATCCCCGTCTCGGATACCGGCGCGAAGAACCCGATGTACTTCGCGAATGCCACGGCGATGGCCGTGATCGACGCCGTGTTGATGACCGAGAAATTCGACCAGCCATAAAGAAAAGCCCACACCTTCCCGTACGCTTCACGCAGATACGCGTACTGGCCGCCGGCCTCCGGATACGCCGCCGCGAGCTCGGCGACGGAGAGCGCCCCGAGCAGCGATACGATCCCGCCGATGACCCAGACCAAAGTCATGACTGCCGTGCCTTGCACCGCGGCAGCGACGGTCGCCGGGACGATGAAGATCGCGGACGCGATCATCGTCCCGACGTTGAGCATGATCGCATCAAATAGGCCGAGCTCGCGCTTCAGATCGGTGGAGGATGCTGTGGGGATTGTCATCGGGCGACAACGATGGCGCGCGTCGCGCGCCGGCGCAAATCAGAGAGCGGCGTCGGTGTAAAAGTCGATCCGCCACCCGGTAGGCGACCGCACCGCGCGGGTGACGTCGACGCGGATGAGCCCGTCGACGAAGCTCGCGCCCAGCCCGACGCCCGCAAGCGAGTGGGCCAGCGATATCTGATCGCGCAACGCAGCGCGGCCGACGTCCGCAAACGCCACGACGCGTGCGGCGGGCCAGCGATTGGCCAGCTCGATGCGGGCGCGCCAGAATGCGTCGCCACTCATCGCGTTCCCGCCGTAGCCGCGCAGCGTCCCCGGGCCGCCCAGATACCAGTAGCTCTGCACCGGCACTCGCCCGGCCGACGTGCCGCCGGCGAGCTCCACAGCACCGGCGATGCTCGCACCGAGCGGCGCAGTCACCCGCAACGTCGTGCTGGCTCGCCCGAAGCCATAGGTGCCGGCGCCGCCGTCGATCGTGACGTCGCTCGTCCACTGCGGACGCGCGGGATCGATGCCGAGCTGCGTGTGCAGCGCGAGCGAAGCGCCGAATTGATCGGCGGAATCCGCGACGATGTTCCGACGAAACAGGTGGGTCTCATGGATCGCGTGCGGCAAGGAAACGTCGGTCCACTTGCGCGCGTCGCGCTGCCGCTCGACGTACAGCCGCACCGCAAACCGCTGCGGGAGCGTCACCGGCGGCCCGATCGACAGCTCGGCACCGGTCGCGCGGAAGTAGTCGCCATCGTCACGGCCCAAGAGCAGTGCACCGAGCGAATTGCCAATGCCGAGCGAGTGCGCGGCGGGGTCGACCGCCGCCAACCGGTAGTAGCCGGCGAGCCGCACGCGCGCGGCTCCCGTTTCCTTTATCACTCCACCCTCCAGATCCGGCGTCCCGTCGCTCGTCGCGATCCGTGCCGATCCATCCACGCGCAGCCGTCCGAGATCGAGCTCCCCTTTGGCACCGAGCGCGAGCCCTTCGACCCGGTTGTAGCGCGCGAGCCCCCAGCGCGGCGGCCGCGCGCGGAGCTGCCACGGCGCCTGGGGCAGATCGCCCAGACCGTGCGTCAGCTGCTCCAATTCCCCCGAGCTGATCAGGGTGTCGTTGGCCGAGCCGAACGGCGGCGGCAGCGCCGTGCTCACCAGCAGCGACGCCGTGTCCGCCGAGAGGTGCACTACAAATGCGGCACAGTGTCCGTTCTCGCATTTGCACGAGATTTTTTCCTGCTCCTCGCGCGCGTGACACGCGGCCCGCGCGATGGAGTCCTCCGCTTCGGTCGCCACAGGCGGCCGCCGCGCGGTGGGGGCGGCGGTATCCCCGTGGACCTCGTAGTCGTCGTAGACACGCTCGTACCGTATCGGCATTTGCAGGAACGATCCCGCCGTGGCGACGGCGTCGATGGCGATCAGCCGCGGCAGCCACCAGCGCCCTTCCCACAAGCCGTAGTCGATCGTCAGATAGCGGATCTCCGCGCGGAACGGCTTTACGAACCCGGGGATGTCCTTGTCGGCATCCTCACTCAGATCCTGCTCGAAATCGAACGGCCGCGCGGGACGAATCAGCGCGCGCACGACCGCGTGCGAGTCCTCGTCGATCCAGAACGAGCCCGACAGCAGCCGGAAATCGAGACGGCGCGGAATGACCTTGAGCTCGCGGAGACGAATCGTTCGCCCGTTCGCGAACACCACCACACTCGAGTCGCCCGTGGCGAACCGGTAGTGACGCTCGCTCCCCGGCGCGAGTGGGTGCACGAATTCGATGTCGTCATGTTTGGTCGAGTCCGCGGTGCTGTCGCGCCGGCCGCCGCCGAATCCCAGTGTGAGCCGGTCGTCCGCAGGATCGAACGCGTAATCGCCGGCATCACTCTTCAAGTCGTCGGGAAGGCCCGGCTTCGGAATGGCGGCGGGCACCGCCTGGCGCGCGCCGAGCACGTCGATCACCGTGACGGAGTCCCGGCGCCAATCGATCCGCAGCGCGATCTCCCGGCGGTAGAGCATCCGGTCGCGCCGGAGCGCGCGCACTCCCACGCCGATGCGCTCGCGCATCGTCGTCCGGTACTCGCTGATCGAGCGGTCGACGCTTTCACGCCGGGTGCGCGCCGCGGCGACGAGTCGGCGGGCCGCCGCGTCGAGATACGCGGAGCTGTCACGCGGAGACTGGACGGCGAGGACGGCGCTAACGAGGATCGTGAGAATCACGTAGGCCTCTGTACGAACCCCAGTGAAGGATAAGATTCAGCCAATGCTTCGGACCTACTGGCAGTCCAGCCGCGCTCCGCGCTACAGCCTCCTGTTCGCCTTGCCTCTCCTTATTGTCTACCAGGTGCTGGCGCTGATCGTCCCTGCAGGACCGGGAGGCATCGGCATTCGCAACGGCGCCGACGTCATATTCGACGCGCTGTTCTTCTGGATCGCCGGCGCCTGGGGTCCCCGGCTCTTCATGCTGGCGCTGATCGGCGTGGGCGCCTGGCTCGTCGCCAAAGACATTCGCGCCAATCGTGGCAACCTGTCCCCCGCGGTGATGGCGGGCATGCTACTCGAGTCGGTGTGCTTGTCGCTCGTATTCGGCCTTGTCGTCGGCGGACTGACGGCGGCGCTGCTCGGCGCACCACCACCCGCGATGGCGATCGGTCAGGCGAGTGCGCACCTGGCCCGCTCGACGCTCTTGATGCTGTCGATCGGTGCCGGAATCTACGAAGAGCTGCTTTTCCGGGTCGTCTTGGTCGGGTTGATCGCCTGGAGCACGACGAAATTGCTGGGCTTCCGCCCGCTCGTCGCGGGGATCATCGCAAGCGTCCTCGGAGCGCTGATCTTTTCTGCTTTTCATTACATCGGCCCGTACGGTGATCGCCTGGATGTGTATTCGTTCGTCTTCCGGACCGTCGCCGGCCTGTTCTTCAGCGGTCTCTATTTGCTACGCGGCTTTGGCATAACTGCTTGGACGCACGCGCTTTACGATGTCTTGCTGTTGCTCCGCTAAGCCCCCTCGCTATGTTAGGCGCCATGAACGCGCATTCCTCCAAGCTGGTCGCCCTCCTCGCGGTCGTTGCGCTGACCGCCTGCGGGAAAAAGCGCAACATGCGCGCCGAGGTGGTGGAGTGCAGCTCCATCTCCATGGACGCCAAGGGGACCACGCAGTGTCTGGTCCAGCTCTACCACTGGAAGGTGGCGGACGCGCAGCGCGCCGCGACCGATCGACTGCGCGAAACCGATTCGCTCAAAGCGTGGCACGAGGACTCGATTTGGGCGCTCGGCGCGCCTAAGCACGCCGGCGATTTGCACGCGTGCCGCCGCGGCAAGGACGAGATCAACAACTGCCTGCTCATTGCGGGATGGCCGCTGAAGCGCGTCCGCACGACGACGGATTCGCTGTGGGCGGCGGAGCTGCCGACGCATCGCCGCGAGCTGCAGGGGTGCATGAGCAAGCGCGACGTCAATCTGTCGTCCTGTCTCACACTGTACTACAAGTGGGATTCCGACCGGGCGCTGGCGACCGCGGACTCGGTCACGCGCGCTCGGCTCGGCGGCCATCGTTAGGGCTGGCTGAGAATCCGCAAGACTGCTCCCGCTCCCTGATCCGACGCAACGTATAGCGAGCCGTCCGGTCCGACCGCCACACCGGTGGGACGGTACTTCGCGCCGTTGGGTGTGACCACCGGTCCCGCGAATCCATCAGCGAATACCTCCGCCGGTCCGGTCGCGACTCCGCCGGCGAACGGGACGAACATCACCTTGTAGCCCGCCTGCGGCTCCGGCCGGTTCCACGAGCCGTGGAACGCGACGAACATGCCGCCGCGATAGCGCAAGGGAAAACGGCGGCTGTTATAAAACGTCAACCCGTCCGGCGCCCAGTGGCCCGGGAATGCGACCGCGGGCTGCGGGATCGACTCGCATCGCCCCACCATTTTTCCGTCGCCACCGTATTCGGGCTGCAGCACCTGCTGGCGCCGGCGCTGGTCGTAATAGCAGTAGGGCCACCCGTAATCGCCTCCCGCTTCGAGCCGGAACACTTCCTCGGCGGGCAGCTCGGCACTTAGCGCGGCGCTATACAGCTTCGGCCAGTTCGACGCCAACTGATCGCGTCCATGCTGCGCGGCAAACAGCGACCCCGTCGCCGGATCGACGGCCATCGCCAGCGCGTTGCGCAGCCCGGTGGCAAAGCGCTGGCCATCCGACTGCGTCTGATTGCCGCGGCGCGGATCGAAGCGCCAGATGCCGGCCGCGATGTCGAGTTGCGAACACGGATCCGCTCCAGGCGATTCCGGAGCGCGATCGCGCGCCTGACACGAGTTTGATGGCGCGCCGATGTTCACGTAGAGCTGGCCGTCCGCGCCGATCGCGATGCCTTTGGCGGCATTCGCGCGTCCGACCGTGAGTCCGCTCACGATCGTATCGCCGCCGGTCGGGGGCGGGGGCTCGAGTTGACCGATGTTCCAGTGCCACCGGACGACGGCATCGTTTGTGGCGAAGTAGAGGTACTCGCCGGCAAACGCGATGCCAGTCCCGCCCTGCGGCCCGAACGCCCGGATCACGTCGGCCTTGCCGTCGCCCGTAGTATCGCGCAGCAGTCGCACGCCGCCGTGTGGCCCGGCCACCGCGACGAGGAGGTCGCCATTCTCGAGCACGACGATGTGGCGCGCCGGCCCCAGGGACTCCGCGACGACCAGCGCGCAGAAACCGGGCTGCAACATGAGTCCGGCATTGTCCGGGGCACAGACCGGTTTGGTAGCTTGTGCCGCGAGGGGTGGCGCAATGCAGAGCGCCGCGATCGCGAATCGTAGGGTGCGCATCATGGGGCCAAAATATAGCTTTCCGCTTCCCCCGAGGAGAGCCATTGGACCGCAAGAAGTTTCTGTTCGTCTCGCTCGATGGCCTGATCGCCGATATCGCCTGGCAAGTCGTCAAAGAGGGACATGAAGTGAAGCTCTACGTCGAGGCCACGAGCGAGCGCGAGATCGCCGATGGCTTCGTTCCTAAAACCGACGACTGGGTGAGTGAAGTGCCGTGGGCGGACGTCATCGTGTTCGACGACGTGCTGGGCCAGGGCGCCAAAGCCCACCAGCTGCGGCAGACCGGCAAGCTCGTGGTGGGCGGCACGCCCTACACCGACCAGCTCGAGGACGACCGCGCCTTCGGGCAGCAAGAGCTGAAGAAAGCCGGCGTGTCGATCATTCCGCAGGAGAACTTCCATTCCTTCGATGATGCGCTCGCCTTCGTACGCGCCAACCCCAACCGCTACGTCATCAAGCCGAGCGGCGAGGCGCAGAACCTGAAGCAGCTGTTGTTTGTGGGCGAGGACGAAGACGGTAAAGACGTGATTCAGGTGCTGGAAGACTATCAACGCGCCTGGGCCGACCGCGTGAAAGCGTTTCAGCTACAGCGTCGCATCGTGGGGGTGGAAGTCGCGGCCGGCGCGTTCTTCAACGGCAAAGAATTCGTGCTCCCGGTCAACATCAACTTCGAGCACAAGAAGTTGTTTCCCGGCGACATCGGCCCGTCCACCGGCGAAATGGGGACGACGATGTTCTGGAGCGAGCCGACGCGACTGTTCAACGCCACGCTGAAAAAAATGGAGTCGCGGCTGCGCGAGGAGCACTACGTCGGCTACATCGACGTGAACTGCATGGTGAACTCGAACGGCATTTACCCTCTCGAGTTCACGTCGCGCTTTGGCTACCCGACGATCAGCATCCAGCAGGAAGGAATGCTCACGCCGATCGGCGAATTTTTCTACCGCCTGGCCGAAGGCTCACTCAGCACGTTCAAAGCGCGCAGCGGCTTCCAGGTCGGTGTACGGATCATGGTTCCACCATTTCCGTACACCGACCCCGAAACGTTCGCGAAGACCTCTAAGGACGCCGTCATCATCTTCAAGAAACCGACGCGTGACGGCGTCCATATCGAGGACGTCAAGCAGGTCAACAACGAATGGGTGGTGACCGGGACCTCCGGCGTGGTGCTGATCGTCTGCGGTACCGGGACCACGATGAAAGCGGCGCAGAAGCAGGCCTACAATCGCATCGACAACATCATGATCCCCAACATGTACTACCGCAAAGACATCGGGGACCGCTGGTTCGAGGACTTCGACCGCCTGCACACCTGGGGTTACTTGCGGCCGTAGAACAACCGGTACGCCGCGACCGCGTGCATCACCCCTTTGTCGATGAGCTCGGCCATGTACCCGGGCATCGCCCCGACGCGCGGCTTGACCTTGGCGGCACCCCCCGGCACCCGGTCGTTCGTCAGTCCGCGATATGCGTCGGTAAGGCCGGCCCGTAACGCCTCGAGTACCCATGGCTTCATCTCGACCGTGGCCTTCGTGACCTCGACCCCGCGAATCGTGCCGCGCGGCTCGAACCCGATTGCCAGCTCGAGCGGACCGTGCGGCGAATCGACGCGGATGAACATCAGTGATCCCGCCACCTGGTCCTGATGCGTGCCGATGTAAAACGTGACCATCCCGTCCGGAGGCTCCCAGCCGACCGCATCGTGCAGTCGCCTGGAATCGGCGCTGCTCAGATGCAGCTCCCGCGCGGCGAACTTGTCGGCGCCGGGCAACAGATGGGCGACGGCGTCCTGGCGCTTCACCATGATGACCGTGGGCGTGATATGCAGCAGCGCGGCTGTCACCGCGCCGACTACGAACGATTTCATTGGTGTTTCCTCCACCACATCTGGTAGGTGGCCAGTATGGCCACGATGGTATATCCGAGAGCCATCGCCCATCCGCCCGCGAGCGTGACGATCGCGAAGCGAGGCGAGGCGAGTTTTGTGAGCCACATCCCGGCGAAATCGAGCCAGGGAGCGGCGAAGAGCAGCGCGATGAGTGCAAGCCCCATCGCGCGGGATATCGCGAGGCCCAGCACAATCACGGACAGTGCGGCGGCAATCACCGCGTACATCGGCATGTGCACGTGCGTGTCCTGCACCAGCAAATCACGGTCGACGTGATGCTGTTCCTCCCCCATCTCGGCCATCGAGACGGGACGCTCCGTGACCAGGGTCGACTCCGGCGGCATTTGCATCGCCATCGCGACCTCGCCGGCGGGGCCGTATGTCTGCGCGACCTTGCTGGTGCTGAACCCCGCATACAGACCGACCATCCACGCGCCGAACAGATAGGACGTCCCGAGCGTCGCGAGCAGCAGCGTAACGAGCCAGCGGACACGTACATCGCTGTGGCGCAGATCGTACAGCACGAAGCCTCCTAGAAGACGAAGACGAGCTCGACCAGCGCGGTCAGGTTCGACTGCTTCAGGCTTCCGTCCTTCGCTGCGAACGTCGCGATACTCGCATGATCGAACCGCAGCGCGGGACGGATCGAGAAGGCCGGAAGGCGGAAATTCGTGAACTCGACGTTCGAGAACACGCCCTCCTGGGCTTCACGATAGAAGTACCATGGGGAGATCGTCACCGAGCAGAGTTTCTGTGCGGTCCCAGTTCGAACACCGTCGGGGTCGTCGAATACCTCCCCCCGGACAGTCACAGCGGTCGACCGGCCGGCGCGCAGAAACGCCTGCCCCAGGACGCCGGACCATGTGACGCCCGATTGCGACCCTCGATGCGCCTCGGCCTGCAGGATCACGCGCTGCGTGAGCTGCCAGGTGGCATCGCCGGTAATCAACGTGCGCTGGACGCTGTTCGTCGCGTCTTCTTCTGGTCCATAGAACGCACCGGCCGCGACGGCCAGGCCGGCCGTGGGGAAGACCTGGAGCTTAAGGCCGGCAGTCTTGCCGCTGTTGTTGTCGATCTCGTTGTCCCACCCGTTGGCAACAACGCCCAGCACACTGACCTTCGGGCTGAGGATGTAGCGCGCCAGGAGCCCGGTGAATTTCACCGGTCGGGCGTTCTCGAAGGTGAATGACGTCGTGGGGACGAGGTTTAGCGGCTCGTCGTCGCGCTCGAATCCGATGGGCGCGTCGAACCGGCCGAACGACAGCGACAATGCCGACAGCTTTGCCGGCGTCCAGTTGATGATGAGGTTGTCGAGCTCGATGTGTGTTTCGGCCGGACCGCTGTCGGCTTCCTCGAGATGCGTCGTCAGCTGCGCAAACAGGTACAGCTGATCCGACCATGAGCGGAAGAGGCTCACCGCCAGCTTCGATGCGAGCGCGGTGTTTGTCGCCAGATTGCGATCATAGCGTGCCGATCCGACGGCAAAGCCGGAGATGGTCAACGGATTGTGTTCTTCCCCGAAAAGCGTCGAGTCTTGAGCGCGCGCTGTTCCTGCCAGCGCAGCGCATAAGGCGACGGCATAGGCCGTCGTCCTGCAGATAGACATATCCCCTCCACTAAGGGGGTGTAAAGTTTCAAGGTGCGAAGTTGCAAAGCTGCGAAACGACTACGCGCGTAGGGGCGAGAGCGAAGGGGAGAACGTGCTCGCGAGTGTGTCCCGTTGGACAGCGAATCATACAGCCTTGAGCTTCCAGCGTCCCCGCCGGAACAGCGCTACGCTTGCCAGGGCGAGCGTCGAGAAGGCGATGGTCACCGCCCAGGCCACGCCCTGAGGTCCCAAATTGAAATGCCGCGCGAGCACCCACGCCAGCGGAATCTCCCACAGCCAGAAGCAGCACAGGTTGAGCCAGGTCGGCGTCCATGTGTCCCCGGCCCCGTTGAACACATTCGTCAACACCATGCCGTAGGCGTAGAACAAATAGCCGTAGCTGATGATGCGCAGACAGCCCGCCGCGATCGGCGCGACGACGGGATCGCGCGTGAACAGGTGGGAGATGGGGGTCGCGAAGACGATGAAAACCAGTCCCGCCGTGCCGAGGAAGAACAGATTGTAGAGCGCCGCCTTCCACACCGCGTCCTCGCCGCGCGCCGGTTTGCCCGCGCCGAGTGACTGTCCCACCATCGTCGCCGCGGCGTTCGCGAGGCCCCAGGACGGCAGCAGCGCGAAGATGATGATGCGGATCGCGATCGTGTATCCCGCGAGCCCTTCCGCACCGAACGATGCGTTGATGCGCGTCAGGCCGATCCAGCTCGCCATGCCGACGAACACCTGGAACGTCCCCGTTCCCGACAACCGTAGCAGTGTGCGCATCACGGCCGGTTTGAGCGCGATCTGGTAACGGTGAATCACCACGCGGCCGTCGCGGCGCCACAGGCGATAGAGCTGATACAACACGCCCGTGCCGCGACCGATCGTCGTCGCGATCGCCGCGCCCATCACGCCGAGGCGCGGAAAGGGACCGACGCCGAAGATGAGCAGCGGGCCGAGGATGATGTTGATCCAGTTCGCGAGCCACAGCACGCGCATCGCGATCGCCGCGTCGCCCGAGGCCCGGAAGATCGCGTTGATCAGGAAAATCAGCAGGATCACGACGTTGCCGCCGAGCATCACACGGGTGTAGCCGCGCCCCATCGCGATCACGTCGGGCGACGCCCCCATCAGGGCGAGCAGCTTCGGCGCATACAGCACGCCCAGGACGGCGATGATCGCCGCCAGGAGCACGCCGAGGGCGATGCCCTGTACCGCCGCCTCGGCGGCGGCTTCCGGATTCTTCTCGCCGATCCGGCGCGCGACCATCGCCATTAAGCCAATCGACAGCCCCATCGCCGCAGTGTAGACGAGCGTGAGCATCGATTCGGTCAGCCCGACGGTCGCGATCGCGTTCGGGCCGAGGTGCCCAACCCAGAAGATGTCGACCACTGCGAAGACCGATTCCATGACCATCTCGAGCACCATCGGCACGGCGAGCAGAAT
Source organism: Gemmatimonadales bacterium (assembly GCA_046262715.1). Taxonomy (GTDB): domain Bacteria; phylum Gemmatimonadota; class Gemmatimonadetes; order Gemmatimonadales; family GWC2-71-9; genus 20CM-2-65-7. The sequence goes on from JBHEMG010000194.1 coordinate 15,768, forward strand.
GATCGCGCGGCCGACCGGGCCGGCGGTGTAGTCGTGATGCGAGCCGCGGACCGCTTCGCGAATCGTCTGCCAGAAACCCGGAGATTCGACATCCGGAGATTGCGTATCGGTCATAAGGCCTGTAATCTCGCGTATGCCCGGATTGTTGGCCAAGGAACGCATCATCGCGCCGCCGAGCTACAACCGCTGGCTCGTGCCGCCCGCGGCCCTCGCCATTCATCTCTCCATCGGGATGGCGTACGGTCTCGGCGTCTTTTGGCTGCCGTTGTCTCGGGCCGTCGGCATCACCGCAGCGGCGCCCGGCGATTGGAAAGTCAGCACGCTCGGCTGGACGTTCTCACTCGCCATCGTGTGCCTGGGACTGTCGGCAGCGGTCTTCGGGCGGTGGCTCGAACGCGAAGGCCCGCGGAAGGCGGGCGTAGTCGCGGCGTTCTGCTGGGGCGGCGGGTTTCTGATCAGCGCGCTCGCCGTTCACATCCACAGTATCTGGCTCCTCTACCTCGGGCTCGGCATCATCGGCGGGTGCGGCCTGGGGCTCGGCTACATCTCGCCCGTCTCGACGCTCATCAAGTGGTTCCCCGACCGTCGTGGCATGGCCACGGGATTGGCGATCATGGGGTTCGGCGGTGGTGCCATGATCGGCTCGCCACTCGCAAACCTGCTGATGAATCACTTCAAATCCGCTACGTCGGTGGGAGTGTGGGAAACATTCGTCACGATGGGCCTGATCTACTTCGTCGCCATGCTGGCGGGCGCCTTTGGGTATCGGTTGCCGCCACCTGGCTGGCGACCGGCCGGGTGGACACCGCCACCTCCGCAATCCAACGCAATGATCACGGCGCGCCAGGTCGACGTCCGCCAGGCGTGGCGCACGCCGCAGTTCTGGCTGTTGTGGGTCGTGCTGTGCATGAACGTCAGCGCCGGAATCGGCGTGATCAACATGGCGTCACCGATGCTGCAGGAGGTATTCGGCGGGAGACTGATTGGCGTGGCCGGCACGTTGCAGGAGCTCACGGCTGCGCAAAAGGTGGAGGTTGCGACGATCGCCGCCGGGTTCACCGCACTCTTGAGTCTCTTCAACATCGGCGGCCGATTCTTCTGGGCCTCGCTGTCGGACTTTCTGGGACGCAAGCGCACGTACCTCATCTTCTTTTCGCTGGGCTTCCTGTTGTACGCGCTCGTCCCGACGGTCGGAGCCGCGGGCATCGTGCCGGTGTTCGTGGCGATTTTCTGCATCATCCTCACGATGTACGGCGGCGGCTTCGCAACCGTCCCGGCGTACCTGGCGGATATGTTCGGGACGGTTCACGTCGGCGCCATACACGGACGTCTCCTCACCGCCTGGTCGACCGCAGGCATCCTCGGCCCGGTGCTGGTCAATTATCTGCGCGAATACCAGATCGGTCGCGGCGTTCCCCCAGCGCAGGCTTACAACATGACGATGTATATCCTGGCCGCGCTCCTCGTGGTGGGCTTGATCGCCAACCTGCTGGTCCGTCCGGTGCGCGACGAGGCGTTCTTGACCGAAGGGCAGCTGGCGGACGAGGCACGCCAATGACGAATCGCCGCGACTGGCTTCTGGTTGCGTTCGCGTGGACGCTGGTGGGCATTCCGTTGGCATGGGGGATTTACCGCACGTTTCGCACGGCGTTGATCCTCTTCCGATAGTCGAAAACAATCGAGGCCGGGATCACTCCCGGCCTCGATTTTCTATTTCCGCTTCCGCTGCGACGCTAGTGCTTCCAGGGCGCCAGCGGGAGCGACAGACCCGACAGCAACACCATGCGGTCCTTGCTCTCGATGCCGCTCGGCAGCCCGGTGAGCACATATGCCAGCATCGCATACAGGCTCAGGCTGTTCCATTGGCCCTTCGTGTTCATCATGCTGCCGAGCTTCAGGAAGAAATCGCCCTCGAGCAGGAACTTGTGCGTGTAATCGCTGGTGCCCGTCGCGGCCGGCCCGTAGGCAAAGAGGCCGTCGATGTCGAAACTCCACTGCCGCTGATTGGCGAGATTCACCACGGGGCCCCACACGATCGCCGGTGCATTGGCTTTCCCGCCCGCGCCATTGTCTTTGAACGGCGTCCACTGAATGATGGCGACCAGCGTGGTCTTCGGGATGGATAGGGGAATCGCCGTCACGAAGCGCGCATTGAAATCTGTGCCGGCGCCCGTACTGAAGGAGTGGATCAGTCCCGGCTGCGCGACGAAGACGGGCGTGTGGAAGAACCCCATCCCGCCGTTCGACGCCGCCCGTCGCTGCGCTACCGCGAGGGTCGTCATACCCAGCACCAGTGTCGTCACAATCCCGAGCATCCGTCTCATCGCAGGACCTCCCGAGTTCGAGTGGCGCACCTAGCCTACGGATCGTGCTCCTGTTGCCGCAACCGCTGATTGATACTCGACAACGCCAGGTAGAGAGGAATCGGGACATGGTTGTCCCACCAATAGAATTCGTCGAGCTGCGTCGCATACACCATATGCCCGAACGGGAAACGCAGCGCCCCGTCCCGGTACAGCGAATCCACGGTCCGTCGAATGACCGTGGTGTCCCCGGCATTGGCCGCCGCGTTGGCGGCGCCCGCCAGGAATCCGGCGATGTACGCCTGCTTTTCATTGGGCGCGAACTGCGTCCAATCACGCCCGTCAAGCGCCATCCAGCGCCGGGGCTCCTGCGACGCGTGCAGCGTCACCGCGAGCAGCGCGGCGCCTGCCAGTCCCGCAGCCGCGGACCGGCGCCATGTCATCGTCCGGCGGCCGCCGTTGCCGTCAGCGTGGGCCGTTTTTCGACCGCCGAGACCTTGAATCGGATCCACATCCCCGCCAGCCCATGTCCGGGGACGGCGCAGAATATCCAATACGACCCGGCCTTGTTGGCGACGAAGCGCACAGTGTCCTGCTGTTCGGGGGCGATGCCCTGGGCGAGACGCACCGTCATCGCCCGCGGAAAGGCGGCATCGACCGGCCCCGCGGGAACCGATTTCGTCGAGTCAATGACTTCCGCCGAATGGGGCAGCATGCCGTCATGGTTCCGGAATTGGATCACGACGTTCCACCCCAGCGGCACCATGAACGTCAGGCCGCCATCCTTGAATCCGTTGAAGTTCAGCGCGCCGTTGAGGCCGGTGAGACCGGAGGTCAGCTGAAAGGTTGCGGTCTTCGTCGTGGTGTCGACAGTCAGCCAGTTACAATCGATCTGGGGCGTTTGCGTGGTCGGTGCGGGGGGCGTCTGCGCCGTGCCCCCCCGCACCGAGATCATCGTCATCATTGCAACGAACAACCAGGACCGTGTTCTCATGCTTTCAAATTACATGCCTGCCTTGGGAAGTCCAAACACAAATACCGCGTCGCCCAGCGGAAAGCCGAGCTGGAAGTTGCCGCCGGCGGC
>JBHEMG010000195.1:0-5186 GCA_046262715.1 Gemmatimonadales bacterium
GCTTCCCCATCCGAGCTGCACACGCGTCAGGAGGCGGCTCGAGCCAAGCGGCAGGAGCACATGCCCCGCGGCACGCACGCGCGCGTAGCCATCGCCGATTTGCACCGAAGCCTCGCCTGCCGCATCGCGGCGAACCGCAAACCCTTCACTGCGGCGTCGCACGGTGAGTGTGCCAGTCCAGGCGTTGCCATCGCGCACGGCGGGATTGGGACGAAAATGTCCCGTGGCGGGCGTCGCGCGCACCGCCAGCGAAGTGATGTCCTCGCGCGCCGCCACGATGTGCCATTCCCCGCGCGCGCGAATCGGGACGCGCAGGCCGAGGCGGGCGCCAGTTGCGCGATAATAGTCGGCGTAGTCGTCGCCGAATTCCTGCGACGCGATGGAGTTGAGCAGCGGGGCGATCACCGGCCCATCGCCGATTTGCCGCACCTGGCGGTACGCGGCCAACTCGATTCCGTCGGCTGAGGCGATCGACACGATGCCCTTTCCCGTGCCATCCGCGAAGCCATAGCTCGCCAGGCCGCGCAGCTCAAAGCCGTCGCCGGGCGTGCGCCAGACGAAGCCCGCCCCCGCCGCGAGGCCCTCGACACGGTTGGCGTGCAGCAACTCGCTCAGCTGCCGGGCGCCGAGCCGTTGCCGTTTGAGTCCGGTGAGCGCGCGGCGGCCGGCGATGCGGCTGACTTCCGCGCGCACCTGCTGCAGATCGTTCTGCCGGACCGGCTCGGCGACGGTCTGGATGGCCTGGCTCAGCGGCATGCGCCACGGAAAGGAATCGCGCTCGGCCTTGGGCAGCATCGTGATCTCTTCGCCGCGAAACCAGCTCGCCGAGAGCCCGACGTTGAAGACGTAGCCGTCGATTTCCCAGCGGCCGCGGATGATCCCACGGGCGGGAATATCGAGCCACGTCGCGCGGCGCCTGATTTCGATCTCCTGCCGATAGGGAAGCCAGAATCGCCCCTCCCACAGTGCGTTGTCGAGAACGATGCTGACATCCTCGAGCTGCGGGTCGAGGTAGGCCGCCGGGGTGAAGTTGAACGCCATGCGCACCAGCTCCGCCGTCTCTACGTCCACGAACAGCGTCCCCACAATCGCGCCTTCGGCAAACCGCTTTGGCCGCACCCGCAGCGCGGCGACGCGCACGGAGCGCTGCGGCAGCACGATCGTGATGGTATCGCCCAGCGCGAAGTCGTACAGTTCGGTCCCGCCGGAGGCGAGGGGGTGCGGGACGTCACGCACCTCGTCCCCGTCGCCCAAGCGGATCGCGCGCCCGAAATTGTTTTGCACGATGCCGAGGTGATCGCGATGATAGTTGATGTCGGTGGGGAGCTCCGCGCGATCCCGCCAGCCGATGATCCGCTGCTTGCTGAGCTGCGGCGCCTTCCAGTACACTTCCAGCTCCAGCTGGTCCGCTTTCACGAGCCGTGGCGGTTCGGTGAGCCCCTCGCCGAACTGCCCCAGGAAGAAGAGAAACCCGTGAGCCTGGGCTTTGTAGTCGCGCAGCGCGGTATCGACGGCGGCGCGCGCGCGGCGGTCTATGGCGCGCCGCGCCAGCGCCAGGGCGGAATCGCTGTTCCAATCCTGAGCGGAAAGGCCGGTGGGCAACAGCAGCAGCAGCAGGAGGGCGACGGACCAGCGCACGTCCGACAATCTAGATGATAGACCCTCGCGACGCATTCCTCGAGCGCGCCAAAGCCGGCGGCATCGTGCCCGTCATGCGCGAAGTGCTCACCGACGCCGATACCCCGGTGGCGATATTCGCCAAAGTCGCGCGGCCGCCGTTCGCGTTTCTACTCGAATCGCTGGTGGGTGGAGAGCGCTGGGCGCGCTACACCTTCCTCGGCACGGAGCCGCGCGAGGCGTTGCGCTATCGCGGCACGCGCATCGAGCGGTGGACGCCCGCCGCCGGGTGGGACACGGCAGGCGAGACGTCCGACCCCATCGCGCATCTCGCCGACCGCATGCGCGCACTGCCTGGTGTGGCGCTGCCCGGCCTGCCGCGATTCACCGGCGGCGCGGTGGGTCTGCTGGGCTACGATCTGGTGCGACGCATCGAGCGCTTACCCCAGGGGCCGCCAGACACGCTCGATATGCCGGATGCAATCGTAATGATCGCCGACTCGCTGGTCATCCTCGACAACGTCTTCGGCCGCGCGCACGTGGTCGCGAACGTCGAGGTGCCGCCGGGTGCCTCACTGGCCCAGCGACTGCGGTTGTACGACGCCGCGCAGGAGCGGGTCGAGACGCTGGTGGGCCGGCTGGGCGCGACACACCAGCTCGCCCCGCTTGCCCTGGACGGCGACGGTCGCGCGCTGCGCCCCGAATCCCGATATCCGCGCGACGCCTTCGAGCGCGACGTCGCCAAAATCCTCGACTACATCGCGGCGGGCGACGTGTTTCAGGCGGTGCTGTCGCGCCGCCAGGTGGTCCCCGGCGCGGTCGATCCGCTGCGGCTGTATCGCTACCTGCGGGCGTTGAATCCGGCGCCGTACTTGTATTATCTCGCGCTCGACGACGTGACGTTCGTCGGCAGCTCACCCGAAGTGCTGGTGCGCGTCGAAGGTGAGGAAGTGACCGTCCGTCCCATTGCCGGGACGCGGCCGCGCGGCGCGACGCCCGCGGATGATGAAGCGCTGGCGACGGCGCTCAGCAACGACGCCAAGGAGCTGGCCGAGCATCGGATGCTGGTGGATCTCGGCCGTAACGACATCGGTCGCGTGGCGCAGTTTGGGACGGTGCGCGTGACGGAGTCACTGCAGATCGAGCGCTACTCCCATGTGCAGCATCTGGTGAGCGAAGTCCGCGGCCGGCTCCATCCGGGCTACGACGCGCTCGATGCGTTTCGCGCCTGCTTCCCCGCCGGGACGGTGAGCGGCGCGCCTAAAGTGCGGGCGATGGAAATCATCGATGAGCTCGAGCCGGAGCGGCGCGGTCCATATGCCGGCGCCGTCGGATACGTCGGGTGGGGCGCCACGAGTCTCGACACGGCAATCGCCATCCGCTCCGCGCTCGTCCTCAAAGACCGCGTCGTCGTCCAGGCGGGCGCGGGCATTGTGGCGGATTCCGATCCCGCCAGCGAATTCGCCGAGACGGAAGCCAAAGCGCAGGCCGTCTTGCGGGCGCTCGCGCTCGCGAAAGCTGGTGATTAGGCCCGCGCGGCCTATATTTGCCCGCCTGTGTTCAAGCTGACGAGCACCTCCGGCGAGCAGTCGATCGATCTCCAGCTCGGGCGCAAACTCGTGGTGGGGCGCGCGGTCACCAGCGACGTGCCGATCTACGATCCCACGATCTCCCGCCGTCATGCTGAAATCGCCCTTACGGAGAGCGGAGTCCGTGTCACCGACCTCGGCTCTTCCAACGGCACGTTCCTGAACGGTGCCAAGATCACCGAGGCGGAGGCGGGCGCGAACGACGTCTTCACCTTCGGCAAGGTGGCGTTCCGCGTCAAAGAGGTCACGGCGCCGATCGCGCGGCCGCAGGTGGTACCGACTCCCGCCGATTTCCCTGTTCCCAAGACGGGCACCAAAGGGGGCGTGGCGGGCGGCACGATCGTGCGCCAGCTGCCGGTGAGCGCGTCGGGTGGGGTGCCGGCGATCGTCATGGACCAGCCGCAGAGCGGCTCGTCCCATCTCAAGGTGCACGCGCAGACGCAGGAGGAGCGGCGCGAGAAGAAGTTGTCGCTGCTGCTCGAGGTTTCCAAGGAGCTGTCCAAACAGCAGGAGCTGGACCGGCTGCTCGACAAGGTGGTGGATTTCACGTTCCAGATCATGAACGTCGACCGGGTGTCGATCCTCCTGCTCGACGCAAAATCGAATGAGCTGATTCCGCGCATTTCCAAGAGCCGCACGGGCGATGCGAGCGCGGCAAAGCATGTGCCGCAATCGATCGCGCGCAAAGCGGTCGAGGAGCGTGTCGCGATCTTGTCGGACAACGCGGCCGCCGATGAGCGCTTCAAGGGCAAGTCGATTCTCATCCAGAGCGTGCGCAGCGCGATGTGCACGCCGCTCATGGGGTCGGACCAGAAGGTTTTGGGGATTCTCTACGTGGACAACCTCACCGCGACGCATTCCTTCGCGGACGAGGACCTCGAGTTCCTGATCGCGTTCGGCGGCCTGACCGCGATCGCCATCGAGAACTCGCAGCTCTCCGAGCGGATACGGCGCGAAGCCCTCGTGCGCTCCAACTTCGAACGGTACTTCTCGCCCAACATCGCGTCCGTCATCGCCGAGCAGCAGGACGCCGGGAAGCTCCCGAGCCAGAAGCAGCCGGTCGTCGTCTTCTTTTCGGACATCCGCGGCTTCACCCCGATGTCCGAGACGATGAATCCGGATGAGATCGCGGGGCTGCTCACCGATTACTTCACCGAAATGGTCGACATCGTGTTCGAGCATTCCGGCACGCTCGACAAGTTCATGGGCGACGCGATCATGGCGCTGTGGGGCGCGCCGATCGGACATGCGGACGACGCCGATCGCGCCATGCAGTGCGCGCTCGACCAGCTCGATACGCTCGAGAAGATGAATGCCAAGTGGAGCGAATCGGGCCGCAAGCCGCTCGCGATCGGCATCGGCATCAATTTCGGCGAAGTGTTCGCCGGCAACATCGGCTCCAACCGGCGCCTCGAGTACACCGTGATCGGCGACGCCGTGAACACCGCGAGCCGCCTCTGCTCGTCCGCGGGCCGCAACGAGATTCTGATTTCGGAGCCGTTTTACAAAGCGCTCAAGAAGCCGCCCGAGGTCGAGGCGCTCGAGCCCATCCAGGTGAAAGGAAAAGCGAAGAAGGTGCCGGTCTATCGCGTGAAGCGATAAGGCCGGTCGAATTTCGCGAGCAGGTCCAGCGCCAGCCGCAGCGGCAGTCCCATCACGCCGAAGAAATCCCCCTCGACGCGATCGATCAGGGGCGCGCCGAGTCCCTGAATCGCGTACGCGCCCGCCTTGTCGAGCGGCTCGCCGGTCGCGACGTACTCCTCGAGCGTCTGGCGGCTGTTGGGCCGGAACGTCACGCGCGAGACGTCCAGCGCCTGCTCCAGGCGACCGTTCTCCGCCACCGCGACGGCGGTCAGCACCTCGTGGGTCTGTCCCTGCAGCTGCTCCAGCATCTCCACCGCGTTCGCGGGCGACGTCGGCTTCTCGAAGATTTTGCTGTGCAGGACGACGGTGGTGTCGGCGGCGAGGATGACCTCGCCT
>JBHEMG010000196.1:0-8408 GCA_046262715.1 Gemmatimonadales bacterium
AATGTGGATTGCGGATTCTCCAGGAGCGGGCTTCTGCGCGCTGAAAATCCGCAGTCCGCAATCCGCAATCCACATTAGGTTCATTCGTGCCCATCCAAGCCATCTCCTGGTCGCCGTCCGGCGCAGTGCGCATCATCGATCAGCGCGCGCTGCCCGAGGCGGAGATCGCCCGCGACCTGGACAGCGCCGAGTCCGTGGCCGAAGCGATCCGCCAGCTGCAAGTGCGCGGGGCGCCGCTCATCGGGATTGCGGCGGCGATGGGGCTCGTCGCGGGATTGCGTGACGATCGCGCGGCGGCGCGAGCCCCATTTCTCGCGCGTGCCGAGGCGCTCGCGGCGATCATCGGCGCCGCCCGGCCGACGGCGGTGAACCTGCACTGGGCGATCGCGCGCATGCTGCGCACCGCAGCCGCCACGCCGGGCGAGGGCACCGATCTCTGGGAACGGCTGCGCGTCGAAGCGACCGCCATCTGGGAAGAAGATCGCGCCATGTGCCGGCGCATCGGCGAGCACGGGCTCGCGATTCTCGGCGACGGGGCCAACGTGCTCACCCATTGCAACACGGGTGCGCTCGCGACGGGCGGGATCGGCACGGCGCTCGCTCCCATCTACCTCGCGCACGAGCAGGGGCGCCGCGTGCACGTGTATGTGGACGAGACGCGACCGCTGCTGCAGGGGTCGCGGCTCACTGCGTGGGAGCTCATGCACGCCGGCATTTCCTGCACCTTGGTGACCGATGCCACGGCGGCCACACTGATGCGCCAGGCCAAGGTGGATGTCGTCCTGGTCGGCGCCGATCGCATCTGCGCGAATGGCGACTTTGCCAACAAGATCGGCACCTATGGGCTCGCGGTGCTCGCGCGCCACCACGGCGTGCCGTTCTATTGCGCGGCGCCGTCGAGCACGATCGATGCCTCGCTGGCCGACGGCGATCTCATTCCCATCGAGCAGCGCGCGCCGGCGGAGGTCACAGTCCTGGCGGGGCGGTCGATCGCCCCCGAGGGCGTGGCGGCGTTGAACCCGGCCTTCGACGTGACGCCCGCGCGGTATGTCACAGGCTACATCACCGACCGCGGCGTCGTGCAGCCGCCCTTTGCATGATGATTCGTTCAGGAACAGTGAAGCGGCCGATTGGCGAAGTGGTATAATTGACGAATGAAAGCGGGTACGAAGTTCGCGTTAGGCGCCGTGCTGATTGTTGGCTCCGTCGGGTACCTCATGGCCTCCGGCATCAATCAGACGGGGCAGTATTTCCTCACGCCCAGTGAGTTGGCGCAGCGTGTGTCCGCGGATCCGTCGTTTTACGATCTCGGCATGAAAGTCGGCGCGCGCGTCGTCCCTGGCACTGTCGAGAAAGAAACCGCGACGCAAACGCTGCGCTTCCACATCACCGACGGCACTGTCAGTTACCCCGTGATCTTCAAGGGCTTGCCCCCCGACACGTTCACCGATTCCGTCGAAGTCGTCGTCGAAGGACGGCTGCAAAGGGACGGCGTGATTCACGCCACCGACGTCCTGGCGAAATGCGGGTCGCGCTATGAAGCGGTCCCCAAAGCCTAAATGAGCCTGCTCGGCACCCTGTCGCTCTGGCTCGCGTTGCTGGTTGGGATATGGGGAGCGGTGACGGGCTTCGTCGGCGGTGTGCAAGGCCGCGCCGATCTGCAGCAGAGCGCGCGCCACGCCAGTTTCGCGCTGCTCGCCACCCTGATCGTCGCAGTGATCTCGCTCGAGGTCGGCATCTTCCGCCATGACTTCAGCATGGAGTATGTGGCGGCCTACACCAGCCGCAATCTTCCGACGTTCTATCTCTGGTCGGCGCTCTATGCGGGACAGAAGGGCAGCCTGCTCTTTTGGGCGACCGTGCTCAGTCTCTTTGCCGCGCTCGTGCAGCTGCTCACCAGCGGCCGTCATCGGGTCTACCTTCCGTTCGTCGCCGGCGTCACGTGCACGGTCGCGACGTTCTTCATCACCGTCATGCTGTTTGCCGCAAACCCGTTTCAGCGTCTTCCGTTCGTGCCGATGGACGGCAGCGGCATGAATCCGCAGCTGCAGAATCCGGGCATGGTCTTCCATCCGCCGATGCTGTACCTCGGCTACATCTCGATCACGATTCCATTCGCCTTCGCAATCGCCGCGCTGTTATCCAAGCGGCTCGACAGCGATTGGTTGGTGGCGATCCGCAAATGGACGCTCGTGTCGTGGTTGTTTCTGAGCATTGGGCTGCTGCTTGGGATGTGGTGGGCGTACGTCGAGCTGGGTTGGGGCGGGTATTGGGCCTGGGATCCGGTCGAGAATGCCGCGCTGCTGCCGTGGCTCGTGATGACCGCGTTCCTGCATTCCGTCATGATCCAGGAAAAGCGCGGCATGCTGAAGAAGTGGAACCTGGCGTTGATCATCGGGGCGTGGCTGCTGTCGATCTTCGGCACGTTTATCACCCGCTCCGGCGTGATCGCGAGCGTGCACTCGTTCACGCAATCCAACGTCGGTTACTTCTTCCTCGTCTTCCTCGTGCTTGCCGCGGCCCTCAGCTTCGGGCTCTACAGCACGCGGCTGCATCTGCTCGAAGCGGATGCGACGCTCGAGTCGATGGTCAGCCGTGAGGCCAGCTTCCTCTTCAATAATCTTCTCTTCATCGGCATCGCATTCTCGGTGCTGTGGGGCACGCTGTTTCCGATTCTCTCGGAGGCGATTCGCGGCACGAAGATCACCGTGGGCCCGCCGTTCTTCAATCAGGTGAATGTCCCCCTCGGCTTGGCGCTGCTGGCGCTCACGGGCGTCGGCCCCCTGATCGCCTGGCGGCGCGCGTCGCTCCCCAATCTGCGGCGCCAGTTCACGGTCCCGGTCACGTCCGGCGTATTCATGCTGCTGATTCTACTGGTGGGCGGCATGCGCGACGTCGGCGCGCTCATCGCGATCAGCATTGGCGCCTTCGTTTTCGGGACCGTGATTCAGGAGTTTGTGCGCGGCGCCCGCGCGCGCCATCGCCAGTACGGCGAGCCAACGCCGTACGCCCTCGTGCAGCTGCTGGCGCGCAATCGTCGCCGCTACGGCGGCTACATCGTGCATCTCGCGATGGTACTCCTCTTCGTCGCGTTCGCCGGGATGTCCTTCAAAACCGAGACCCAGGCCATGTTGCGGCCCGGCGAGTCGGCCAGCCTGCGCAGCCCTGACGGCCACCAGTACACGTTCACGCACCTGGGCATCTCGCAGTACAACGCCCTCAATCGTCAGGTGACCGCCGCACTCGTCGAGGTGCGCCGTGACGGAAAATCGATCGGCCGGCTGCGCACGGAAAAGCGCCAGCATGTCGATGCGCTCGGCCGGCCGACGTTCGAGCCGTCCACGGAAGTCGGTATCAAGAGCGGTCTGCGCGTGGATCTCTACATCGTGCTCGCCGGGCTCGTGAACGGGACGGAACAGGCGGTCTTCCGCTTCACGATCAACCCGCTTGTCTGGTGGGTCTGGTTTGGCGGGTTCGTGCTGGTGATCGGCGGACTGATCGTGCTCTGGCCCGGCGGCGCGCCCGTGGCGGTCAAGGGCGCGACCGCATCGCGGGTCCAGGCGGGATACGCCGTCAAACTCGAGCCGGTACGATGAGCGATCCGGTCAGCCGCCGGGGATTTTTCGCGATCGCGGCGGCCGCGGCGGGGGCGGTACTGCAGGACACGCTGAGTGCCGGACGCGTCTACGATCCGGAGCGCGCGGGCCGCTCGCGCGCCCCGATCACCGCCGGCGACAACGATGCGAGCATTCAGGCGATCGAAAAGCGTCTGCGCTGCACGTGTGGCTGCGGACTCGACATTTATACGTGCCGTACCACGGACTTCAATTGCACCTACAGCCCAGCGCTGCATCAAGAAGTGCTGCGGCTTGCGGGGCAGGGACAGACCGCGCAGCAAGTCATCGATGCCTTTGTCGGGCAGTACGGCGAAGCCGCCTTGATGGCACCGCCAAAACGCGGCTTCAATCTCGCCGGCTACTTCGTGCCGTCCACCGCGATCATCATCGCCGGTATCGTCCTGGTTCGTGTCCTGCGTCGCTGGACCCGGGAGGCGGCCACGACCGCCGCGCCGCTCGCCGCGGCTCCGCCCAACGCATCAGCCGCCGAGCTCGAGCAGTTACGTCGAGAGCTCGACCGGCTCCCCGGCTGACCCGGTCCGTCTCATGCTCGAGCTGATCCTCGGGATTCTGCTGGCGGCCGGGGTCATCTACTACGTTCTGCGTCCCATCCTGCGGCCGTCGAGCGGCGCCGCCGATCCTGCGGTCCCCGACGAGGGGGACGATCCCGACGACGATATGAGCCCGCAAACCGTGGCACTGCGGGCGCTCAAGGAAATCGAGTTCGACCGCGCCACTGGGAAGCTGTCGGATGAGGACTACGATGCGCTGAAGGCCAAGTACACCGGTGAAGCGTTAGCCGCGCTGCGTGGAGAGCAGGGAAGAGGACGTGGCGAGCAGCAGAAGACCCTGCCATCTGCGCCCCGCTCACTGCTCCCTGCTCCCGCATGTCCCGAACACGGTCTCCGTCCGGAAAAGGAGGCCCAGTTCTGCTCGGCGTGCGGCAGGCGGCTGGGAACCGCGCCCGGCTACTGCGCCCGCTGTGGTACGGGGTTGGAAGATGCCGCGCGCTACTGCAACGGCTGCGGCGCGCGCGTCGCTGCCTGACTTGCATTTTCCCGCCTCGTTTCCTATCAGTCTGCATCCCCGAACCTGGAGCGCTTCGTGAACCGATGGGCCTCGCGGTGTATGCTCATCTTGCTGGTTCTCGCGCTGACGGCCTCCACGGCCGATGCGCAGCGGCGGGCGCGGCGGCGCGCGATCGTCAACTCCGGCCCCAGTTATGGGGCGCACCTCGGCTACAACTTCGACGTGGACGAACCGCTGCTCGGCGCGCAGCTCACCTGGCCCATCACGCCCGACATCGCGCTCTACCCGACGTTCGACTACTACTTCGTGAGCGGCGGGTCGTTGTGGGCATTGAACTTTGATCTCAAGTACCGGCCGCCCACGCGGTACCGCGCCTGGTACGTCGGTGGCGGATTAAATTACTCGCACGCGAGCGCGGGCGGGGTGAGCGGCAGTAGTACAAATCTGAACCTGCTGACAGGTCTCGAAGCCAGTCGCGGCCGTACCCGGCCCTACGTCGAGGGGAAGTTCATTCTTGGCGACGGCAGCTCGTTCCAGCTCTTGGGCGGCGTGAGCTGGCGCTAGGCTAGAACTCGAAGCTTTCCATTTTTCGCAGTGCCAACCGCAGCGGAATTATCGTGGCCGCCGTGCACAAGGCGGCGGCCACAAAGAACCAGAGAAACATCCATCCGTCGACAACCACCGGGCGGCCTTCGTACACGGCCCGCACGTAGGCGTATACCGCTTGCCACAGCGAGACGATGACGCCGGCGAGCAGGGCGATGGTCGCCATCATGAACACCAGGCCGCCGAACGAGGTCGGAATCTGCGCTGCGTTTTCGGTCTCGAACTGCGGATAGAGCGTCCCGAAGGCGAGCGCCATCGCGCCGATCGCGAGCGTCAGGGACGCCATCGTCGCGAGACCCATCACCATCATGAACGTCGAGACCTCGAGCAGCCAGTTGGTCAGTCCGGTGAGCAGCAATCCCAGCGCCAGCAGCGGCACGGTCCCGACCCAATACTTCGACCACAGCAACGCGCGCAGATCGAGTGGCGAGGAGCGCAACAGCCACATCTGTCGGCCTTCCAGCGATACCGCCGGGAAGATGAACCGCGCCGCGATCGATGCAAGCACGAAGCCGGCGAGACCGAGGTTCAAGAACGACACGAGGTTGACGTAAAAAAATCCCACCGGCTCGCCGCGATGGAGCGGCAGCGCTTGAATATTGAAGAGATAGACCACCACGAGGACCGCCAGCAAAATCAGCTGGCTCCACTGCGTCGTGTCCCGGAAAAAGAGCTTGATGTCCTTGAGCACGAATTCCCGCTTGGCCACCGGCAGCCATCCCAGCAACGACCCCACGGTCCAGCGCCACAGGCCGCCGCGGATGAACCGCTCAGCGCCTTCCTGTGCTTTGGTGAACCCTTGGGCGTACAGCGCGCGATGCAGCACGGCGCCCAGCGTCACGAACGCCGCCGCGGTGGTCCAGAGCAGCACGAGCGGGAACGGATCGATGCGGTGCTGCAGATATCCCATGATCGCCTGCGACGCCCATTCGCTCGGCAGGAACGGCGACGTGGGGCCGCGGAGCAGAATCAAAAAGTCGAGCAGATTGCGAAACCCTTCAGGCCGCGCGAGCTGCTCGGGCCGGATCACGCGAAACAGTAGGATCACGCCGCCGGCCGCCCCCAGCGCGATGATGGAGAGCAGGTCGCGCGTGCGCCGCGCGGGGAAAATGTTCACGAGGATGAGCGTTACCGCGCATCCCGCCACCGCGGGAAGAATCAGCATCGGCACGATCGCCAGGATCGCGTACAGCCCGAACAGCACCCCGCCCTTGTACACGACGCCGTAGGCAGTCAGGATCGGCACGGCCATCAGCGCCACCATCCACGACGAGTGCAGCAGCGTCTCGCCCAGCTTCGCGAGGTAGAGTCGCAGCCAGTCCACGGGCGCCGAGACGAGCAGGTCGAGATCTTTGGCGAGAAAAAAGCTCGAGAGGGCCGTAATCACGTTCGAGAGCACCAGGATCGATATGAATGACAGCAGGATCAAGCCGAGGATTTTGCCGGGGATCAGCGGCCCGAGCTCCTCGACTTTGCGGAGGTTGCGCAGGATCAGATACAGCACGCCGAACACGCCGGCCCAGAATGCGCCGCCCACGAGCAACAGGATGACGAGCTTACCGCTGCCGCCTTTGGCGCGCTCCTCCCGCAGTCGCTGCAGCGCCGTGCGCCACTTGGGCTGGAGCACGTGCGCGAGCGAGGGTTGCTTCACTTCCCGGCGCCCAACACTTCGGCGAGCTCGCGGACCTGCGCGCCGCCCGTGAGCTTCAGGAAGAGCTCCTCGAGGCTCGCATCGCCCGCCTTGTGCTGGCGCCGCACGTCGCTGACCGTGCCCGCCGCGACGATCTTGCCGTGCTGGATGATCGCGATCTGATCGCACATCGCTTCCGCCACCTCGAGCGTGTGCGTGCTCATCAGCACCGTGCCGCCGCGCTCGACGAATTGCCGGAAAATGTCCTTGAGCAGCCGCGCCGCTTTGGGATCGAGGCCGACCATCGGCTCGTCGACGACGATGCATTCGGGGCGGTGGATGAGGGCGCTCGAAATGATGAGCTTCTGGCGCATGCCGTGGCTGTACGCCTCTACCAGCTCGTCCTTCCATCTGGTCAGCTCGAATACGTCGAGCAGCTCGGCGATGCGGCGGTCGACGATGTCGCCTTCCTGACCGTAGAGTCCCGCCACGAACCGCAGGAATTCTCCGCCGGTGAGCTTGTCGTAGACGAACGGCCGGTCCGGGATGAAGCCGAGCCGCATCTTGGCCGCGAGCGGATTGCTGTGGACGTCGTCGCCGCCCAGCAGCACGCGTCCCTGCGTGGGCCGCAGGATGCCGGCGATCATGCGCAGCGTTGTCGTCTTGCCGGCGCCGTTGGGGCCGAGGCAGCCGAAGAGCACCCCGCGCGGGACGTGCAGCGAGATGTCGTCCACGGCGAGGAAGCTGCCGTAGAGCTTGGTCAAATTCTCCAGACGGATCATAGGACCTCGAGCTGCAGCCGACCGATGAGCGGAACGAGCTCGACCTGGCGCGCCAGTCCGCCGGTTGCAATGCGGAAATGCGCGGCATCCGCGGGGAATTGATCGAACGCGGGATCTACGGCGATCCAGTCATTCAAGTAGATCTCGGCCCACGCGTGATAATAGAAGTGACCATTCAGATAGATCAGGCCGGCGACCGTGCGAGCGGGCAGGCCGGCGGAGCGCGCGAGCGCGACGAACAATGTCGTCGCCTCGTTGCAGTCGCCGCGGCGTGTCTCGAGCACCTTCACCGCGCTCGGCACGCTGCCAGGGCCGGGGAGGGCGCGGCGCACGGAGCGGTGCACCCAATGTGTCAGCAGCTCCGCGACCTTCGCCGGCCCGCGCTCGCGCTGCACGATTTGGCGCATCTGCGCCGCGATCCGCGCATCGTAGCTCTGGATCAGGGGCTCTGGGGCGAGCCAGCGCGCCAATGCGGTGTCGCGCGACGGCAGCCGGTATGGCGCTGCATGCGCGGCGAGCGCGGCGGCCTGGACGATCGCGACGGTGTCGCGCCCATTGAGGCGCACCGTCAAACGGGCACGCGGCGCCGGAGCCGCGCCTACGCCCGCGGTCAGGGCCGTTACGGGCACCACGTCGTTCGGTCGCGGGACCGCGGTGGCACGCGCGACGCGCGCGGTATCGCGATGCTTGAAGTTTTCGTACGCGACCTCGAACGCCGCGCGCTCCATCGCGAATCGATCGCCC
>JBHEMG010000197.1:0-7675 GCA_046262715.1 Gemmatimonadales bacterium
TGGCCCACATGGACGAGATCGGATTTCGCGTCGAGGCGATCAATGCCGACGGCACGCTCGAGCTGCACAACCGCGGCGGCTTCATCCTGTCGCTGTACGAGGGCAAGCCGGCGTTGATCCATACCGGCGGCGGCGGCGCCGATATTCCCGGCATCTTTCTCCCACGCGACAGCGGCTTCACGCACCGGCTTCCCGCAGCGCTCCGTGTCAGCGTCGGAGCGACGACCCGCACCGGCGCGGAGTCACTGGGCGTGAACGTCGGCCAGACGATCACGATGCCGAAGCAGTACGTGCGGCTCGCCGGCACGCGCGCCACCGGGCGTTCGTTTGACGACCGCATGGGATGCGCGGCGCTGCTGCTCGCGCTGCGGCAGCTCGACCGGCGCAAGCTTCAGCATCCGGTCATTTTTCTCTTCAGCACGCGCGAAGAGATCGGCCTCGAGGGCGCCGAAGCGGCCGCACGCCAGCTCGGCACCACAACGCGCCGCGTGCACGCCATCGACACGTTCGTCTCGGCCGACTCGCCGCTCGAGCTGCAGAACTTTGCCGTCGCGAAGGTCGGGGCCGGTGCGGTCGCTCGCGCGCTCGACAACTCCTCCATCACTCCGCCCGCGTACGTGGATTCGCTCGCGCAGCTCGCGCGCGCGCGCCACATCGCGCTGCAGATCGGAACGACGAACGGCGGTAACGACGGCTCGACCTTCGTGCCCTATGGCGTCGTGGACGTCGCCATGGGGTGGCCGATGCGCTACTCGCACTCGCCTGCCGAGGTGATCGATCTCAAAGACCTCGTGAGCCTCGCTGACCTGGTTCGTGCCGTTGCCGAGGATTGGTAGTGCGGGCACTGCTGTCGGTATCTGACAAGCGCGGGCTGGTGGACTTCGCGCGCGCACTGGTGGCGCTCAAGTGGGACATCGTCTCGACCGGCGGCACCGCCGAGGCGTTGCGCCGGGAGGGCATCGCCGTGATTCCGATCGATCAGGTGACGGGCTTCCCCGAGATGATGGATGGCCGCGTGAAGACGCTCCATCCCAAGGTCCACGGCGGATTGCTGGGCCGGCGGGATCATCCCAGTGATATGGCTTCGATGCGCCAGCATGGCATTACCCCGATCGACCTCGTCGCGGTGAATCTGTACCCGTTCCGTGAGACGGTCGCCAAAGCGGGCACGACGTTCGCGCAGGCCATCGAGCAGATCGACATCGGCGGTCCCTCGATGCTGCGCTCGGCGGCGAAGAATCACGCCGACGTGATCGTGGTGGTGGATCCCCAGGACTATGGGCCGGTGATCGAGGATCTCAAGACCGGGACGGTGAGCGAGGAGCGGCGGCGCGCCCTCGCCACGAAAGTCTTCGCGCATACCTCCGCCTACGACGCCGCCATCCTCGGCTACCTGACGCGCTCGCAGGAATCGCTGCCGCCCACGCTCGGACTCGTGTTGCAGCAACAGCAGGCGCTCCGGTACGGCGAGAATCCGCATCAGCGCGCGGCGCTGTACGTGACCGACGAACCCGGCATCCGCGACATGCACCAGCTGCACGGGAAAGAGCTGTCGTTCAATAACCTGCTGGACGTGGATGCCGCCGTCATGGCGGTCGCGCCGTGGAGCGGCCGCGACGCGCGGGCCGCCTGCGTCATCATCAAACACACGACGCCCTGCGGCATCGCGCTGGGCCGCAACGCCGCCGACGCGTACGCCCGCGCCCTTGCCACCGATCGCACGTCGGCGTTTGGCTCGGTGATCGCGTTCAACACCGTGGTGGACCGGACCGCCGCGGAGGCGATGCGCGAACTGTTCGTCGAAGTCGTCGTGGCGCCGCGCGTGGATGCCGATGCGCTCGTGGTCTTCCAGGAAAAGAAGAACCTGCGGGTGGTCGAGCTGCCCCGGCCGAGCGATGATCCGGCGCTCGACTTCAAGCGGGTACGCGGGGGCTTTCTGGCGCAGGACCGCTTCCGATTCAGCGCCGTGGCGGACGAATCGCAGTGGCGAGTCGTGACGACGCGCCAACCGACCGACGCGCAATGGAACGACCTGCGCTTCGCCTGGGCGGCCGTGGGCACCATTAAATCCAACGCCATCATCCTGGCGCAGGGTGAGGCCGCGATCGGGATCGGCGCCGGGCAAATGAGCCGTGTGGATGCGTCATACCTGGCGGTCCATAAGGCGCGGCAGCAAGGCCACGACCCCAAGGGCGCGGTGCTCGCCAGCGACGCCTTCTTCCCCTTCCCCGACGGGGTCGAAGAAGCGGCGGCGGCGGGCGTTTCCGCCATCATTCAGCCCGGCGGCTCGGTGAAAGATCCCGAGGTGATCGCGGCAGCCGACCATCACGACCTTGCCATGATCCTGACCGGTATGCGGCAATTCCGACACTAGATTACTGGACCCTATGACGACGACCTATTCGAATCGCGCCACGCCTGCGGCCCCGGGGTACACACAGACCCCGCCGTTGTCCGCGGTCCATCCGCCGTATCTGATGGCGGGCCTCGTCTCGCTCGGCGCGCTGCTGCTCTATATCGTGACGCTCGCCCCGACGACGCAGTTCTGGGATACGTCGGAATACATTGCCGCGGCGTACACCCTCGGCGTCCCACATCCGCCGGGCAACCCGCTGTTCGTGCTGATGGCGCACGTGTGGGGGCTGATTCCATTCGTCGCCGGGTACGCACAGCGCATCAATCTGTTCGCTGCCGTAACGAGCGCCGTCTCCGCGGGCTGCTGGTTCCTCGTCGCCGAGCGCTGGATGCGGTCGTTCGTGCCGGCGACGTGGCCACGGCGGCTCGCCGCGCTGGCGGGCACGATCGTGTCGGCGACGGCCTTCACCGTGTGGAATCAGTCGGTCGTCAACGAGAAAGTGTACACCCTGAGCCTGCTGTCGATCGCGCTGATCCTGTGGCTGATCGTGCGGTGGGACGATCAGCCGGCAGGTGAAGGCCACGATCATTATCTGCTGCTGATCATCTATATGCTGGCGCTGACCGCCACGAATCACATGATGGGCGTGTTGGTCGGGCCGGTCGTACTCGTGCTGCTGTATCCGCCGCTCAAGCCGCAGCGTTCCATCGCGGAGATCGACCGCAGGCTCCAATGGTCCCAGTTCCTCGTGTTCGGCAGCGTCTGGTTCCTCCTGCTGTCGCTGGGGCTCGAGCATTTGGGACCGATCGTGTTCGCCGCCATCCTCTTCGCCGGCGCGCTCGCGTACGCATTGCTCGCGGGGAACGCGTCATTCGCGGTCGCTGCGCTGCTCGTGGCCGCCGTCGGTTTGTCGGTGTACACGTTCCTGCCGATTCGCGCCGCGTTCCATCCGGCGATCAACGAAGGCGAGCCGACCAATTGGAACGCGCTCTGGGCGGTGTTGACGCGCCAGCAGTACGGCAAGCCGTCGATCTTTTCCAACCCCACGCAGGGGCCCAACGAAAACTCCGGCCACACGATCATCCTGTATGGCGCGCAGCTGCTGAATTACCTGCAGTACTTCAGCTGGCAGTTCGCGCATGACTGGGCGGGTCGCGTCGAGCGGATGGTGGCGGTGTTGTTTGGCGGGCTGGGCATCTTCGGCGCCATCCGGCACTGGCGGGCCGACAAGCGCACGGCGTTCGCGATGACGCTGCTCATGGTGACGTTTACGTTCGCGCTCGTCTTCTACCTCAACTTCAAGTACGGCTTCTCGCTGCATCCCGAGCTGCCGCAGGGCGCGCACGAGGTGCGCCAGCGCGACTACTTCTTCATCTGCTCCTTCGCGATCTGGGGCATTTGGGTCGGCATGGGGTTCGCCTGGCTGCTCGAGGGTGTGAGCGACTGGTTCCGCGAGCGCCAGCCGAATGAGACGCGCCGCTGGCTCTACGCGACGCCGCTGCTCGCCCTCGCGCTGATTCCGTTGTTCGGCAACCGCCTCACCGCGTCCCGCAAAGACGAGACGCTGGCGCGCGATTTTGCCTCCGACGTACTGCAGTCGATGGAGCCCTACGGCGTCCTCGTCACCGCCGGCGACAACGACACCTTCCCGCTGTGGTACGCCCAGGAAGTCGAGGGCATTCGGCGCGACGTCACGATCGTGAATCTCTCGCTCGCCAACACCGACTGGTACGTGCGGCAGCTGCAGCACCGCCCGGTTGAGCCGTTCGATTCGACCCGCGCGCCCGCGATCTATCGCGGCCGCCAGTGGGCGACACCGAGCGGAACGCTGATGAGCTTCACCGACGAGCAGCTCGCCGCGCTCGAGCAGTATTACATCATCGACCAGCGGCGTGTGGCGCGGCTCGGCCCGGTTGACGTGACGCTCGATCCGCAGATGCTCGGCCGCCCCTACATCGAGCGCGCCGACGTCGTCGTGCTGCAGGTGATCAAGGACCAGATGGGGAAGCGACCGATCTACTTCTCGCGCACCGTCGGCCTCTACGCCGATCAGTTCGGCTTGACGTCCCGGCTCGAAGGCCAGGGGTTCGTGCGCGTGCTGCGCGAGCACGAGCTGGTACAGTCGGACAGTATCAAGGGCATTCAGTCACTCGGGTACGTCAACGTGCCGCGCACGACGAAGCTGCTGTTCGACGTCTATCACTCCGACGCCGCGGCCCGCGATCGCCCCCGCGGCTGGGTGGACGAGCCGTCGAAGGGCATCCTCGATTTGTACGGGCTGACCTACTACACGATGGCGCAGGAGCTGCAGACCTCGCAGCCCGCGCTGTCGGCGCGGGCGCAGGCGATCGCGCAGGCGGTATTCAAGAGCACGGAACGGGTGCTGCAGCCGCTGCCGGAGCGCCCCGTCCGCTAAGCCTCAGCGCGTCGGCTTGGCCGCGCTGTCCCCGGATTGCGCCGGCGCCGCCGTAGATTCCGCCCCGGTCGGGGCGCCGCGGTGGCGCTCGACGAGCTGCGCCATGACTTTGGCGCCGGGGAACAGCCGCTCCAGCCCGCCGACGACGACCGAATCGCCGGGCTCGACCGCGCCCCCCTGCACCTCCGCCCACCCCGCCGTGCGCACGCCGAGCGTGATCTGCCGACGGTCGGCTTTGCCGTCTTTCACGACCCAGACGAACGTCGCGCCCTGCAGGGGGAGAATGGCGTCTTCGGGGACGACGATGGCGTTGGGGCGAATGTCGGTCGCCAATCGGGCCTCGATGAACATGCCCGGCGCGAGCTGGCGTTGGCTGTTCGGTACGCGCGCCTTGATCAGAATCGTACGGGCCGGCAGCTCGACGACAGGGTCCACAAAGACGACTTCGCCCGAGAAGTTCTTGCCCGGCAGCGCGGCGACTTGAAAGCTCACCAGCTGCCCAGGCTTCAGCCGCTCGGCGTAGCGCTCGGGCACCTGGAAGACCGCCTGCTGCGGATTCACCGACTGCACCGAGATGAGGGGCGTCAGGGGTGTGACGTACGTCCCCTTGCTCACCAGCCGGTGACCGACGACGCCGGCGAACGGCGCGCGCACCACGGTGCGATCGAGACGGGTCTTCAGAAGATTATAGGCAGCGTGTGCCGCCTGCGCGCCCGCCTGCGCCTGCTCCAGGTCGGCGGCGGACGATGCGTTCTGCGCCATCAGCTGTTGGGTGCGTTCGAGCGCCCGCTGCGCGAGCTGCCGTTCCGCTTCGGCCTGCGCGACCTGCGCCTGGAGCTCCGCGTCGTCGACCTTGAAGAGCGGCGTGCCAGCCGCCACCGCCTGTCCTTCCCGCACGAGAATCTCGGTGATGCGTCCCGACACTTCGGGCCGCAGCTCCACCGACTGCACGGCTTCGATTTGTCCCGTCGCCTGGATTGCGTCCACGACGGTGTCGCGAATCGCGACGGCGACCTCGACCGGCATCGGCGGCGGCCCGCCGCCACCCGGGGCGGCCGACTTGGCCTTATTGCAGGCGGCGAGCAGAACCAGTACGGCGATGGAAGCGAGACGCATTACGGTGTTCCTCTGTCGGGAAAGAGTCGGCGGCCGAGGACGCTTTCGAGTCCCGCGAGTGCCAGCCGTGTCGCGTATTGCGCCTGAACGAGCGCAGCTTCCGCGGCGGAGAGATTGACCTGCGCCTCGAGCAAATCGAGGATCGTGGTGGCCCCTGCCTGATAGCGATTTTGCTGCACCCGGAAGCTTTCGCGCGCCACGACCACCCCTTCGGCAGCGAGCGCCGTGGATGCACGCGAGGTCACGTACTGATCGTACGCCGCAGTGACGTCGTGCAGCA
The DNA here is from genome assembly GCA_046262715.1 of Gemmatimonadales bacterium. Classification (GTDB taxonomy): domain Bacteria; phylum Gemmatimonadota; class Gemmatimonadetes; order Gemmatimonadales; family GWC2-71-9; genus 20CM-2-65-7. Next base: position 6,169 of record JBHEMG010000197.1, read on the forward strand.
CCGCGCGGTCCATGTCCTCGCGGATCACTCGTGCCACATCGCGATTGACGCGCGCCTGCGACAGCGCCAGCTCGCGGCGCCCATTGTCCCACAACGGGAACGACACCGCGAACGTCAGCGTCTTCTGCGTAAAGAGACTGGGAAAGAACCTGGTATCGATCGAATTGCGATTGTAACTCACCGAGAGGTGTGGCAAGTACGCTCCCAACTGGGAGCGGTACGACGCCCGTGCGGCGCGCTCGTTCGCCGCGGCGATGCGGTACTGTGGTCCCTGCTGGGACGCCTGAGCCACGGCATCCGCAAGGGTGATCGGCAAATCGGGTGCGCCTGTGCTGTCGAGCGGCGCGGCGTCCACCGGCCCAGCCGACCCCACGCGCCGTCCCAGCTGCAGCCGTGCCAGTCGCAACGCCGAGGCCTGCTGCAACACGCCGACCTGCGCGCGAGTGAACTCGAGTCGCAGATTGAGCGAATCAGTGGAGACGGCGGCGCCCGAAATGACGCGCGCCCGGGCGATCGCCAACTGTTCGCGGGCACGCCGGAGCCGCTCCTGCGCGACACGATCGAGCTCGTTCGATGCGAGGACGTTGTAGAAGTCCGACTCGGTGAGCAGCGCCGTCGCGAACCGTTGCGCCAGCTCGCTCGCGCGGGCGCCTTCGAGCCCGGCCGCCGAGCGCGTGAGCTCGGCGAATTTCTGGCCGCCGGTGAACAGGTCATAGCGCGCCGTGAAGCCGGCCGAGTAGCTCGTCTTCACGCGGATCAACGTGTCGGTAAAGAAGAAGCTCGGCGGGTCGGTGGTGCGCCGGCTGGCGTCGAGATTGATCGAGGGCAGGATAAACGCCAGGAACGCATTGCGCCGCCCCCAGACCGCGTTATCGACCTGGCCCAGCGCCTGGACGTAGTTCGGATCGAGCCGCGCCGAGCGCTCGAGCGCTTCGGTAAGGGTGACGCGCGGCAAGGAATCCTGCGCCCCCGCCCCCGCCCCCGGTTGCGGAGGCACCACGCCCTGGAGGGCGAGCAGCAGCGCCAGCATCAGTCGCCCTCCCCGATGGCGGGCACGAGGCGCTCGGCGCGGCGGCGCACGCGCCGCTCGTGCAGGCGCTCGCGCAGCGTGTCGAAGGTGACGTACGCAACCGGCACCAGGAACAGCGTCAGCACGGTGGAGAACAGAATGCCGCCCACGATCGCGTAGCCGAGCGGCCGACGACTCGTCGAACCGGCGCCGAGACCATAGGCAATTGGGATCGCGCCCATGATCGTCGAGACGCTGGTCATCAGAATCGGACGCAGGCGGATGCGGCCCGACTCGAGCATCGCGTCGATCGTGCTCTTGCCCCGCTCTTTCAGCTGGTTCGCGTATTCCACCAGCAGAATCGAGTTCTTGGTCACCAGGCCGATCAGCAGAATCATGCCGATCTGGCTGTACACGTTGATGGTCGACCCGGCCACCTTGAGGGTGAACAGGGCGCCGGTGACGGCGAGCGGCACCGACAGCAGCACCGTGAAGGGG
>JBHEMG010000198.1:0-10090 GCA_046262715.1 Gemmatimonadales bacterium
CTCGGCGATGTCGTACCACTTCGTGTCCTGGCTGGGACAGAAGTACGGCCCGTTGAAGATCTCCTGCAGGCAGAGAATCTGCACCCCCTGTTTGCCCGCCTCCTCGATATACGGAAGGTGCTTCGCGAGCATGGCGTCGGCGATCTTGGCGACCGGCGCGGTCGCGTCGTTGAGGGGATTGGACATCTGCAGCAAACCGCCGATGACGTTTCTCATCCCCACCTCGAAATGACGACCTTCTTGTCCGTATAGAACTCGATGGCATCATGGCCGTGGGCCTTCAAGTCCCCGAAGAACGAGCCCTTGGTCCCGCCAAAGGGAAAGAACGCCATCGGTGCGGCGACCCCGATGTTCACGCCGATCATGCTGACGCCCACGCGGTAGCGAAACTCGCGCGCCGCACGGCCGCTCTGCGTGAAAATGGATGTGGCGTTGGCGAACCCCGAGCGGTGCACCATCTCGATCCCCTCGTCGAGATTGCGCACGTGCGCGACGGACGCGACGGGGCCGAAAATCTCTTCCTTGCCGATCGTCATCTCTGAAGCGACGCCATCGAATACCGTAGGGCCGACAAAATGCCCGCGCGGATGTTTGTCGACCTTGGTCGCGCGGCCGTCGAGCAGCAGCGTGGCGCCATCCTTTCGCCCCGCTTCCACGTACGACAGCACTTTCTCTTTATGCTTCGCCGAGACGACCGGGCCCATGCTGACGTCGGGCTCGAGTCCGTAGCCCAGACGCAACCGCTTGGCCGAGGCGAGGAGCTTATCGCGGAAGGGTTCGTATGCGGTACCGGCCGCGACAACCATGCTGCCCGCCAGGCAGCGTTGCCCCGCGCACCCGAATACCGATTCGGTGATGTTCGCGACCGCGCGATCCATGTCGGCGTCGGGCATCACGATGACGTGATTTTTCGCCCCGCCGAGCGACTGCACGCGCTTACCGTACTTCGCCGCCTCCTGATAGACGTACTTCGCGATCGGCGACGAGCCCACGAACGAGATTCCCGCGATACCGGGGTGCGCGAGCAGCGCGTTGACGGCGTCCTTCCCGCCGTGGACGAGGTTGAGCACGCCGGGGGGAACGCCCGCCTCGTGGGCCAGCTCGATGAGCCGCGTCGGCGAAAACGGCACCTGCTCGCTCGGCTTCAGAATGAAGGTGTTGCCGGTGGCGATCGCGTAGGGCCAGAACCAGCAGGGGACCATCGCGGGAAAATTGAACGGCGTGATGGCGGCGAAGACGCCCAGCGGCTGGCGCACGTATTCGCAGTCGATCCCCGCCGCAACGTCTTCCAACGCCTGACCCATCATCAGCGTCGGGATGCCGCAGGCGTGCTCGACGTTCTCGATGCCGCGGCGCACCGAGCCGCGTGATTCGTCCAGCGTCTTGCCGTTCTCGCGCGTGACCGTCTCCGCGAGCTCGTCGAAGTGCTGCTCCATAAGATTCTTGAGTTTGAAGAGATAGCGCGCGCGCACGACGGGCGGCACCTCGCGCCAGGTGGGGAACGCAGTTTGCGCGGCGGCGACCGCCTCGCCCACTTCGCGGGCGCCCGACAGCGGCACCGTGCCGAGCGGCTCGCCGGTGGCGGGGTTCGTCAGCTCGAGAGAATCGGCGGCCGCGGCACTCGTCCACTGCCCGCCGATGCAGTTGCGCAGGGTTTTCATCCCCGTAGCCTAGGGACGGCGAGGGGGTTGTCAACTCGGGAAACTGAAGCGCAGTGTCTCTGTGGCTTCTGGCCGTTACGCGCGGGGAACGGCGCTGCGGATGGCCATCAACAGCTCCTTCACATCGATTGGCTTCCGAACGATCGCGGAGACGTCCAAGCCTATGCGGGCGCGCGGAGGGGCGGCGGTTACCACGATGACGGGGATCGATCGCAGCTGGGGACTGGCTCTGAGCCGTTGATAGAATTCGAACCCGCTGAGCCCGGGCATATAGAGATCGAGCAGCACGACTGCGGCGTTCGGGGTGCTGTGGAGACGTTCGAGGGCCTCGTTGCCATTGCCGGTTGAGAAGACCTCATACGCCTCCTCTTCCAGTGCGTACTGCAAGCCGGCTCGCGTATCGGCATCGTCTTCCACGACGACGATAATGCCCCGCGATCCAGTCCCCGGGCCCTTCACGGAATCCGTCGGCGCCGGACCACGAACCTTCGCTGCCATGAGCCTCCCCTTGCGGGGTAATACCCTCACCGCGCCGACCGTGTCCCCCGGCGGACTTGAGGACAGCGGGGACTCGACTAGGTTAGATCGGATTAACCCCTGCGAACGGAATGTACGCATTCTTTCCATGAGCACGATGTTCCAGCGATAGGGCAGTTGGTCGATCGCGTGCCCACCATTCGATCGCCGGTTGATCTCGACCTCGCCCTGTTCCTCTTTCGCCATCCCTATGCCATGCTCACGGATGACCGGCTCGCGACCACCTTGGGACGGGACGCCCAGCAGGTAGCAGCATCCCTCGATAAATTAATAAAAGCCGGGATAGTGGAGCGGGGCGTGCAATCGCCGCATCAGGCACGAATGCACGCGTTCAGCGGAGCGGCGGACGAGGCGCTCGTTGCCCTGCTTCGAGCAGCATCCACTCGCACGGGACGACTCGCGGTGCTCCAGGCTCTCGAGAACCGGATGGCGTCCGGAGAGCGGACATCGGGTAATAGACATGACCCGTCTGCGACACCGGACCAAGAGGAGACGTGACAATGGCGGTCCAGCGGGACCTGGTACAAACCGGCATTCGCGGGCTGGACTCGATCCTCGGCGGTGGGATTTCGCGTGGCAACATCATCCTGGTGGAAGGCGGCATCGGCACCGGGAAGACGACGCTGGGCGCGGAGTTCGTCTATCGCGGCGCCAGCGAGTTCGGCGAGCCTGGCATTATCGTGCTTTTCGAGATGTCGCCCGACAAGCTGATTCGTGACGCGATGGGCTTCGGCTGGGACATCCGCGCGCTGGAGCGCGAGGGCCAGATCAGGATCATCTTTACCACCCGGGAAACCTTTCGCCACGAGCTGCACCAGGCCGACAGCCTGCTGCTGGCGGACGCCGCGGCGATGGGCGCCCGGCGCATCTTCGTCGACGGCGTAGCCGGCGTCGTGAGCGGAGCCGAGGAGCCCCGCGAAACCTTCCACTTCATGGTGGAAGGCCTGCACCGGGAGAATCTCACGGCGATGCTGGCCGTGGAGGCGGACGCGTTCACCGCGAAGCCCGATGCACCGGAAAAGTCGATCGCCGATACGGTGATCCGGCTCAAGATGGAAGACGTCCAGCGCGCCGCGGTGCGATCGATCGAGGTTATCAAGTCCCGGGGACAGCCCTATCAGATGGGGCAGCACACGTTTCGCATCGTTGACGGGCGGGGCATCGAGGTCTACCGCCGCGTGCAGGCCCCCCGCACCGAGCGGCGGGAGCATGCCTCGGCATTCGATCCGACGACGCGCATCACGACCGGCGTTCCCGGCATGGACGAGCTTATGAACGGCGGGTACTTAGTCGGCAGCACGACGGTGGTGGCCGGCATTTCGGGTGTCGGCAAGAGTGTCATGGGACTCCAGTTCATGGCCGAGGGAGCGCGCCTCGGGCAACGCAGCCTCATGCTGTCGCTGGACGAACAGGTGCCCCAGATACTGCGCAATGCGGCCAGCATTGGGCTCGACCTCCAGCCCGACATCGACCGAGGTCTCCTACGGCTGCATTACGATCCCCCGCAGGAGATCGAAGTGGATCACCATTTCCACCACATCGAGCTGATCGTGCAGGAGTTCCGGCCCACGCGAGTGCTCTTCGACAGCATCTCGACCTACGGATCGAGCATCGGCACGGACGGGCGGGTGTTTCGCGATTTCTTTCACGCCCTGGTCGCCCTGATGAAGGAGTACCAGACCGCCACGGTATACAACCACGAGAACCCGGAAATGCTGGGGATGTCATCCATGATGGGTGACTTCGCCCTGAGCTCGCTGGTGGACAACATCGTGCTGATGAACTGGATCGAGCTCGGCGATACCTTCCGGCATGGTTTGACGGTGGCGAAGATGCGGGCCAACCCGACCACTCGCAGGACGCATGAGTGCGAGATCGTGGACGGTAAGGGCATGCGGGTGCTGAAGCGTTCACTGCCGCCCCCCTCGCGCGCATTCTCAGCCTACGGGAGTCTCCTCTCCCGCGCGCCCGAGCGCAGTCCGGACCCGCTTGCTCCGCTTCCCTCAAAAGGCCGGCGCCGCCGGTCCTGAGGTGACGACGCGCGACGAACCGCTCTTCAGCGAGAGCACGTGGCGCTTGCCGCTGGAGAAGTTCGCGGCCCTTACGCATTTGACGGTCGTAGTGTATTCCCGGGTCGGGATCGGGGTCGGCCCGGTCCGTCCCACACCGCTGTTCGAGCTTTTCGAGCGGCGTGGATATCAGACCGCGATCTTCACCGATTGTGCGCGCCAGTGCCTGAAGCAAAAAGTGGCGCGCCCGGCGATCGTCGTCTCACCGTCCTATGGACTCGCCGTGGTTGGCGCGTCGCTGGCGCTGGAGGGCAAAGTCGTGGGCGCGGCGGTGGCCGGCTATGCGTTCATCGATTTCTGCTCCGCGTCCGCGGTGGAGCGGCTTGCCGCCGATGCCGGAGTTCCTTTCAGCGAGGTCTGGAGTATTGCCCGGGTCACGGCTCCGATCCCCGAGCACCGGCTCGCTCTCCATGGAGAGCTGCTCCAGGTGCTGGGCGATACCATTCTCGGGCAAAACTACCAAACCCGGCAATACGAAGAGACCGCCGCCCAGCTCAGGGCCGCTATCGCCGCGAAGGACGAGTTCCTGGCGGTGGTTTCCCATGAGCTCCGCACCCCACTCACACCGATTCTCCTGTGGACGCGGCAGCTCCGCGAGGGCCAGGACCCCGCCCGTATCGCGCGGGCCGTCGAGGTGATCGAACGGAATGCGCGGCTCGAAGCGAGACTGGTCGAAGACCTTCTCGAAGCTACCCGCTCGACCCGCCAGCAGATCGCCCTCGATCTGGCGGTGCACGACCTCGGCGTCGAAGTGCACGCGGCGGTGGACGCACTCCTCGAAGCGGCTGCGGAACGTGATATCGCTGTCGAACTCGTGGAGGCGGACCAGCCGCTCCGGGTGAGGGCGGACCAGGACCGGCTGCAGCAGATCTTCCGGAACGTCCTCTCCAATGCCCTCAAGTTCACTCCTGCGGGTGGCCGAATCGCGGTCACCGTTCGTCAGGAAGGCGGTGCGGCGATTGTGACGATCGACGATACCGGACGCGGCATTGCCCCGGAGTTCCAGCCGTTCGCGTTTGACATGTTCCGCCGGGAGCATGAAGGGGAGGCGCCGGAAGCCGGCCTCGGCATCGGCCTCGCCCTGGTGAAGCGGCTGGTCGAGTTGCACGGAGGCGCCGTCACGCTCAGCAGTGCAGGCGTCGGACGCGGGACGGCGGTGGTCATTCAGCTGCCGCTGGCCGACGCTGCTGAAGCAGCACCCCCGGCCCGGGAAGAACCTTCCGGCCGACCGCTCAGCGGAGTTCGGGCGCTGGTGGTGGACGACACGGACGACGTGCGCGAGGCGATTACCGCACTGCTCGAGGACCTTGGCGCCGAGGTCTACGCCGCCCGTGATGGGGTGGAGGCGCTGGATCTCGCCAAACAATACCACCCGGCGGTGGTGCTCTCCGACCTCCATATGCCGCGCATGGGAGGGCTGGAACTGTTCCGAAAACTGGCTGAGTCAGGGAATCAGGGTCCAGCGGTCATTGCCATGAGTGGGATCGACAGCGAGAGCGACGCGCGCGCGGCCGATGCCACCGGTTTCAGCGGTCATCTCCGGAAGCCGTTCGCCGCGCCGGAACTGTTGGCGGCGATCGAGACAGCGCTCACGCCTGGGGCACCCGAACCCTGACGCGGCGGGCGTCTCAACTCACGAACTGCGCCTTCTCGGTCGAACCCTCGAGCGCCACCGTCGAGCTGCGGCCGCCATGCACGATCTGCGTGATCTCGTCGAAGTACCCGACGCCGACGAACTCCTGGTGCTTCACCGCTTCGTAGCCGTCGCGCTCCATCGCGAATTCCCGTGATTGCAGGTCGGCATACGCGGCCATGCCGCGCTCCTTGTAATCCTGCGCCAACGTGAACATCGCCTGATTCAGCGCGTGGAAGCCGGACAACGTGACGAACTGAAATTTGTAGCCCATCGCGCCGAGCTCCCTCTGGAATCCCGCCAGCTGCGATTCGCTGAGATGGCGTTTCCAGTTGAACGACGGCGAGCAATTATAGGCGAGCAGCTTGCCCGGATACTCCCTGTGGATCGCTTCCGCGAACTGCTTCGCCTCGGCCAGATCGGGCTTTGCCGTCTCGAACCAGAGCATGTCGGCGTACGGCGCGTATGCGCGGGCGCGCGCGATCGCGGCCTCCACACCGTCGTTGATCACGTAGAACCCTTCGGGCGAGCGTTCCCCGGTGCAAAAGCGCCGGTCGTACTCATCGATGTCGCTCGTGAGCAGGCTCGCACTGTTCGCATCGGTCCGCGCAATGAGGATCGTGTCCACCCCGCAGACGTCGGCCGCCAGACGCGCCGCGATGAGCTTGGCGACGAACTCGCTTGTGGGCACCAGGACTTTGCCGCCCAGATGACCGCACTTTTTGACCGACGACAGCTGGTCTTCGAAGTGCACGCCCGCGGCGCCCTCGATAATCATCAGCTTCATCAGCTCGTAGGCGTTGAGCACGCCGCCGAATCCCGCCTCCGCGTCGGCGACGAGTGGGACGTACCAGTCCACGCTGTGATCGCCGTTCATATGATGGACCTCGTCGGCCCGTCGCAGCGCATTCTGGATCCGCCGGATCAGGTAGGGCACGCTGTCGGACGGATAGAGGCTTTGGTCGGGATACATCGTCATGGCATTGTTCGCGTCCGCCGCGACCTGCCAGCCGCTGATGTAAATCGCCTTGAGCCCCGCGCGAACTTCCTGCACCGCCTGATTGCCCGTGACGGCCGACAGGACGGCGACGTACGCCTCTTCGCGCATCAGCTTCCAGAGCCGCGCCGCGCCGTGACTCGCGAGCGTGTACTGGATGGGCAGCGTGCCCCGCAGCCGGTAGACGTCTTCCGGCGTGTAGCTGCGCGTGATGCCCTGCCAGCGTCGATTGCTCCGCCAGTTACGATCCAGCTCGGCAACAACGTCGCGTTTATTCATGGTCACTCCAGATGTGCGTAGGCCACGAGGGTGAGAAACTCCGGAAATTCCGCGCCCGTCACCAGCTGCCCAAACAGCTCGGCGGCGAGCGCGAATGTGCCGCCCTGCTTCTGCTGCATCTCTTCGGCGATGATCGATTCCACCAGCTGCCGCGTGACGGTTCGGCCGTCGGCGAGACGCGCGCCGTGGCGTACCCACTGCCACACCTGCGACCGCGAGATCTCCGCGGTCGCCGCGTCTTCCATCAGATTGTAGATCGGCACGCATCCCACACCGCGCAGCCATGACTCGAGATACTGAATCCCGACGTCCACGTTCAGTCGCAAACCCGCTTCCGTGATGTCGCCATCGGGCACGGTGAGCAGGTCGCGCGGCGTCACCTGCACCTCGTCCCGCAGCACCGTGAGTTGGTGGGAAGCGGCCAGCGATGAGAATGCCTCACTGGCGACCGGCACGAGACCCGGATGTGCAACCCAGGTGCCGTCGTGTCCGGCCCGCACTTCCCGTGTCTTGTCCTGCCGCACCTTGTCGAGCGCCTTGGCGTTCGCCGCGGCGTCGCTCTTGATGGGGATCTGCGCGGCCATGCCGCCCATGGCGTGAATGCCGCGCCGATGGCAGGTCTTGATCAGGAGGTCGACGTAGGATTTGAGAAAATGCCGGTCCATCGTGACCTGCGCGCGATCCGGCAGTACGAACTCCGGCCGGCGGCGGAATTTTTTGATGAAACTGAAGATGTAGTCCCAGCGCCCGCAGTTCAGTCCCGCCGAATGATCGCGCAGCTCGTAGAGGATCTCGTCCATCTCGAACGCGGCGGGAATCGTCTCGATCAGGACCGTCGCGCGGATCGTGCCGCGGGGAATGCCCAGCGCGTCCTGCGCGGCGACGAAGACGTCGTTCCACAGCCGCGCCTCGAGATGGCTCTCGAGCTTTGGCAGATAGAAGTAGGGACCGGAGCCCTTGGCGATCAGCGCCTTGGCATTGTGGAAGAAAAACAAACCGAAGTCGAACAACGATGCCGAGATCGCCGTGCCATCCATCGTGACGTGCCGCTCGTCGAGGTGCCAGCCGCGTGGCCGCACCATCAGCGTTGCGGTCGCCGGCTTCAGCGCGTACGCCTTCTCGGCGGTCCGGAAGGAGATAGTTCCCGCCACCGCCTCCCGCAGATTGATCTGACCCTCGATGGTGCCGCGCCAGGTGGGCGAGTGGGAGTCCTCAAAGTCGGCCATGTACACCTGCGCCCCGGAGTTGAGGGCGTTGATGACCATCTTCCGGTCCACGGGTCCCGTGATCTCCACGCGCCGGTCCAGCAAATCGGCCGGGATCGGGGCGACACGCCAGTCTCCCGCGCGCACGTCGGCCGTGCTCGTGAGGAAGGAGGGGAATGCCCCAGCGTCGAATTGCCGCTGGCGCTCCGCGCGCTTGCCCAGCAGCTCCCGGCGGCGCCGCTCGAAGCGGCGCGCCAACTGGCCGATGAACTGGAGCGCGGCGGGCGTGAGGATTTCGGCAAAAGGGGACGACACGGGCGCGTGCACGCGCACGTTACCCGAGGATGGGGCCGCCGATTCCAGTGAGAGGGCTGGCATCTGCTTGGATGAGCGGGGCAAGTGTTGTGCCTCCGTGCCGGGTGGGTTCTTATTACCCATTATGGGAAGCCCAAGTCCTTCTACCATCGGCCAATCCGTGGCTCGCCGGGAGGCCGCGGCCAAGGTCACCGGGGCCGCCCGCTACACCGACGACCTCGTCGTCCCCGGGGCATGGTACGGAAAGACGATCCGCTCCACCGTTCCCCATGGCAGGATCCGTTCCATCACGTTCGACCCCGCCTTCGATTGGGGCCGGGTCGTGGTGGTCACGGCCGACGACATCCCGGGCGACAACGTCGTCCAGCTGATCCGGGACGACCAGCCCGTGCTCGCCCGCGTCGGAGGTGACATCCGTCACAAAGAGGAGCCGGTTCTGTTGCTCGCGGCGGCTGACCGGGATACCCTCGAGGAGGCGGCCGGCAGGATCCGGATCGAATACGAAAGCGGCGCCTTTCCCCCCATCTACGACATCGAGTCGGCTCCGGAAGTCTATAGCACCGTCGAGATTACCAAAGGCGATGTCGCCGCCGGCGAGAGCGCGGCGGACATCGTGGTGGAGCGGTCGTTCCGGGTCGGGTTGCAAGAGCAGCTGTATATCGAGCCCCAGGGTGCCATCGCCTATCAGAATGAGACGAATGGCTTCACGGTCGTCGGTTCGCTGCAATGCCCGTACTACGTACACCGTGCCCTCAAACGTGCTCTCCGGTTGACCGACGAGCAGGCGGTCGTCATCCAGGCCGAGACGGGCGGGGGCTTTGGGGGGAAGGAGGAGTACCCCTCGATCGTGGCGATTCATGCCGCGCTGCTGGCTCGCAAAGCGGGTCGGCCGGTGCGGCTGATCTACGACCGGCATGAGGACCTGGCCGCTACGACCAAGCGCCATCCCGGCGAGATCCGCCACCGAACCGCCGTGAAGCAGGACGGTACGCTGCTGTCCCAGGACATCGAGATCGTGCTCGACGGCGGCGGCTACTGCACCCTGACGCCGGTGGTGCTGTCGCGTGCCGCGATCCACGCGGCCGGCGCGTATCGCTGCGACAACGTCCGCATTCGCGCCCGGGCGGTGGCGACGAACACCCCGCCCAATGGCGCCTTTCGCGGCTTCGGGGCGCCGCAATCGCTGTTTGCTGCGGAGCTCATGGTCGAACACATCGCCGAACGACTGGGGATCTCGAGCATCGAGCTGCGGCGCAAATGGATGCTGCGACTGGGCGACAGCACCGCGACGGGCCAGACCCTCACCGAGAGCGTAAGTGCGGACTTGGTCCTCGATGCAGCCCTGAAGGCGGTACCGCCCATCCGCCCATCCGCCCATCCGACCGTGCGGCGGG
>JBHEMG010000199.1:0-4919 GCA_046262715.1 Gemmatimonadales bacterium
GCTCACACGCGCCCTCCGCGCGCACGCGAACCGCCCACCACTGTTCGCATTCGCCGAACGGCTGTGGCGGCGAATTCGTCCGCAGGGACAGCCGCTCGTCGGCGGCGGCGCAGTCGTCGCTCTGCTCGGCGGTGACGGCTCGGGCAAGTCCACCTGCGCCGCTGCGTTGACGGCCTGGCTCGAGCCCGCCGTAGCGACACTGCACCTGCACCTCGGACGCCCCACGCGGTCATTGGCGACCCTGGTTGCCGGCGGCGCGCTGAAGGCCGCGCGCAGCATGCGGCTGCCGGCGCGCATCGTCGATCACCTGGATCTGCTGCGCAGCGTGTGCACGGGCCGCGATCGTGCCCTGCTCTACCGACGCGCGTTCCGCTTCGCTGCCTCCGGTGGCGTCGTGATCTGCGAACGCTATCCCACGCGGGAAAGCTGGGCGCTGTCCGGGCCCAGCGAAGTGCAGGGCCATTCGTTGGCGGCGCAGTCGCGCCTCGCGACGACGCTGCGAAGTTGGGAGCGCGGTCTATACGATCGCATGGCGCGGCCCGATCTGATGTTTCTCCTCAGCCTCGATGCCGATACCGCCGTCCGCCGCAAGCCGTCCGAGCCGGCGGACTACGTGCGCGAGCGCGCGCGCCTCACCGCGACGACCGACTGGTCGCAGAGCGGCGCCGTCGTGATCGACGCGGCACAATCGCTGCCGCAGGTCATTGCAACGCTGAAAGCAGAGCTCTGGAAGAGTCTATGAATCGCAATCGGGGCGTCGTGGTGGAGCTCGTCGGACCGGCGGGCGCCGGCAAAACCACGTTGGCGCAGGATGTCAGCGCGGTAGACCCCAGCGTGCGCGCGGGGCTCAGCCTGTGGGGACTGCCCCGACCCAAGCTGTTCGAGGCGGTCGTCCCGCTTATTCCGACATTCCTCAACGCCGCGCTGCGACCCAGCCGCCGGCTGCAGTGGGGCGAGATGGCGCAAATGATCCGGCTCGGCGCCTTGCGCCGGGTCGTGAAGGACGAGGCGAAGAAGCACCGCGTCATTCTGCTCGACGAGGGGCCCGTCTTCGCGCTGAGCTGGCTGGACTTCTTTTTCGCGCGCAACGGAGATCGCGCTCCCTCGTGGCGCCGCCGCGCCGTCGCCGACTGGGCGTCGCTGCTCGACGTCGTGGTCTTCATCGATGCGTCCGATTCGACGCTCGCGCAACGTATCCGCACGCGCGAGAAGGATCACATGGTGAAGCAGGGGTCCGACGAAGAGATCTATGGCTTCGCGGCGGGATTCCGGAAAGCGTTCGACCGCGTCATCGCCGAGATCTCCAAAGCCGGCCACCTCGTGGTGGACGCGCTGCGGACCGATCGCGGCCAGCAGCAGGAGAACGCGGGCCTGCTCATTTCGACACTGGCACGGCGGAGCAATGGGAACTGAAGCCTTTCAAACGACGATTCCGCAAGCGCCACCCGCGCCAGCGAAGGCCAAGGGACCGGCGCTGACCCGGCGCGCGTCGCTGACCGCGGTCGCGTCGCTGCTCGACTATTCCGTCAAGGCAGGGGTGTCACTCGTCATCACGCCGATCCTCGTGAGCACACTCGGCCGCTCGCTGTTCGGGATCTGGGAGATGCTGGGCCGCATGGTCGGGTACATGGCGGCGACCGACGGCCGCGCCAGCGAAGCGCTCCGCCTGGTGATCTCACAAAACCAGACAGCCGACGAGACAGAGAAGCGCCGCTCGATCGGCGCCGCGCTTACCGTCTGGGTCCTGATGCTACCGGTGGTGGCCGTCGCCGGCGGCGCGCTGGCTTGGCTCGCGCCGACACTGACGCACGCGCCGGACGCCGAGCGGGCCGCCGTGCGGCTCACCAGCGGGTTGCTGGTGGTGGCGTTCATTTTTGCTGGTCTCGCGGCCGTGCCGGAATCGGTGCTCCGCGGCATGAATCTCGGCTATAAGCGCATGGGACTGCAGTCGGCGACGAGCATCGTCGTGGGCGCGTTGGCGGTCTGGGGCGTGAAGTCCGGGTTCGGTGTACCGGGTCTGGGCGCCTCGTGGATCGCGCGAGATTTCATCGTCGGCGCCGTCTTCTGGCTCCTGGTGCGGCGCTATCTCCCGTGGTTCAGTGTCGCCAAGCCGACGAAGGCAGCAGTGAAGGGCCTGTTGAGCATGAGCGTCTGGCTGGCCGTGGGCGACCTCGTGTCCAAGTTGCTGCTCGCGAGTGACGTCCTGATTTTGGGCTGGGTCATCTCGCCCGTCGCCGTCACGACCTATGTGCTGACGAGCTACTCGGCGCGGATCGGGCTCGGCGTAGTCGTCTTCACCGCCGGGGCCGCGATGCCCGGATTCGGGGGCGTGCTGGGACGGAAACAGTTCGCGAAGGCGGCGCAGCTACGCCACGAGCTCCGGACACTTACGTGGCTCTTCACGACGATCGTCGGCGCGACCGTCCTCGTCTGGAATCCATCGTTCCTGCACCTCTGGGTGGGCAGTAAGAACTACGCGGGCCCATTGGTGAACCTGTTGATCGTGCTGGTGATTTCGCAGACCGCGTTCATCCGCACCGACTCCTACATCATCGACGCCGCCCTGCGGCCGCGCGGCCGCGTCGTCATCGGCGCGCTTACCGTCGTCGCGACGCTGGCACTCGGCATCGTGCTCACGCACCTGCTCGGGATCGTCGGGCTGTGCCTCGGCATGCTGCTCGGCCGCTCGATCCAATCGATTGGCTATCCCATCATCGTGCGCAGCTGCCTGGAGCACCCGCCGCGCGACGCCGCGGCCCGGTGGAACGCGTGGCGGCTCGCAGTCGTGACGGCGCTGATGTTTGCGATGGCGACCTTCGCCGGCCGTCACCTCTATGTCGGACGGTGGTACCTCTGGGCTGCGGGCGTCGCCGTGACCGTACCGGTCGTGGCCGGTCTCGCGCTGCTCGTCGGACCAACCCCCGAATCCCGCCGCATCCTCATCGCGCGCGTGCGCGCGATGATCACCGGCCTGCGCCCGAAGAGCGTATGACCACCGCCCATTCGGGACTTCGCCGCCAGACGGCGCCGTTGCCCGTCCCCCCATTTCCCGTGCGGGGACAGACGCCCGAGGCACCGGCGGCGGCACAGCCGGTCCCCGCGCCCGCCGACCCGAAGATCATGCTGCTCGTGCGGCTCGGGTTTTACTTCTTCGCGCTCTCGATTCCCTTCGAGATGCCGGACCGCACGATCCCGATCGAGACCACGACGATCAGCGGCCTCGTCTTCCTGCTGACGACGCTGTTCAACCTGCGGGGGGTCTACCGCCGCGTGCCAAGCGCGCTGCTCTGGTTCGGCGTGTGGATGTGGTTCTTCGGCTTGAGCACGATGTACAACCGGTCCGAGCACGCCGGCGAAGTGCTGGCCTTGGGCATCTCGTTCGTGCAGCTGCTGCTGATCATGTGGGCGGGTAGCAACGTATTGCAGGACCAGCGCGCCATGCGCGGGGCCATGCTCACCTTCGCGTTCGCCTGTTTTGTGCGCGCGCTCATGCAGGTCTTGGGCATCGCCGCGCACATGCACGCGGAGTGGACGGGCGGCTACCGCGTCACCGTGCTCGGTCAGAACCCCAATTACAGCGCCATCATCCTATCGGCCGGCTTCGTGGCGGTACTGAACTTGCGTTGGAAGATCATCGCCTGGGCTGCAGCGGGGATCATCGGCCTGGCGCTCATCCAAACAGGGTCTCGCGGTGGATTGATGTGCGCCGCGGTCGGGGCGCTGGTGCTGCTGTGGCACGGGCGGACGATCTGGGCACGGCTGCGGGGCGTCTCCATCGGGTTCGTGGCGATCGCGCTGTTGGCCATCGCCGCGTATCGCTCCCCGATGCTGCGGGTGCGGTTTGAGGAAGCGGTGAAGGAGCATTCCCTTGCCGGACGGGAACGCATCTATCCCGCGGTGGTGTCGATGATCAGTGAAAAGCCGCTGCTCGGGTGGGGACCGGTCGAGAATCAGTACGAGATCGCGCAACGGATCGCGGAGGAGAAACTGGATAAACGTGACGCGCACAACATCCTCCTCGAGCTCTTCTCTACGACCGGTTTGTTCGGGGCGGTGCCGTTCCTCATCGGTTTGTGGCTGTGCTTCAGGGAATCGTGGCGCGCGCGCAAAGGCCCGTGGAACATGTTCCCGCTCGCGTTGCTCATGGCCGTCCTCGTCGGCTGCATCAGCGGGACGTGGATTGCCTCCAAAA
The DNA here is from genome assembly GCA_046262715.1 of Gemmatimonadales bacterium. GTDB lineage: Bacteria > Gemmatimonadota > Gemmatimonadetes > Gemmatimonadales > GWC2-71-9 > 20CM-2-65-7. Next base: position 4,193 of record JBHEMG010000199.1, read on the forward strand.
TGCTGTGGTTCGCGCTGGCCGTGGCGGTCGGCGCGGGCGCATACGTAGACAGGAATTCGCGATCATGTGCGGTCTAGCGGGACGGTTTCATATCGAGCGGCTGCCAGCCGCTGCGGGCTGGGCTGAGCGCGCCGACCGGCTCCTCGCCCATCGCGGGCCGGATGGCTCGGGCTATTTCGGCGACGACCGGTGCGAGCTGGTCCATCGCCGCCTGGCGTGGATCGAACTGTCGGACACGGGCCGGCAGCCAATGACGAACGTGCGCGGCGACATCCAGGTCGTCTACAACGGCGAGATCTACAACCATCGCGAGCTGCGCGCGCTGTTGGAGGCGCGGGGTCACGTCTTCCGTTCCACATCAGACACCGAAGTCCTGGTCCATCTGTACGAGGAGCGGGGCGAGCGCATGGTGGAGCTGCTGCGCGGCATCTTCGCGTTCGCCATCTACGACGCGCCGCGGCGCCGGGTGCTCCTGGCGCGCGATCGCTTCGGCGTGAAGCCGATGTTTTACGCGATTCACGAAGGCCAGCTGGTGTTTGCGAGCGAGATCAAAGCGATCACCGCGCTGCCCGGCTTCCGGCCGACGCTCGATCGCCAGGCATGCGTCGATTTCCTGGGCCTTGGCTACATCCCCGAGCCGGCGACCGGTTTTGCGGAAATTCATGCGCTCTCCCCTGGTACGTATTTGATAGTTCCGCCGTCGGGGAGAAAAGTCACGGCGTATCAC
>JBHEMG010000200.1:0-15519 GCA_046262715.1 Gemmatimonadales bacterium
GGTGTCCCATAGACGACATCCGCGACGAGCGCGAGCGCGCGCACCGCTTTCGGACCGACGCCCGGGACGGCGAGCAGCTGCTCGAAGTGTTGCGGCGCCGCCTCGTAGGTCGATAGCAGCACCTTCCGCAGGTGGGCGGGATTGATGTCGCGCTCGATGTCCACCCAATGGCGGGACGGCAGCGCCAGCGTAATCACCTTCGCCAGTTCCCGAGCCACCATGCGCGGCTCCAGGCGGGCGAATTCGGTCGACGCCGATCGCGCGGGTGACGATTCGGTCGCCACGAGATTCAGCACGTGCTGGCCGCACTTATCCGAGGCGATGGCGGCATGTGGCTCGTTGACGAAGTCGGAAACGTGCGAGCCCAGCCAGTGGTAGCGGCGCGCCGAGCTGTCGTGCGGGCGCATGCCCTGCTGCACGACGGCCCATTCGCCGTCGTCGGTGAGAAAGAAGCTGTGGTGGTAGATGCCGAACCCATCCTGGACCGCGGCGGAGTCCACTTTCGCAGCCATGCGGCTGTTGTAGGCGAGGCGAGCGCCGTCCATGCCGAGCCGCCCGCCGATTTCGTGCAACTCGAGGGGCGTGCGCCGTGACAGGCGGCCTTTGCCGCCGGCGATGTAGATCCCGAGATCGCGGCTGCGCGGACCCAGGCCTTCTTTCAGCGCCCCGCAGACGGTCGTCGTGACGCCGCTCGAGTGCCAGTCGAAGCCGAGCACGCAGCCGAACGCCTGGAACCAGTGGGGATCCGACAGCCGGGACAAAAATGCCGTGCGCCCGTGCGCCAACACGATGGCCTCGGCGATCTCGGGGGCGAGCTTGGCCATGCGATCGAACAGCCAGCGGGGCGCTTTGCCGCCATGCAGGGGCAGCGTCGCACTTCCGGCGCGGTGAGGCATGCTGCAATATGGCGACCATGTCCATCATCCCTGCCGTCGCGCGAGCGTGATTGCATGCCACGACTGATCGAACAGCCCACGATCATCCAGTCGGCCGGAAACAAACCCAAGCGCATCGAAGAATTCGTCGGGCGCGTCAATTCCGGCCATGCGTCTGTCAGTGTGGCCCGCATGATTTCTCCCCAGGGGTGGCAAGAACCTGCGCAGCGACCGGAATTCGAAGAAATGACCATCGTGCTGCGTGGGTGTCTGCGCGTGGAGTACGAAGGCGGTGAACTCGCGGTAGCCGCCGGCCAAGCCGTTGTCGCGATGCCAGGAGAGTGGGTTCGCTATAGCACTCCTGATCCCGATGGTGCGGAATATGTCGCGATATGTATCCCGGCTTTTTCGCCGGCGCTCGTGCATCGAGACCCATAGCTTTCGCGCATGAGACAATCGAGCCCAAGGGGAAAACACCGATGAAGCCTGTCCTGCTGCTGCTCCTCGTCGTCTTGAGCGCCCCGTTGAGCGCGCAACGGACCGCCGCCAACGACAAGCGGGCGCGCGACATCTTCGAGCAGCTGATCAACATCAACACCACGGGCTCGAGCGGGAGCACGACCGCCGCGGCGAACGCGATGGCGCAGTGGCTCCTGAAAGCGGGGTTTCCGGCCGCCGATGTGCAGGTGATCGGTCCGGACACTTCGGAGAACCACAATCTCATCGCGCGGTTCCGCGGCACGGGACGCCAGCGTCCTGTCCTGCTGCTCGCGCACATCGACGTCGTGGAAGCGAAGCGGGAGGATTGGTCGGTGGATCCGTTCACGCTTCTGGAACGGGACGGCTTTTTCTACGGCCGCGGTACGTTAGACGTGAAGGACGGGGCGGCGATCCTCGTCGCGACGCTGGCACGGCTCAAGCAGGAAGGCTATCGGCCCAATCGCGATCTCATCCTGGCACTCACGACGGGAGAAGAAGGCGGCAGCGATTACAACGGCGTGGAGTGGCTGCTCGCGAATCATCGCGATCTGATCGACGCCGAGTACGTCATCAACATGGACGCGGGCGACCCGGTCATCATCAACGGCAAGCGCGTCATGCGATCGGTGCAGGCTGCCGAAAAAGTGTACGTCAGCTTCAAGCTCGAGGTCCACAATCCGGGCGGGCACAGCTCGCTCCCTCGGAAGGACAACGCGATTTACCAGCTCGCCGCCGCGCTCGGCCGGCTGAGTGCCTATGAATTCCCGGCCCGGCCGAATGAGATTACCCGTGCATTCTTCCAGAAAATGGCGGTGATTCAGCCAGGCCCACTGTCGGCGGACATGGTGGCCGCGTCCGGCGCCAAGCCGGACTCCTCAGCCGTGCGGCGTCTCTTGGATGCGAGCCCGTTGTGGAACGCGCAGCTCAGAACCACCTGCGTCGCGACCGAGCTTGCGGGCGGGCACGCCGAGAATGCGCTCCCGCAGAGCGCGAGCGCGACGGTCAACTGCCGCATGCTGCCGGGGACGGCGCAGGACGACGTGCAGCGGACGCTGACCCAGCTGGTAGGGGATACCGCGGTAACGATCACGGTCGTCAGCCCCGCGGTGCCCAGTCCGCTCGCATCGCTCAAGCCCGACGTCATGGGGTCGATCGAGCGGGTGACGAAGCGGCTCTGGAACATTCCGGTCGTGCCGGTGATGGAAACGGGCGCAACCGACGGACTCTTCTTGCGGAACGCCGGGATCCCGGTGTACGGCATCTCCGGCGTGTTCGTCGACATCAACGACGTACGCGCGCACGGGCGCGACGAACGCATCGGTGTCCAGGACTATTACGATGGGGCGGAATACATCTATCAGCTCGTGAAGGAGGTTTCATCGGCACGCCGGTAAAGCCCCGCGGCCTGGATGGCGTCGTCGCCGCTCAGACGCGTCTGAGTCACGTCGATGGCGTGGCGGGACAGCTCATCATCGGCGGATATGCGGTGGAGGAGCTGGCCGGGCAGGTCTCGTTTGAAGCGGCCGCGCACCTGCTGTGGCGCGGGGCATTGCCCGGCAAAGACGAGCTGGCGCAGCTGCGCCGCGAAATCGCGGAGCTCCGCCCGCTTCCCGCGGAAACCGTACACGTGATTACCGCAGCGGCCCAGGCGCCGCCGATCGACGCGTTGCGCATGGCGTGCGCCACGCTGTCGCTCGACCTGCCGAATCCTGACGATATCTCACCCGCCGCCGACCTGCGGGCCGCGAAGCTGCTCACCGCGCGTTTCCCCACGGTGATCGCCGCGCACGCGCGCATCGCGGCAGGGAAGCAGCCGATCGCGCCACGCGTCGACCTGTCACACGCCGCGAACTTCCTCTATATGGTCCACGGCAAGGAGCCCGATCCCGTCGCTGCCCGGGCGATCGATACGTACTGGGTAACGGTGATGGATCACGGCATGAACGCGTCGACGTTTGCCGCGCGCGTCATTGCGAGTACGCGCTCGGACATGGTCAGTGCCGTCACCGGCGCGATTGGCGCGCTCAAGGGACCGCTGCATGGCGGCGCACCGGGGCCAGTGCTCGACATGCTGAAAGACATCAAGTCGGCTGACCGGGCCGATCGGTGGGTGCGCGACGAGCTGGCGGCCGGGCGGCGCATCATGGGCTTCGGCCATCGGGTCTATAAGGTCCGCGATCCGCGCGCCGCCGTGCTCAGCAAGGTCGCCGACGACATGAGTCGAGCGGGGCGCGGGCTCGAGAACCGCAAACTCTTCGACCTGGCGCGCTCCGTGGAGCAGACCATCCTCGCGGTCCTCGACGAAGTGAAACCGGGCCGCAACCTGCGAACCAACGTCGAGTTCTTTACCGCGCTCGTGCTCCAAACGGTAGGTCTCGAGCCGCGCTCATTCGTCGCGACGTTCGCGTGCGGACGCATCGCCGGTTGGTGCGCGCACGTGATCGAGCAGCACGGTGAAGACCATTTGATCCGACCGCAGTCGGAGTACGTCGGGCCCCGAGGCCAAAAGGTGAAGGGGTGAATCACCCGGTTCTCATCGCGTCTGAGCTGCAGAACCTCATCGAGCCCGCGCAGCTCACAGATCTCGACGTCACGTGGATCGGCGCCGATCAGCCAACTCCCAAAGGCGATTGGGTCGCCCTCGTGCCGCTCCTCACTCGGTGGGTGGGCGGGACGGAGCTGAAGAACCTTCCGCAACTTCGCATCGTCGCGAATGTCGCCGTCGGATACAACAATGTCGACCTCGTCGCCGCCGAAATGCGCCGCGTCCTGGTGACGAACACGCCGGGGGTGTTGACCGAGGCGACGGCCGACCTCACCTGGGCCTTGATCCTCGCGACGGCGCGACGGCTGGTCGACGGCGTTGACTTGGTGCGCAGTGGCCACTGGACCGGCTGGCACCCCGAGCAGCTCCTCGGCATGGAGCTGCGTGGTCGCGTGCTCGGCTTGCTCGGCGCCGGTCGCATCGGCCAGGCGGTAGGACGGCGCGCACGGCCGTTTGGGCTGCGGGTTCTCTACACGGCGCGCACACCGAAGCCCGACTTCGAGCATGAGACCGGCGCCATTCGCGTCGATACCGGCCGTCTGCTGGCCGACAGCGATATCGTAAGCCTCCACGTCCCGTCGAGCCCCGAAACCAAAGGGATGATCAACGCGGAGACCCTGGCGCGGATGAAGCCTGGGGCGATCGTCATCAACACATCGCGCGGCGACTTGATTCGTGAAGAGGCGCTCGCGATCGCGCTGGAGCGGGGCCAGATCGGCGCCGCAGGTCTCGACGTGTATGCCGAGGAGCCGGCTATCCATCCGCGGCTGGTGGCCGCGCCGCGTACCGTGATGCTCCCGCACATCGGCAGCGCCACGGAGGAGACCCGGCGCAAAATGGCGACGATTGCCGTGGCCAACGTGCAAAGCGTCGTGAACGGCAAACCGCCTCTGACCCCGGTATATTGATAGCTACCTTGAGCCCTGAGAACCGAACCCAGATCCTCGACGCCCGCGCGATGTCGCGGGCGTTGCAGCGTATGGCCGTGGAAATTCTCGAGCTGGCGCACGGGACCGACGATCTGCTGCTCATCGGCATTCAGCGCCGCGGCGTGGAGTTGGCCGAGCGCATCGCGAAGCTCATCGAAAAGGACGAAGGCACCGAGGTGCCGCGCGGCGCGCTCGACATCACCCTGTACCGCGATGATCTCGAAACTGTGGGCCCGAAGCCGGTGATCGGGGAAACGCGCCTGCCTGGGGACCTGACGGACAAGCACGCCGTGATCGTGGACGACGTCCTGTACACGGGCCGCACCGTCCGCGCCGCGCTCGACGAGCTGGCGGACTTCGGCCGTCCCAAGCGCATCTCGCTGTGCGTGCTGGTCGATCGCGGCGGCCGCGAGCTCCCGATTCAAGCGGATATCGTGGGCAAAGTGGTCAAGACCGCGGCGGGCGAGCGCGTCGATGTGCAGGTCGAGGAGTTGGACGGTCGCGACCAGGTGGACGTCGTTCGATGAGCGCCACCTCGATCCTGGGCAAAGATCTCACCGGCCTCGAGCACATGACGGCCGAGCAGATCCGCCTCATCCTCGATACCGCGGAGCCGTTCAAGGAGGTCTCGGAGCGGCCGATCAAGAAAGTGCCAGCGCTGCGGGGAAAAACAATCGTCAATCTTTTCTTCGAGGCGTCGACCCGCACCCGCATCTCATTCGAATTCGCCGAGAAGCGGCTGTCGGCTGATACCGTGAACGTCGCCGCCAGCGGCTCATCGGTCTCAAAAGGTGAGACGCTGGTGGATACGGCGCGCAATCTCGAGGCGATGCGCATCGACATGGTCGTCATCCGGCACCCCTCCTCGGGCGCTGCGGAATTCCTCGGCAATCGCATCGCGTCCAACGTGATCAACGCCGGCGACGGCAAACACGAGCATCCCACTCAGGCGCTGCTCGACCTGCTGACGATCCGCGACAAGCACGGCAAGATCGAAGGCCTCAAGGTCTGTCTCGTAGGCGACGTCCTGCACTCGCGCGTGGCGCGGTCGAATCTCTGGGGCCTCACCAAGCTCGGGGCCGAAGTCGCCGTGTGTGGGCCGTGGACCCTCATGCCGCGCGGCATCGAGGACCTGGGCGTGAAAGTTTTTGGGCGCATCGAAGAAGCGATCGAGTGGGCCGACGTGCTCAACGTGCTGCGGTTGCAACTCGAGCGCATGGAGAAGGGATTCATCCCGAGCCTGCGCGAATACTATCGCGTCTTCGGCGTCACTCCGGAGCGGCTCGAGCGCTCGCCGCGCCCGATTACGATCATGCACCCCGGTCCGATGAACCGCGGTGTCGAGATCGACTCCCGCGTGGCCGACGGGCCCCATAGCGTCATTCTCGATCAGGTGACCAACGGCGTCGCGGTGCGCATGGCGGTGCTGTATCTGCTCGCAGGCGGTCGCGCCGAGCTGGCCGACGCGGCCAAACGCAGCGGCGGGGGGACCGAATGAGCCGGGCGCTGCTGTTGCAAGGCGGTCGGATCATCGATCCGAGCCGCGATTTGGATCACGTCGGCGATGTCCTGATTCAGGATGGGAAGATCGTTGGGGCGGGTGGTAAGATTGCGGCGCCCGATGGGGCCGAGATCCGCAACGTGACGGGTAAGGTCGTGGTGCCGGGGCTCGTGGACGTGCACGTACATCTGCGCGAGCCGGGCAATGAAGATGAAGAGACCGTCGCAAGCGGCGCGCGGGCGGCCGCGGCGGGCGGATTCACCGCCATCTGCGCGATGCCGAACACCGATCCTGTCACCGACAATCAGGCCGCCGTCGGATTCATCGTCCGGCAGTCAGGCCGTGCCGGTCTGGCGCGCGTGCACCCGATCGGCGCGGTCTCGATCGGGCAAAAGGGCGAGCGCCTGGCCGAGTTCGGCGAGATGGTGAGCGCCGGCGCCGTCGCCGTGTCGGACGACGGGCGCCCCGTGGTCTCGAGCCACTTGATGCGCACGGCGCTCGAGTACGCGCGCACGTTCAACATCCCCGTGGCCGATCACTGCGAGGATCCGTCGCTCGCCGCCGGCGGCGTGATGCACGAAGGTCTCGTCGCCACGCGCCTGGGTCTCAAAGGGATTCCGGCGGCCGCCGAGGAGATCATGGTCGCGCGCGATATCGTGTTGGCCGAGCTGACCGGCGGGCACATCCATCTGTGCCACATGTCGGCGCGCGGCTCGGTCGCCATCATCCGCGAAGCGAAAGAGCGCGGCATCCGCGTGACGGCCGAGGTGACGCCGCATCATCTCACGCTCACAGACGTCGCCTGCGAAGAGTACGACACGCACGCCAAGATGAACCCGCCGCTGCGCGAAGCGGCCGACGTTGCCGCACTGCGCGGGGCGCTCAAGGACGGCGTGATCGACTGCATCGCCTCCGATCACGCTCCTCACGCCTACGACGAGAAAGAAGCGGCGTTCGATGACGCGCCGTTCGGCGTGGTAGGGCTCGAAACCGCCTTCGCGATCGCCCATACCGAGTTGGTCGGCAGCGGTGTGTTCACGCTGCCGGAGCTGATTCGGCGCATGAGCACCGAGCCGGCGCGCGTATTCCATCTTCCCGGCGGAACGCTCGCGCCGGGGGCGGTCGCCGACGTGGCCGTGCTCGATGCGGCGGCGAAATGGTCGGTGGATCCAACCACCTTCCATTCCAAGAGTCGTAACACGCCCTTCGCGGGGCGTGGACTGACCGGTCGCGCCGTCCTGACGATCGTTGCGGGCGCGATCGTGCACGATCTGGAACCGCGCGCGGCGCGATGAACAGCGCCACGGTGGCACGGCGCATGGCGCTGTGTTGCCAGCAGCTCGCCGCGCGGGGACTGATCGCCGGCCGCGACGGTAATCTCTCCGTGCGTCTCGGCCCCCAACGCGTGCTGGTGACTCCGAGCGGCCACATTAAAGCGTTGGTGACCATGGCGGACATGGTCGAAGTGGATCTCGAGGGGAAGCCGCGACGGCGCAGCTCTCGCAAGCCTACCAGCGAGTTGGACTTACACTTACGCATCCTAGGCCAGCGGCCCGATGTCCATGCCGTCGTGCACGCGCATCCGCCTACAGCGACGGGCTTCGCTGTTGCGGGCAAGGAGATTCCGGGCAACTTGTTGCCGGAGCTTGATTTTATTGTAGGCGCCGTTCCTCTTGTGCCCTACGGACGGGCCGGCACGCCGGAGTTGGGCGATCGCGTCGTCCCATTCTTGAAAGGGAACAACGCGTTGCTGCTCGCCAAGCACGGAGCCGTGACGATGGGCGGCTCGCTCGACGAGGCGTGGATTCGGATGGAGACGCTCGAACACTCGGCCCGAATCATTGTGGCCGCGATGAGGCTCGATGGCTAAAGGGTCGTCCAAAAGCGCCGCGGCAATCGAGCGGCTGCTGGAAGAGCGCCGCCAATACGAGGCGTGGCTCGCGCGTATCAGCGCGACCGCGGACTCGGCGCCGGAGCACGTCCGCACGCGGGTGCGCGCGGACTACGAAGCCCGCCTCAAAGCCGTCACCGAGGAGTTGACGGCGCATGCCGACGCCGCGCGCCAGCTGGTCGCCCAGCGCAAGGAGAACCTGCTCGAGCTGCAGAAGAAGGAAAAAGGCGCCGCCGAGCGACTCGCCGAGACGGAGCTCCGCCATGAGGTCGGCGAGTATGACGAAGGGCAGTGGGCGCAGGTGCACAAGGACGCCCTCGCCGATCTGGGTGCGGTGCGCGATGAGCTGATGGATGTCGAGCGTGACATCGCGCGGCTCGAGGAGCTCGACGGCCTCGTCAAGGCCAAGCCGAGTGCGGCAGCCCGGGTCGGGCCGCCCCCGACGCCGAAAACGTCGGAGAAGCGCGAGGAGAAACGTAAATCGGCGCCGGTCGACGAGCTCGCGTTTCTCAAATCGGTGACCGAAGACGACAAGAACAAGAATGCGCCCTCACCCCGGCGCGCGAGCGGCGCGCAGTATCAGCTCGAGGAGAATACGACGCCGGCGGCCCCCACGAATGCGGACGCCGATGCGGAAGTCGAGAAGACGCTGAAATGCCGAGAGTGCGGAACGATGAATACGGCGACGGAGTGGTACTGCGAGAGCTGCGGAGCGGAGCTGGCCGCGCTCTAGGCCTTCGCTTTGAGTTTCTTGACCAATGCCGCCAGGCGGGATTTCTGCCGGGCGGCGTTGTTTTTGTGGATGAGCCCTTTGCGGGCGGCGCGGTCGAGCACGCGTGCCGCCAACGCGTAGGCCGCCGCCGCGGCGTCCGCCGTGGCAGCGGCACGCACGTGCTTGAGCGCGGTGCGCAGCGACGAGCGTTGCGCCTTATTGCGCACGGTGCGGCTGCGGGCCTGACGCATCGCTTTTTTGGCGGATTTAATCTTCGGCATGGCGCAGAAACTAGACGGTAAGTTGCGTCGGGTCAAGGCTCTACGTTATCTTAGGCCGTGTCGTTCGAGGACATCCTGCTGCTTGTGCCGGTCCTGCTGTTCTCGATCGTGGCGCACGAATACGCGCACGGCGAGGCAGCGTACCGGCAAGGTGACACCACCGCCTACATGCTCGGGCGGCTGACGCTCAATCCCCTCAAACATATCGATCCGTTTCTCACCATCGTGTTGCCGGTGATGTTGATCGCTATGGGCGGACCGCCATTCGGTGGCGCGAAACCCGTTCCGGTGAATCCACGCAACTATCGCAACTATGTGAGCGGCGACATCATCGTGTCTCTCGCGGGGATCGCCACCAACCTCGCCTTGTTTCTGCTTTGCATCGTGGGCTTCGTCGTGATCGGATTCCTCGGGCACGCCATCGGCGGGCTGTCGGGGAGCTTGGCCGTGCTGCAGCGCATGATGTACATCGGCATGTGGGTCAACACCGGACTCGCGTTTTTCAATCTGATGCCGATCCCGCCGCTCGACGGCAGCCACGTACTGAAGCATCTGCTTCCGGCCGCCGCGGGCATGCGATACCGCCAAATCTACGCGCTCGGAATCATCCCGATTCTGATCGTGGTCTGGCTGCTTCCGGGGGTGGTGGATGCTTTCATGTGGCCGGCACGGACTCTGATGGGCGTTGCGCAAGGGCTGCTCATCGGCTTCGCACTGCCGGGGTCGATGTGACGACGCCGATCCTGCATCCCGGCGGTCCGGGATTCGTCGTCGAGCTGGACAAATTCTCCGGCCCGCTCGACCTGCTGCTGCATCTCATCCGCGAAGATGAAGTCGACATCACCGATCTCCCGATCGCGAAGATCGCCGATCAGTTCCTCTCGGTGATCAGCGACCTCGGCCTCAATCAGGCTGCGGACTATCTCGAGATGGCAGCGCGGCTGCTGCGCATCAAGGCGCAGATGCTGCTGCCGCGACGCCTGGGCGACGATGAGTGGGAAGATCCGCGCGCGGAGCTCGTGCGGCGTTTGCTCGAGTACCAGCAGATCCGCGAGTTGGTCGACTGGCTGGGCCGGGCCGCGCAGGCGCGGGCCGAGCGGTTCGGCCGTGGCTACGAGGCGCCGCCGCCCGATGCGCCGCAGGCACCGCTGCAGGTCGATCTGAACGACCTGCTGTCGGCGGCCGAGCGCGTGATCTCCCTGATCCCCGACCCGATGCCGCACCGCGTCGTCCCGCGCCCGCTCGATGTGGAGGGCGCGACGGCGCGTATCTTCGCGCTGCTGGAAAAACACGACAGCTTCGGATGGGCGGAGGCGGTCGGTCCTCGGGCGACGTTGGTGGTTGTCCTTTCGACGTTCATTGCGCTGCTGGAGCTCGCCAAGCGGAGTAAGCTCACGCTGTCGCAGCCTGAACCCTTTGGCCCCATGGTGATCACGCGTGCAGCCCCTCCCGAAGCTGCTTGAAGCGGCGCTGTTCGCCGCGTCGCGCCCGCTGACCCTTGAGGAGCTCGCATCGCTGGAGCCGGAAGCGGGGGAGAGCGTCCTGCGCGAGGCGCTCGACGAGCTCCGCGCCGCCTTTGGCGACGATCACGGTGTGGAGCTGGTCGAGATTGCCGAAGGATGGCAGTTCCTGACGCGCCGGGAGTACGCGGAGACGATCGAGCGGGCCCAGTTCGCGCTGCGGCCACGGCGCCTGTCGCCGGCGGCGCTCGAAACCCTCGCGATCATCGCCTACCGCCAGCCGGTGGGGCGGCTCGAAGTCGATGAAATCCGCGGCGTCGATTCGGGCGCCGTGATGGACAAGCTGGTGGAGCGCGGCCTCATCGAAGTGGTGACGCGTGGTGAAGGGCTGGGGCGACCGTTGCTGTACGGCACCACGCCGTCCTTCATGGAGATTCTGGGACTCAAAGACCTGGAGGACCTACCGCGGCTCGAGGAGCTGTCGGTCGCCCTCCGGCGCCCCGCGCCCGTCGAAGAACCCGAATGACGCTGATGCGCCTGCAGCGCGCCCTGGCGCGCGCGGGCGTCACATCGCGTCGCAAGGCCGAGGACCTGATTCGCCTCGGTCGCGTACGCGTGGACGGGCAGATCGCCACGATCGGGATGAGCGTCGATCCCGACTCCCAGAAAATCACGGTAGACGGCCGCGCGGTCCGGGGCGCCACCCATACCACCTGGCTCGCCCTCAACAAACCGCTCGGCTACGTCGTGAGCCGCTCCGATCCTGAGGGACGGCGCACGGTCTTCGGACTCCTCCCCAAGGTCCCCGGTCTCACGTACGTTGGGCGGCTGGACGTGATGACTTCGGGCCTGCTGCTGCTCACCACCGACGGCGCCGCGGCGCACCGGCTCATGCATCCTCGCTACGAAGTCCCGCGCACGTACTGGCTGGGCGTGCACGGCGCCGATGCGGCGGCGATCCGCACGGCGTTGGCGCAACGCATCGTGATCGACGGTCGTGCCGTGCGCGTCGTCGAGTCGCGGGTGCGTCCCTCGGGGAAGTCGGTCGAGATCGATCTGACGCTGGCGGAAGGCCGGCAGCGTATCGTGCGCCGCATCGCCGAGCAGCTGGGTCTCAAGGTCGAATGGCTGCATCGCGTGGCCTACGGCCCGGTGCGCCTCGGCAAGCTAGCCGAAGGGAAGTGGCGCGAGTTGACCACACAGGAGATCGCGGCGATCGAGCGCATGAAGCACTAGCATGGCGATCGATACTGGGGCAGTGGACCGCGCGTTGGGCGCGATCGGAACGACGTTCCGATTGACGCGCCTGTATCCGCCTTCCCATCCCGCGGTGCTCGAGGCGATGCGGCAGATCACTGTCTCGTTGCCGGGTATCGCGGCGCTGGGAACGATAGAGTTGAAAATCGGAGCCACCGGTCTGCACTGGCACGGCCAGCATCTGTTGGGACGTAACACCCAGGTCGCCGAACTCTCCGGCTTGTTGTTCTCGCGAGGCATCCGCGCCATTCAAATCAATCCGGGCGTGACCCCGGAGCACTGGCTGGGCGTGTTCGGAGTGGCGCTGGGGAATGTCGCGCCGGATGATGCCGTACTCGGCCGCATCACGCTGCAATTGGGCCGCCGCGCGACACAGCGGCTCTCCGCAGCGCGCGCGATGGCGGAGCCCGCGCCTGTCGCGCCTGCGCCTGCTCCCCCAGCGCCGGCCTCCGGATCGACATCGTTGCAACCGCCAACGCACACACCACCGCCCCCGCCGCCCGCGCTCTCTCCGTCACCCGGTGGGGTCTTTCGCGATCAGGGTCTTCCGCCGGACGTCGCAGCGCGCCGCGCTGTGACGGCACTGCAGGCGACAGCCACGGCCGATGAGCAACGCGCCAGCCTCGGGGAGCTGCGCCGGCTTGCGCCCCAAGTCATCGCCCTGCGGGACATTGGCGCGATCGCCGAGGTCGTGGCGGGACTCGATCGTTCGTTGGGTAAGATTCAGGATCCGGATATACAGGAAGAGATCGGCAACGTGGCGGGAATGCTTGCGGACGAGGGCATCGTAGAGCGGATGGTGACGCGCCTGGGCGAGCCGCGCGTCCCACCAGCCGAGCGCGCGCATCTGGTACATGCCGTGGGGGCGTTGGGGGCCGTCTCGGCGGGCCTCGTGGTCGACGCCTATCTCCACGTTGCGCCCGAGCTGCGCGAGGCCTATCGCTCGGCCATGCGACAGGCGGGGGAGCGTACGGTCGAGCTCCTGCAGGGGAAGCTCGACAGCAAGGTCCCGGAAGTCGTTGCCGCGGCCGCGGAGTTTCTCGGGCTGAGCGGCAGCCCCGACGTCGCGCCGTTGTTGATCGGATTGACCCGCCACGGCGACGAGCGCGTGCGCGAAGCAGCGCTGCTCGGGCTCGCCGAGATGGGTGGCCGCGACGTCTCGCGGCCGGCGATGCCGGCGCTCAAGGACGAGTCGGTGCTGGTGCGCACCGCCGCCGCGCGCGCCGTCGCCGCTGGGGGTGATGCGAGCGCGACTACGGTGCTGGTGCGCCGTTTGGAGCAGGAGAAAGACGAGGGAGTATTGGCCGCGTTGCTGATAGCAATCGGACAGCTCGGCGCGACGGAGGCGCTGGAAGTATTGGCGAAATTTGCCGAACCCGGTGGCCGGCCGCGGCGCACGCCGTTCGTGCGGGCCGCCGCCATCGAGGGATTGGCGCGACTGGATAGAGTGGAGGCCAAGGCGTTGTTGGAACTCTATGCAAGGGACAAGGAGCCGACGGTGAAGCGGGCAGCAGAGGCATCGATCCGATGACGACGCACGCGGTGAAGACCAACGACGCGGCCCTGGCGCAGACGATCACGCGGGAAGTCGGCAAGCGCGTGGTGGGCCAAGAGGTCATGGTGGAGCGGCTGCTCATCGGCCTGCTCACGGGCGGCCACATCCTCCTGGAGGGCGTGCCCGGACTCGCGAAGACGCTCGCGGTGCGCACCGTGGCGGAATGCTTGCGCATCAGCTTTTCGCGCATCCAGTTCACGCCCGATCTGCTGCCCGCCGACGTCGTCGGCACGATGGTGTACGATCAGCGCACGCAGGAGTTCTATCCCAAAAAGGGCCCGCTCTTCGCCAACCTGGTGCTGGCCGACGAAATCAACCGCGCGCCGGCCAAGGTGCAGTCGGCGCTGCTCGAGGCGATGCAGGAAAAGCAAGTGACGATTGGCGGCGAGACGTTCTTCCTTGGCGAGCCGTTTCTGGTGCTCGCCACGCAAAACCCGATTGAGCACGAAGGAACCTATCCGCTGCCGGAAGCGCAGCTCGACCGCTTCATGCTGAAGGTGCGCGTCGGCTATCCGACGCGCGATGCGGAAAAGGAGATCGTCGGGCGCATGGCCTCAGGTCGCCCGATCGAGGTGCAGCGCATCGCCGAAGCTGACGACATTCTCGCCGCGCGCAGCGCGATTGCCGAGCTGTTCATGGATCAGAAGGTGGTCGACTACATCGTCGATGCGGTGCGCGCGACGCGCGAGCCGCAGAACGTCGGCCTGGCGGAGCTGAAGTCGCTGATTGCGTTCGGCGCCTCGCCGCGCGCCTCGATCTACCTCGCGCAGGCCGCGCGCGCGCACGCATATCTGCGGGGGCGCGCCTTCGTCGTGCCGGAAGACGTGAAAGCGATGGCGTTCGACGTTCTGCGCCACCGCGTGCTACTCACGTTCGAAGCCGAAGCCGAAGACGTCGATGCCGACCAGGTGATCGCGCGCATCCTGGAGGCCGTGGGAGTCCCATGATCACCCGGGACGTTCTCCGGCAGGTCAAGGGGATCGAGCTCCGGACGCGCAGCCTCGTCAATACGCTGTTCACGGGCGAATACCGCTCGGTCTTCCGCGGCCAGGGCATCGAGTTCGCGGAGGTGCGTGCCTACCAGCAGGGCGATGATTTCCGCGCGATCGATTGGAACGTCTCCGCCCGTATGGGACACCCGTTCGTGAAGACGTTCATGGAAGAGCGCGAGATCACGCTGCTCCTGATCGTCGATCAATCGGGCTCGCTGCATTTCGGACGTCCCTATACCAAAGCCGGCCTGGCCGTCGAAGTGGCCTCCGTCCTCGCGCTTGCCGCGGCGCGCCACAACGACCGCGTTGGCGCGCTGCTGTTCGCCGACCGTCCGGAGCTCGTGGTCCGGCCGGCGAAGGGGCGCGCGCATGCGCTGCGCGTGATCCGCGACCTCGTCGCCTTCAGTCCCAAGGGGAAGGGCACCAACTTGGCCGGCGCGATGCGCTACGCCACGAAACTGCTGCGGCACCGCGCAATCGTCGTGGTCCTGTCCGATTTCCGGGCGGAAGGATGGGAAGAGCCATTGGGCCAGCTCGCGGCTCGGCACGAAGTCGTCGCGATTACGATCGATGATCCCCGCGAATACGATCTGCCGGATGCGGGGTGGGTCGAGCTTGAGGACGCCGAGTCGGGGCAGCGTCTGCTGGTGGACACGAGCCACGCGCCAACCCGCACGCGCATCCGTGTCGCGGCCGAGCGCATGCAGCAAGAGCGGACCCGCAAGCTCGTCCAGGCTGGCGTCGACCGCGTCGCCCTGCGGACCACAGTTCCGTATGGAGTGCCCCTGCGCCGCGCGTTTGCCGAGCGGGCGCGGCGGTTGAGTCGATGATCAGTGCCGCCCTCTTCCTTCTGGTCGTCCAGGGCAGTGGATGGGTGGCCACCCCCTCGCAACCCACGGTAGGCGATACGATCGTGTTGGAGCGCGCTGTTGCCGCGGCTCCTGGGTGGCGGCTGCGCGCCGGCAAGCTCGCGTCCAGCACCGTCGCCGAGCCGCTCGGCGACGCGGTGGTGTTCCCCTCCACTGTGGCGGGTGGCTGGAT
>JBHEMG010000201.1:0-10754 GCA_046262715.1 Gemmatimonadales bacterium
CCGCCGAAGACACCCGCCACTCCAGACCGCTCCTGACGCACGCCGGCTCCCGCGCCGAGCTGGTCAGCTTTCACGCGCACTCTCCGGATCGCGCCCTGGAGCGCATTCTGCGCATCCTTACAGAAGGAAGGGATGTCGCGCTCATCACCGACGCCGGCACGCCGGCGATCAGCGATCCGGGCGTGGCCCTCGTCGCCGAAGCGAGGGAACGCGGCTTTCAGGTTGTGACGATTCCGGGGCCCAGCGCCGTCGCGGCCAGCCTGTCGGTGTCGGGGATCAGCGGCGACCGCTACCTGTTTCTCGGATTTCTGCCCCGCAAAGGGAGTGACCGCCGCCGTTTCCTCGAGACTGCCGCCCGCAGCGAATGGACGGTCGTGGTCTTCGAGGCGCCGAACCGGGTCGCGCAACTGCTCGCCGATCTATCAGAAGCGTGTGGTCCCGACCGGCACGCCAGCGTCTCTCGGGAGCTGACCAAGGTCTTCGAAGAGACGCGTTCGGGGACGTTGCAGGAATTGTCAGAGCACTATGCAGAGGCGCCCATCCGGGGAGAGGTTACAGTAGTGATTGCCGGAACGGGCAAGGAGTACGTCGAGGCGCCGCCGCCCGATCCGGCCGAGCGCGCCAAGACACTTCTGGCGGAAGGACTCTCGCGGAAGGATGTCGCGCAGCGGTTGGCGGAAGAGACCGGAATTTCACGGAATACGGCGTACAGATTGGTGAGTGAGCTATGAGAATTGATGGGCGGATGGGCCGACGGGCGGATGGGCGGATCTTGGCAGCGGCGCTGCTGTTGCTGCCCATCCGCTCAACTGTCCATCAGCCCGCCGCCTCTCTCACCATCGGCCGCCTTCACTACGACGGCGGCGGGGACTGGTACGCGAATCCGTCGAGCCTGCCGAACCTGCTGACTGCCCTGCGCGAGCGGACGATGCTGGGCGTCGCCGAACGCGAGCGGGTGGTCACGCTGACGGGACCCGAGCTGTGGGACGTCCCCTACATCTATATGACAGGCCACGGCAACGTCCATTTTTCCGACGTCGAAATCCGCAATCTGCGCCGTTTCCTGGAGCAGGGCGGCTTCCTGCACGCGGATGACAATTACGGGATGAACGCTTCCTTCCGGCGCGAAATCGCGCGCGTGTTCCCCGACCACCCGCTGGTTGAAGTGCCGTTGACGCATCCGATCTACAACCTGGTCTACGCCTTCCCGAAAGGCATTCCCAAGATTCACGAGCATGACGGCCTCCCCGCGCAGGGCTTCGGCATTTTTTTGGGAGACCGGCTCGTCGTATACTACTCCTACCAGTCGGACCTCGGGGACGGATGGGAAGATCCCGACGTTCATCATGATCCTCCTGAGCTGCATGAGGCGGCATTGCGGATGGGCGTGAATCTCTTCACGTACGCGGTGAGCGGCTCGCAATGACAGAAACGGCCCGGCAGCTGCGTCGGCTGGGGGCCCCGCATGCCCGGGCGCGCGCCTTTGCCGTCATGCTGGGTTGGGTCGGGGCGGCGCTGGCGGCGGCCTCGCTTGGCCTGGCGCTCGCGCCGGCAGTTCCGGGCGTAACGCTAGCCTGGCTCCTGATCGTCGCCAGCGCCGGGGCCGCGCTGTGGGCGGTGAGCCGCGCGCGCAGCGAGGCCACAGACCCGGCGCTGGGCCGGATGATCGAATCGGCTGCTGGACGCCGCGCCGGCAGCATTGTGGGCGTCGTGAGCCCGACGGCTGGAACGGGGACGGGATCGAGCGCCGCGCTGCTGCTCGCCGCTGATACGCGCGCCGCAGCAATCGTCTCGTTCGCGGCCCCCGGAGTGGACGGCGACATGCGGCGCACCACGCGCCGGCGGGTCTTTGCGGGAGCAGGAGCCGCCCTCACCGGGGTCTTCCTCTTTTTCTCCGGCTCCCCCGCGTCCGGGCGGGCCGCCGCGTTCTGGCACCCCGTACGAACATGGCGCGATGCCCGCGCGCCGGTGCGGCTGATCGTAGATCAGCAGACCGTGCGGCGCGGCGGCAGCGTGACCGCGACGATCACCGTTCCCGGTGCCGAGCGCGTGACGCTCTGGATGCGCGGCTCCGGCGAGCCGTGGAAGGCGACGCTGCTGTCGCTCGATGCCAACGGCCACGTCATTCAGCATGTCGGACCGATCGAGTCGGATCTCTTTCTCCGCGCTTCGAGCGGTGTCAGGCGGAGCGGGGAAGTGAAGGTGGCCGTGGCATTGCCGGCGTTTCTGGCCGATCTCGGCCTCACCGCGCGCTTTCCTTCATATCTCGGACGATCCGACGAGCCGCTCCTGGTCGGTCCCGATGTCATCCCGCTGCCCGTCGGCACGTCGATTGTGACGAGCGGCGCCGCCAGTGTGCCGCTGGCGAGCGCCGCCTGGACGCTCGACTCGCGGAGTGAGCGATTGCACGTCGAGGGGGTCCGGATCGACGGCCGCTTCATGCCGGCGGCCGGGGGGACCTGGCGTCTACAGGCATTGAGCGCGGACGGGTCGCCGCTCGAAGGCGCCGCACCGGAGCTTCATCTCTTGCTCGTGCCCGATTCTGCGCCGGTCGTGTCGTTGCCGGTCCCGGCGCACGATACGACCCTGCCGATTTCGCTGCATCAGCAGCTGGTTGTCGATGTGCGTGACGACCACGGTATCGGCGGACTGACCCTCGTGAGCTGGCGCGTGAGTCGCACCGGGCGCGTGGGCGAAGCGGTGCGCGAGTCGCTCGACGTCGGCGCGAACCCGGGTGATCGCGCCATCGTGCAAGGGCGGCTCGATGCCGAGCAACGCAGTCTGCTGCCGGGCGACACGCTGCGACTGTATGTCGAGGCGACGGACAATGCGCCAACGCCGCATCGGGGGCGCAGCGCGGAGATCGCGCTGCGGCTTCCCAGCATGGAGGAGTTGCGCGCCGAGGCGCGCGCCGCGGCGCGGGATGTGGCGCAGGCAGCGGAGTCCGTCACAGCAGCGCAGCGGGAGCTAGGCGATCGCACGCGCGACCTCGCGCAGGAGCGCAGCCGGGACTCCGACGGCCGTGTTGCTGCACGGCCGGACGGCCAGTCCGGCGGTCAACAGAACGGCGCGATGTCGTTCCAATCCACCCAACGGGCGGAAGAAATCGCACGCGACCAGGCGGCGATGTCGCAGCGCGTGCAGGAGCTCGCGCAGGCGGTGGACGAGATCGCGCGCGCGGCAAAGGCGGCCGGGGTGGACGACACCGCGTTTCAGACCCGCCTGCGCCAGGTGCAGGAGCTGCTGCAGCGTGCGCTGACCCCGGAAATGGAGCAGCGGCTCCGCGAGCTGCAGGACGCGCTCACGCGTCTCGATCCGGAGGCGACGCGCCAGGCATTGCAGCACCTCGCCGAAGCCCAGCAGCAGCTCCGCCGTAAGCTCGAGCGCAGCCAGGAGCTGTTCCAGCGCGCGGCGACGGAGGGCGAGCTGGCATCGCTCGCCAAAGACGCCGAGGACCTGCAGCGCCGGCAAGCGGATTGGGCAAAGAACGACGCCGCACACGCCGATTCCTCAGCGGCCGCCGCGGAGCGCGACCTCGCCACGGCGACCGACTCGCTCGCGCGCGGCGTGGAGCGTGCGGGCCAGATGGTCCCATTGCAGCGTCCGCAGGCTGCCGCGCGCCGGGCGCAGGGCGCGATGCAGGAAGCCGCCGATGCGGCCAGCCAGCGCGATTCACACGGCGCGCGTCAAGCTGGGCAGGAAGCAGCCGACTCGCTCGCGCAGTTGCCCGACCAGCTACGGCAGCGGCGCGATTCGCTCGCGGGCGCGTGGCGGCAAGAAACGCTCGACGCGCTGAATCGGGCGCTATCCGAGACCGCCGCACTCGCGCGCCGGCAGGAAGAGGTTGCCAATGAGCTGCGGGACGGGGAGGCGGGCGCCGCGACGCGCGGCCGTCAGGCGTCGATCGAAGAGGGCACTCGCTCCATCGAGCAGCAGATCGGCCAAGCCGCGGGGCGGCACGCCCTCGTATCGCCGCAGCTCGAGGCCGCGCTCGGCTTCGCGCAAAATCAGATGAAGCAGGCGCGCGAGCAGCTCGAGCAGGGCGATCCCAATCCCGCGACGGCGGCGCCGTTCGCCGAGCAGGCGCTCGATGCACTCAATGCGACGGCGCACGCGCTCGTGCGCACGGCGCAACAGGTCGCCGGCGCGCAATCGGGGTCCGGGTTCCAGGAGGCGCTGGAGCAGATGGCGCGCATGGCGCAGCAGCAACAGGGCATGAACGGAGACGCGCAGGGGTTGCTGCCGATGATGGCGCCGGGCGGTGACGCGGTGATGCAGCGCCTGCGCGACCTCGCCGGCCGCCAGCGCCAGCTCGCCGAGCAGCTCGAACGGCTGCAGGCGGGCGGCGATGCCAGCGCCGCGGGTGCACTCGCCCAGGAAGCGCGCGAGCTGGCGCGCCAGCTCGAATCGGGACGGCTGGACCGCCGCACGGTCGAGCGGCAGGAGCGCCTCTACCGCAAGCTACTCGACGCCGGGCGCAGTCTCTCGGGTGACGAGCCGGACGAGCAGAAAGACCGCATCAGTCACGCGGCGACCGGGGACAGCATTCATATTCCCGGCGCCTGGATTCCCGGAGCGTCGGGAAGCGGGCCAAAGGTCCGGTACCCCACGTGGGAAGAGCTCTCCGGCCTCACCCCGGAGCAGCGCCGCTTGGTGCTCGAATACTTCCGGCACCTGAATGAAAAAAAGCCTTAAGCTCGCGTTAAGTCTGCTCGTTGCCGTGCCGGCGCTCGCCCGGGGCCAAGCTATCGGTCCCGGGTTCGAGTTAGAGCGGGCCGGCCGCTACGCCGACGCTGCGGCGATGTACATGACGACCGTCCGATCCGACCCCGTGAACGTACCCGCGCTGCTCGGCCTCGAACGAACGCTCTTCGTGTTGAACCGCATGTCCGAGTTACTGCCGCTCGTGCAACGCGCTCGCGGCCGCTCACCCGAAAGCCCGGTGTTACGCAGTCTCGAGCTCCGCGTGTATGCCGCGCTGAACGAGCCCGATTCGCTGGAATCGGTGGCGCGCCGCTGGGCCGCGAGCGCGCCGCAGAGCGACGCGCCGTATCGCGAGTGGGGACTCGCGCTCGCCGATCACCGCATGTGGGACGAAGCCCGCCGCGCCTACATGGCGGGCCGCAACGCGTTGGGGGGCGACGGCACGCTGGCGATCGAGCTGGCCGAGCTCGAGCAGCGTGCCGGCAATTGGGACGCGGCGGCGAATGAGTGGGCGCGCGCGGTTCTGCGCTCGACAGACGTCGTGCCAAATGCCGCCAGCCAACTCTCGGACGCGCCGGCGCAGGCGCGCGATCGGGTCACGAAGGTGCTGACCGCGCCCGACGCGCCCGCGCGGGCCAAGCGCGTCGGCGCTGAGTTGCTGCTTGCCTGGGGCGAGCCCACCGCCGCGTGGGCCGCGCTCGAACCGACGCTTGCCGCGGGTGACGCCGATGCCCAGGGCGCCGCGCGGCGCTTCGCCGATCTCGCGGGCGCGGTGTCGACGCCCGAGGGCCATCGCGTGCGCGGGCTGGCGCTCGATCGGTGGGCGAATCTCGTGCCCGCGCCGCTGGCGGAGCGCGCGCGCGCGGAGGCGGTGCGCGAGCTGCTCGAGGGCGGAGACCGCGCGGCCGCGCGCCGCGTGCTCGAGGGGCATCCTGACGCGAGCGGGATCGCCCTGGCATCGCTCGTACAGCTGTTGATCGCCGACGGCCAGCTCGACCTCGCGGAGCAACGCCTGTCCGGGCATGGCGGGCTCACGGCGGACGACCGCGAAACGCTGCGGCTCGCGCTGGCCCATGCGCGGATCGCGCGTGGCGAGCTGGATCGCGCAGACGCAGCGCTGGGCGATGACTCCAGTGTCACGGCCATCGCCGAGCGGGGGTGGATCGCGCTGTATCGCGGTAATCTGAAAGGCGCCATGGAGGCGTTCCGGACCGCCGGACCGTACGGGTCCGACCGGGCCGCCGCCACCGAGCGCACCGAGATGATGGCCTTGCTGCAGCGCATTCAACCGGAATCGAGTCCCGAGCTTGGAGCGGCGCTGCTCACCCTGGCACGCGGCGATTCCGTCGCGGCGATCGGCGCGCTGCGTCGCGCCGCCGCGAAGCTCGCGGTGCAGGGTGGACGGCTCGAAGTGCTGGTGCTCGCGGGCCAGATAGCCGCGCAGAAGGGCGACGAGCAGGAGGCGACAGCGATCGCATTATTCGACGAAGTCGTCCGCGCCGGCGGAGACGGCGCCGCGCCGCCCGCCGCGGAGCTCGAGTGGGCCCGCCTGCTCGTGCGCAACGGCCGCTCGTCGGAAGCGATCCCGCGCCTCGAACATTTGATCTTGACCTACCCCAACAGCGCCTTCGTCCCGGAGGCCCGTCGGGTCTTGGAGCGCGCGCGGGGAGCGATTCCCAAATCATGAAGCGGCGAGACTTCGTCGGGCGGATGGGCGGGTGGGCGGTCGGACTGTGGACCGGTGCTCACGTCCGCCCATCCGCCCTGCTGCCCAGCAGCCCGTCGCTGTTGATCCCCATGGACGACGCCCAGACCGACCATCTCAAGGCGTACGGGCTCGCCTATCGCGCCATTCAAGCCGGCCTCAAGGCGGAATGGCTGCTCAACTACCGCGGGGGCGCGTTCCTGATTCCCGATCTCGAGGCACTGCGGCGCGACGCCGCGCTCAACGGCGTACATTCGGAGCAGGTGGACAGCGCCATCACGGCGATCCGCGGGGAGATCGAGGCCAGCAACATGGACGCCGTCCCGCTCGAGAAGGCGCCGAAAGTGGCCGTGTATGCGCCGCCCAACGCCGCTCCGTGGGATGACGCGGTGACGATGGCCCTCCAGTATGCCGGGATCCCCTTCACCAAGATCTGGGATTCGGAAGTCGTGAACGGCGGGCTGAAAGATTACGACTGGCTACATCTCCACCATGAAGACTTCACCGGGCAGTACTCGAAGTTCTTCCTGATTTACTCGGGAATGCCGTGGCTCGCCGACATGGTGCAGCGCAACAGCGACATGGCCCGCCGGCTCGGTTTCTCGACGGTCCCCGCGCTGAAAAAGGTCGTCGCCGAAAAGATTCATCAGTACGTGGGAAACGGCGGCTTCCTGTTCGCGATGTGCACGGCGACCGAGACGATCGATCTCGCGCTGGCGGCGCATGACGTGGATATCGCCGCGACGTTCGCGGACGGCACGCCCATCGATGTCGATGCCGACGACAAACTCGACTGGCCCCAGGCGTTTGCCTTCATCGGCGCACATCTCGAGCCCAACCCGTTGGTCGCCAGCTTCTCCGACATCGACGGCCATCAAGTGAACGGCGGATCACGCCGCCAGCCGCTGGGGGCGTTCAAGCTGTTCAACTTCAGCGCCAAGATCGACCCCGTGCCGACGATGCTGGTGCAAAACCACCGGCAGGTGATCCCGGATTTCTACGGTCTCACCACGTCGTTCACCCGAACCCATCTGAAGCCGGGCGTGACGATACTGGCCGACGAAGAGGGGGCGCCCTGGGTGAAGTATATCCACGGCGATCTGGCGAAAGGGACCTGGACGTTCTTTGGCGGTCACGATCCCGAAGACCCCCAACATCAAATCGGCGACCCGCCGACCGACCTGTCGCTACACCCGCACTCGGCTGGCTACCGCTTGATTCTCAATAACGTCCTCTTTCCTGCAGCGAAAAAGCGCGAGTTGAAGACGTGAGCGTCGAGCGCCTGTCGGCGGCCGCGCGCGCTCTTTTGCAGGACGAGATCGCCGCGGCCCACGGGCGCGAAGTGTCGTTCGTGGTGCGCGCCGATCCTAACGGCTCGCTCACGGACGCGCGCGTTCTGGCGCGCGGCACCGTCGACGCGGTGCTCGCGCTGCCCGGCGCGCTGCAAAAAGGCGAGATGCTGCTCCACAACCACCCGAGCGGCTTTCTCGAGCCCTCCGGCCCCGACCTGCATGTCGCTGCGCGGCTGCATGACGCCGGCGTGGGTTTCGGCATCGTCAACAATGACGTCTCGACGCTCTACGTCGTGGTCGAGTGCCCCCGCGCCCGCACGCTCACACGTCTCGACTCGCTCGACGTCGCCAACCTGCTCACCGAATCAGGGCCCGTCGCGCGCGTGCTCGGCCGGTCGTCGTTCGAGGACCGCCCCGGCCAGCGCGACATGGCGGCCTTTGTCACGGACGCCTACAACGACGGCGGCATCGCACTGCTCGAGGCGGGGACGGGTGTCGGCAAATCGTTCGCCTATCTCGTGCCGGCGCTCGAGTGGGCGCGCGCCAACGGCGAGCGCACCGTCGTCTCCACGAACACGATCAATCTGCAGGAGCAGCTCGTCGGCAAGGACCTCCCGATTCTGGCGCGGGCGTTCTCGACCGGCGAGCGCGGCGTGACCTTCGCACTGCTCAAGGGCTGGCGGAATTATCTGTGTCTGGCGCGGCTCGAGCAGGCGCGCGCGGGGCAGGAATCGTTGTTCGACGACGGCCGCGGCGCCGAGCTCGAGGCAATCGCCGGCTGGGCGGAGCGCACCGCGGACGGCAGCCTCTCCGATCTGGTCGAGGAGCCCTCGAGCGATGTGTGGGACGCGGTCGCGGCTGAGTCCGACCTGTGCACCCGGCTCAAGTGCCCGCATTTCGATCGCTGCTTCGTGTTCGCCGCGCGCCGGCGCGCCGCCGAGGCGGACGTCGTCGTCGTGAACCATCACCTGCTCGCGTCCGATTTGGCGGTCCGCATCGCGTCGGACAACTGGCAGGAAGCCGCGGTGCTGCCGCCCTACCGCCGCCTGGTGCTCGACGAAGCGCATCATCTCGAGGACGTTGCGGCGCAGCACCTCGGTACGCAGGTCAGCATGCTGGGCGTGCAACGGCTGCTCGGCCGGCTCGAGCGCAACGGCCGCGGTTTACTTCCGGCGCTCGCCGCGGAGCTGGGAACGCGTGACGATCTCATGGCATCGGCGAGCCGTGATCTGCTCGGCCGCACGGTGCTCGACGCGCTCGTCGCGGCGCGGCGCTGGGCCGAAGAGCTCTTTGGCCGGTTGGGCCGCCGCCTCGACGCCGATCCCGTGCTGCGTCTCACCGACGCCTTCACGCAGGACGGCGTGTGGCGTGAGGGCCTCGACGTGGCGCTCGACAATTTGCTCATCGCCTTCAGCAAGCTGCGCGATGGCGTCGAGACGATCGCCGACCGCTTGTCGATTGACGATCCCGCCGAGATGCGGACGCGCTTGATCGGGGAGCTGCGCGGTGTGGTGCGGCGGCTCGACAGCGCCGCCGAAGGGCTCAAGGCGACCCTGCAGCCCGTCGGCTTTCGGGTTCCGGCAGGACCCGCCGTGCGCTGGATGGAACGGCGCGGCAAACGCACGCCCAACCTGACGCTCTCCGCGGTGCCGCTCGACATGGCTCCGATCTTGAAAGCATCGCTGTTCGACCGGGTCGAAACCGTCGTACTGACGAGCGCGACGCTTGCTGCCGGCGGAGAGTTCACTTTCCTCGAAGAGCGGCTGGGACTCTCGCTGCCGCCCTCGCGCGTGACGGTCCGCGAGGTGTTGCCGTCGCCGTTCGATTTTGGCGCGCAGTGTGTCTTTGGCATTCCCACCGATGTCCCCGAGCCGCGCGATGACGAGTCGGGCCACGCCGCCGCGGTGGCGCGCGTCCTGCTCGAGCTGGCCCACGCGTCCGACGGCGGGATCTTCGCGCTGTTCACGAGTCACACCGCGTTGCGCCGGGCGGCTGATGCGGTGCGGGGGGCCATTGGCGCGCGCTGGCCACTGCTGGTGCAGGGCGAGGGGCAACGCGATCAGCTGTTGCGCCGCTTCCGCGAGGCGGGGTCCGCGATTCTGCTCGGCACCGATTCCTTTTGGGAAGGGGTGGACGTACCGGGCCGGGCGCTGCGCGTTCTGATCCTCGCCAAGCTGCCGTTCAAAGTGCCGAGCGAGCCGCTCACCGCCGCGCGCTTGGAGCGTCTCACGGAAGCCGGGGTGGACGGGTTCAGCCATTACCTCGTCCCACTCGCCGCACTCAAGCTGAAACAGGGCTTCGGGCGGCTGATCCGGACCAAGTCGGATGTGGGTGCGGTCGTATTGCTCGACCGCCGCGTGGTCACCAAGCGGTATGGCGCGACCATGCTGGAGGGCTTGCCACCGGCAACGCGCGCGATCGGCAATTGGCCGGATGTCCGCCGCGAGCTCGAAGAATTCTTTGCCATGCACAGTATCGGCATGCCCGTCTCCTGACCTAGATTTGTTGGCGTGTACTGGGTGGTGTGGTCATTCGACGTCAAAGTCGAACAGGTGAAGGCGTTTGAACGCGCCTATGGCCCGGACGGGGAGTGGCAGCAGCTGTTCCGCCGCGCCCCGGGATATGCGGGGACCGAGCTGCGGCGTGAAAGCGATCGCCGCGGCCATTATCTGACGATCGACCGCTGGCACACGCGGGCGGACTACGAGCGTTTCAAAGACGCCTTCGCCACCCAATATCAGATGCTCGACGTCCGGTGTGCGCGGATGACCGACGCCGAAAACAAAGTCGGGGATTTCGAGATGTCGTCGGACGAGAAGGGAGAGGAGAAAGCGAGCCATGGCGACGTTTAGCACACGCATTGGGCAACTGCCGACGTATCCCATGGCGGAGCTTCCGGCGATCAAGCGACGCCTCATTCAGCAGGGCGTGGACGTCATCGATGTCGGCGCCGGCGATGCCGATTTCGCTCCGCCGGCCGTCGCGGTCGAGGCGCTGACCCGTGCGATCCAGGATCCGGCGATGAGCCGCTACGCGTTCCAGCTCGGCCTGCC
>JBHEMG010000202.1:0-3737 GCA_046262715.1 Gemmatimonadales bacterium
CGCGAGGCACATGCCGACGAGGGCAGCGGCGCTGTGCGCGCCATAGCGGACGGTCAGCAGCCAGCCCAGGGCGCCGACAAAGGCGGGAATGACGAGATGCCAGCGCCGCTCGCGCGCCGCGTCGGAGCGGCGGCTGATCGCCACCATCGCGATTGCGCCGGCGGCGTTGGGCAGCACCGTGAGCATCCCGATCGCGAGTAGGCCCTTCACCCCGGAGCGCTCGATCAGCGTGGGCATCCAGAAACTGGCCCCGTAGAGCCCTGCGATCAGGCAGAAGTAAATGAACGCGAGCAGCCAGACGCGGGGGTTCGTGAACCCCTCGCGCAGCGCGTGCGACGAGACGTGTTGCTGGTCCTCGGCAAGGCGTCGCGCCAGAAGATCTTTCGCTTCGGTCGTCAGCCAGCGGGCCCCGTCGATCCCATCGTCCAAGTAGACGAGCACCGCCACGCCGAATGCGAGCGAGGGGATGGCCTCGATCAGGAAGAGCCACTGCCAGCCCGCGAGCCCCTGCGTGCCGGTCATGGCGTGCAGGATCCACCCGGACAGCGGTCCGCCGATGACGCCGGAGATCGGGATGGCGGTCATGAACAGCGCGATGATCCCGGCGCGCCGCGGCGCCGGGTACCAGTAGGTCAGATACAGGATGATGCCGGGGAAGAAGCCCGCCTCGGCGACGCCCAGGAGAAACCGCAGGATGTAGAACGCCGTGGGCGTCTTCACGAACACCATCGCCGCGGAGATCAGGCCCCAGGTCAGCATGACGCGCGCGATCCAGCGCCGAGCGCCGACCTTGTGGAGGATGATGTTGCTCGGGATTTCGAAGAGGAAGTAGCCGATGAAGAAGATGCCGGCGCCGAGGCCGTAGACGGTTTCGCTGAACCGCAGCGCGCTGAGCATTTGCAGCTTGGCGAAGCCGATGTTCACGCGATCGAGGTAGGCGGCGCCGTAGCAGCAGAAGAGGAAGGGGATGAGGCGCTGGGTGACGCGGCGGTAGGCCCGTGACTCCGCGCTGGGCATCATGGGAGCAAAGCTAGCCCGCCGAGCGTAGATTGCGCGTAAATCGAGGACGAGAGTGCAATGAACTGGTTACGGGGTGGCGACGACAGCCGCGCAGACTTGGGGATGGGTACGTTCAGGGTCTCCATTCAACTGGCCAGCGTCCGGAGAGAGCGCTTCGAGGTTATGGAAGCATTGGTGGACACCGGCGCCTCATATAGTTGGATCCCGCGGGACGTGCTCGAGCGTCTTGGCGCGCGGCCCGATGAGGACCGGGTGTTCGTACTGGCGGACGGCCGAGAGGTCCGCTATCCGATCGCGTGGGTGCGGGTCAAGATCGGAGAACGTATCCAGCCCACGCTCGCCGTGTTTGGCGACTCTGGTACTGAGCCCATTCTTGGCGCATTCACGCTCGAGGGGTTTGGACTGGGCGTCGATCCGGTGAATCGTCGTCTGATCCCGGTCCCTGCGTTGCTGAAGGCTGCAGCTACCTGCCGCGCCTTCTGATTTCCTCGAGTGCTTCGATATCAGCCGCGTCCTGAAGCCGCCCGGTGCGCTTGGTTTCGATCAAATCGTCGATACTGATGAGCGGAATCCGAACTCCATTGACCGCAACCGTGCTGGCATTGGGCGAGGCATGCTCGTACTTCACCTTCCACGCGACCGTGAAAATGTCGACTCGGGGGTCGTCGCCGATGATGGTGATTGGCTTCTTCAGTAACTGTTCCGGACTCCATTCTCGCGCGAATCCATAGCCGACTTTCGCCAGCGACTTGAGCACACGAGCGGCGTTGGCTTCCGTGCGCTCAATCAGGATGTCGATGTCATCGGTCGCGCGCGCGTAGCCGTGGAGGATGCAGGCAACGCCGCCAATGACCAGGTATTTGGCGTGGCCGCGGTTCAGGCCGGCGCACACGCTGATTATCCGCGATTCTGCTTTTTCCACTCGTAGAAGTCCTCGTACGAATCGAAGCCGATGATTTGCTGGCGGGGGCGACGCGTGTCTGGCCGGGGCCGCGAGCTCCGTGCGAGGCGGCCGAGCGCCTCGGCAGCTGTCAGTCGCTCGGCGGGCGTGCGGGCGAGGTCGCGCTCGAGCTGGGCCGTGCGGGCAGCGCCAAGAGCATCGGGGCCATAGGCGGGCACAGGTTCCCGTACGACTCCGGGGGCGCCGAGGTAGGTCCGGATGGCGTCGACGATGACTCGGCTGCGCGGTTGGTCGAGCTGTTTGGCGCGCGCGTCGAGTGCCGCGAGGACGTCCTTGGGCAGCGTGATGGCGGTGCGGGCGTAGGGCACGGAAACCTCGCAGTATTACCGAGTATTACTCAGTATAACCGCGCCGCAGCTCGCACTGCAAGGTTTGGACATTTATGCGCATGAGCCGGCGCTCGGGATCGATCAGCCAGACGAGTTGCGCGCTCCCCTCGAGCCAGTCACCGACCTTCGCGAGGGTTTCGCCGGGCCGATCGTGGGGCGACAGAATCTCCACCACGAGCTCGACGCGCTTGTGCGGGATGCTCGTGCGCAGCAGCTCGTCAGCGGTCATCAGTGGAGTCATGGCGGGAACGTAAGCGTGCTCGGCGGGCACAGGCAAGCAATTTGAGCGATGGCGACGATCCAGCGGCGCGCCCCGACTTTGTGGAGGATCAAGTTGCTGGGGATCTCGAAGCAGAAGAGCGGCGGCAGGAGAAGCGGCGGCTTCGCGGGAAAACAACCGGGATTGTCGCCGTGCGGTGTGTCATTATAGAAACACGTGTCCCCTGATTGACGGAGCGCGCCGGGCGACCGACCGCGCGCGGGCGCCGACCCGCGGAGCGAGGCCGGCGATCAGATGAACATGTCGGGCGACCCGCGGTGCGGGTGCGGCGACCGACTGCAAGCGCAGCCCGAGTCGCGGAGCGCGGGGCGCGACGCACCGAGCGCATTACCAACCTCGTAAAATCCCTAGGTAGTTACGCGGAAATTTCACGCGGATCGACGAGGTGCCTGCGACGACACGCGGGACATCGCGAAGAAATCGCGAAGCGACGATGTGATTTGTTCGTCGGCATCCGCCGACACGCGGAAAATGTGCGGCGTGTCTAAAAAAGTGGACAACGATCGTCGAGCAATGGCGGGCGTTTTTGAAGAAACGCGAGGCGATTCGAGAGAAGTGTCCTCCGCAGGGGACAATGGCGCGCGGGGGCGCGCGGGGGCTGAGCACAAAACTCGTGGCACGACTTATGTCATAGGCACTGATCACGGAGATCCACAACGGATCTCGCCGGAGATCGGTCCTTCCCCCCTGGGCCCCTCTCCGCCTCTTGAGAGGGGGAACTTAGGGAGGCGTTATGAACGCCTTGTTACGCAGACGGCTGGAGATGGCCGAGCGGGTCCGCGATTTCCTCCGGGCCCACAAGACAGATGTGGTGGACGAGGGCCTCGTGCTGACGAAGCTCGAGGACATGATTCAACGCGCCGAGCTGCTGGGCGCGCAACAGCGGGCCGGTCTGGCGGTGGCGCGCGCGGCCAGCGAGGACCGCACGAAACTCCGGCGCGAGCTGCAGAGCAAACTGCTCCTGTATTTGCGGGCAGTGGGCGAAGTCGCCGCGGTGGAGGACACCCAGCTGGCGGATCAGTTCCGGCTGCCGCCCAGCAATGCCAGTGACCAGGCATTGATCGAGGCGGCGCGCGGGATGCTGGGGAAGGCGACGCAGTACAAGGATGCCCTGCTCACGCATGGGATGTCGCCGGCCCTGGTCGAT
>JBHEMG010000203.1:0-3891 GCA_046262715.1 Gemmatimonadales bacterium
GCCCGTACGTTCCCGTTCGGCTGTTCGACGTAGACCCGCCGCTTGTCTGCTTTAAACGAAAGGCCACCCGCGGCATCCAGGTAATAATCGAGCCCCGCACCCTCGACATAGGTGACGCTGCCGGGGGAGTTCACTTGTCCCTGCACCTGTACCGTCGACACGTACGCCGGAATGACGATGGAATCGCCGGCGACGAGTAACAGGTTGTCCTTGCCGCGGCGATTTTTCAGCAGGTGCGGCAAGTCGATCGCGACGCGCCCCCCCCCCGGCGCCGTTCGCGCGATGAAACCGGATGCCATTGGAATAGGCTTGCGGCGTCACGCCGCCTGCCCGCTCGATCAGATCGAGGAGCCGGTCACTCTTGGAGCGCAGCGCGTACGTCCCCGGAAACCGTACTTCGCCACCGATGAACACCGTGCGCTGCAGCTCGAAGTCGGGCTGCCTCAGGATTTGCACGTTGTCGAACGCGGCGAGCGGCACTTCGGGCGCTCCCGGAGCCGGAAAGGCGAGCCCCGCTGGCCCGATGTAGCGGCCGCCGCCATCGCGCTCGAAGAGATACGTCGAGTCGACCGGCACTCGGACGGTGGCCGCCAACTGCCCCTGGGTACGCTCTGCCGGCAAGCGGGCGATCTCCACATCCTTGAGGTATGCCCCGATCGTCGGACCGCCGGCCAGCCGAACCAGATCCCGCAATGTCATCCCATCCTGCCAGGGATAGCGGCCGGGCTTTTGCACCATGCCACCGATTTCCACGTACAAGCCCGCGTCGAGCGGACCGATGGAGTCCACGACGACCGAGTCGCCCGTCTCGAGTGCGAGTGCGGGCACCGAGACGCCGCTGATGCTGCTGTCCGCCGGATCGGACGCCGGCGGGTCGTCGCTCGATGCGGTGAGGCGCGGGGCAGCAGCCGTCAGTGGGACGCTCACGGCGGCGCGCGGCACGGGGCCAGGTTTGCGCGCCGCGGGCGGCAGGATGCGGTACACCGTCAGACGCTCGAGCAGGGCGTTGGGGCGAAATCCGCCCGAGGCGCGCAGGACATCGCTCAGCGTCTCGCCTTCAGCCAGCTCGTAAATAGCGGGACGGAGCACCGCGCCCGTGACCTGCACGCGACGCCCGTGCAGCGGCACGAATAAGACGTCGCCCGATTCCAGACGGACATCGCTCCGCGTATTGCCCCGCAGCAGGTAGTCGTACAGATCGAGCGACGCGAACGGCCGCCCCTGCCGGCGAATCTCGATCCGCCGCATGTTGGCGCGCTCAGTGACGCCGCCGGCCGCGTAGAGCGCGGTGAGCACTGTGCCGAGCGCGCTAACGCTGTACGCCCCCGGCTGCAGAACTTCGCCGACGACCGAAATCTGGTTGACCCGGACGTTCGCGACCGCGATATCGAACCGGATGCTGGCGTTCGGGCCGTGGCCGAGCCGGGAGTACACTCGGCTCAGCCGGTCGAACAGCACGCCGCGCAACTGATCGAGGGTGAGGTTCGAGACGAAGACTTGCCCGACTTCCGGGATCAAGACGAATCCTTCGCGCGTCACGGAAAGGACGTAGGTGTGCTGGATACCGCCCGTGAGAATGAGCACGAGCTGATCGCCCGGGCCAAACTTGTAATCGGGCGGCACCGGGCCGCTCACGACCGGTAGCACCTGACTCGTGGACCGCGCGAACACATCGACGCCAAACACATAATTGCCAGTCGCGAGTGCCGCTGGGGAGATCGGAAACGCGCGCGAGCGAATCACGCCCGTGTCTGCCTGGAGCCAGGTAGCGGTCATTCTCGGCGTGATGATGCCGAGGGCCTGCAATGCCGCCGCTTCCTGAGAGCCCACCGGTGAGGGGCTCTGTCCTTCCTGCGTGGACGTGAAAAACTGATCGAGCAGGTCCGGCGGATACCCGCTCGCCGTCAGTTGGTCGTGAATTTGATCGAGCGTGAGGCCCGACTGCTGCAATTGCTGGCGAATCTGATTGCCGAGCTGGGGATTCTGTTGCAGCAGCTGCGCCAGCTGGTCCGGCGTCATGCCCGTCGGGATTCCGAGGGGGGCAGCCGGTCGATTTGGTACCTGCGCGAGCGAACGCGCCGGACTCAGTGCGCCCAGCGCGACAGCGCCCAGCGCCGCAATTGCAAGCAGCTTCATCATTTGTCGCGAAAGCTGCGTTCTAACTGAGCAACGTCAAGGTGTTCTGCACGTATTCGCGCAGCGGCTCGGTCCAATGGCGCAACGGCGCGCCCACGAGCGCGCTATAACGCGTGCAATCGAGCGCGCTGAACGGCGGCCGGTAGGCGGGGCGGGGCATCTCGGCCGTGGAGCATGGCAGCACCGTGGTGGTCAGGCCGGCGGCGGCAACGGCGGCGCACGCGAGATCGTACCAGGTCGCGACGCCTTCGTTGGCGCAGTGCACCGTCCCACGCGCGCCAACGGCGATCAGCTTCCAGAGCGCGGCCCCCAGATCGGCGCTGGAGGTCGGGCAGCCATGTTGATCGTTGACGACCTTGAGCTCCTGGCGCTCGCGCGCGAGGCGCACAATCGTGGCGACGAAATTCGGCCCACCCTGCCCGAATAACCACTGGCTGCGGACGATGAGATGGCCGTCGGGCAAAATCTCCCGGAGTACCTCCTCGCCGGCGAGCTTGGTCCGGCCGTACACGCTGAGAGGCGCAACCGCGTCGTCCTCGCGATACGGGCGCAGCGCCTTGCCGTCGAAGACGTAATCGCTGCCGAGGTGCAGCAGGCGCGCGCCACTGTCGCGGGCCGCGTGCGCGAGGTTCGCCGGCCCCCTCGCGTTCACCCGCTCGGCGATCTCGGGCTCGCTCTCGGCCCGATCCACCTGCGTGTACGCGGCGCAGTTGATGATCCAGTCAGGGCGCTCGCGCGCGACGACCGACGCCACGGCGCGAGCGTCGTCAATTGCGAGATCCGCGTGCAACAGCGGAACCAGCTCTATAGAGGAAGGAGCAGCCGCCTGGAAGGCCGTGCCTACCAACCCTCCCGCCCCGACGACCAAAACGCGCACGGTCAGCGTTCGACGAGATACATGGCCGCCGCGGTGCGGTAGGCCTCGCTCAACACCCGCTCCCACCACGTGCGGTGCGACAAGTACCACTCGACCGTGGCCGCGAGTCCCGCCGCGAAATCGCGGTGGGGCGGGGGCGCCCAACCGAGCGTCGCGCGAAGCCGCCCGGCGTTCATCGCGTAACGGCGGTCGTGGCCCGGGCGATCGGTCACGAACTGGATCAGGGACTCCGGCTTGCCGAGCAACGCCAGCAGCCGTCGCACCAGGTCGATGTTCGCTATCTGGTTCTCGCCGCCGATGTTGTAGACCGTCCCCACGACTCCACCGGTCAACACGCGCCAGAGCGCTTCCGCATGATCCTCCACGTACAGCCAGTCGCGCACGTTCCGCCCATCGCCGTAGACCGGCAACGGCTCGTCGCGCAGCGCGCGCGTGATCATGAGCGGAATGAGCTTCTCGGGAAACTGGTACGGACCGTAGTTGTTGGAGCAGCGCGTGATCAGCGCAGGGATACCGAACGTCTCGACGTACGCGCGCACGAGCAGGTCCGACGACGCCTTGCTGGCGGCGTAGGGGCTGTTGGCGGCGAGCGGGGTCAGCTCGGTGAACGGCGGATCGGTGGGCCCGAGCGATCCGTAGACCTCGTCCGTGCTGACGTGGAGAAACCGGAACGGCCTGGGCCGCGCCGCCAACTCCGCGCGAGTGGCCTCGAGCAGCGTCAACGTGCCTTTCACGTTCGTGTCCACGAACACGGCCGGGCCCATGATGGAACGGTCGACGTGTGACTCCGCCGCAAGGTGCACGACCGCATCGGGCGGCGGGGTCGAGCGACCCTGTAGCAACGCCTGCGTCAACTCGAGATCACGAATGTCGCCGTG
>JBHEMG010000204.1:0-7621 GCA_046262715.1 Gemmatimonadales bacterium
GCCAGGAGGCGCGGACCGAGCTGACCTGGCCGGCGGACCATCCCAAAATATTCATCGGTGGAGACTGCGCGAACGGCGGCGCGGAGATCGTCAACGCCGCCGCGGAAGGCGTCGCCGCCGCGAAACGCATCCATGAAAGGCTGCGCAATGGCTGATCTGACCACGAATTTCGCCGGCATCACGAGTCCCAATCCTTTCTGGCTCGCGTCGGGCCCGCCGACCAACACGTACGGGCAGGTCGCGCGCGCCTTCGACGCCGGCTGGGGCGGCGCGGTCTGGAAGACGATCGGCGAGCCGATCATCAACGTGTTTTCGCGGTACGGATCGGTGGATCTGGGTCAGACGCGCATGATGGGGCTCAACAACATCGAGCTGATCAGCGACCGGCCGATCGCCGAGAACCTCGCGGAGATCGCCGAGGTGAAGCGCAACTATCCGGCGCACGCGATCATCGCATCGCTGATGGTCGAGTCGAAGCGTGCATCGTGGCACGAGATGGTGCGGCGGACGCAGGACACCGGCGCGGACGGCATCGAGCTGAATTTCGGCTGCCCCCACGGGATGAGCGAGCGCGGCATGGGGAGCGCGGTCGGCCAAGTGCCCGATTACACCTGCCAGATCGTGGAGTGGGTCAAGGAAGTCGCCACGATTCCCGTGATCGTGAAGCTCACGCCCAACGTTACCGACATCACCTACATCGCGCGCGCCGCGGTCACAGGCGGCGCCGACGCGCTGTCGCTCATCAACACGATCAACTCGATCGTGGGCGTCGACCTGACGACGTTCGAGCCACAGCCCTCCGTCGCGGGCAAATCGAGCCATGGCGGCTATTGCGGACCGGCGGTGAAGCCGATCGCGCTGCATCTGGTGTCCGCGGTCGTCGGCGACCCGAGCGTGACTATTCCCGTCTCGGGCATCGGCGGCATTGCCAGCTGGCACGACGCGGCGGAATTCATCGCGCTCGGCGCGGGCACGCTGCAGGTGTGCACGGCGGTCATGCACTACGGCTTCCGGATCGTGGAGGACTTGATCGACGGGCTGTCGAACTGGATGGACGAGCGCGGCTTCGCCACCCTGGATGCGATCCGGGGCCGGGCGCTGCCGCGCGTGACCAAGTGGGAGGAGCTGGATCTCAACTATCATCTGTTGGCGCACATCGATCAGAGCAAATGCATCAAGTGCGAGCTGTGCTGGACCGCATGTGAAGACGGCGCCCATCAGGCGATCCGGCGCCTCGAACGAGGGGAAACGGGAAACGGGAAAAGTGGTCCGGTAGTGGAGATCATCGAGGAAGCGTGCGTGGGGTGCAATCTGTGCGCGGTGGTATGCCCGGTGCAGGATTGCATTACGATGCGGCAAGTGCCGAATGACTACCCGGTGACAAGTTGGAAGGACTACGCTGCGGGAAAGGGGAAGTTGGCGCCGCGGTCGGAACACTTTCATACCGCTACGTGGGCTCCCAGCTCCACGTAACAAGCGCCAAGTGAAGTACAAAACGCCAAGTTGCAAGTGGCTACAAGTGCAAGCTACGAGTTCACAGGGATACCCAACTTCCGGATCAATCCGAATACCGTCCGGCCACACTCGTCTCGCACCGCGCTGACCTTGACAACTTCATCTCGAGAAAAGTACTGGAGCCCTACCGCCAGATCGATAATTGCCTCGACTTCGTCGAGTGAAGATCGTGCGATGTCGAGGTGCTTTCGAAACTCCTTCGCGCCACGCCGGCTCGCGCCCTCGGCAATGTTCAGGACGACACTGGAAGCGGCGCGCCGCCACTGATCTGCGAGGCCGCTTCGCTCACACGTCGGCAGGCGGTCGATTAACGGCTTGGAAAGCAGAGCGAGGGCGCGCGCGTGTTGCCAAGCCTTGAGATTCTTGAAGTGGCTCACAACGAACAATGCCGGGGACAACATCGTCCGCCGGCATCAGATTCTCGCCCTCTGGAGCCTTTCCTTGCTGCTTGCACTTCAATCTTGAAACCACTTGCAACGTGGCGTCTTGCACTATGCTTGGGGCTCGAGACTTGTGCCTGAGCGGCTAGAGCCGGCCCGCCGGCCCCACCGGCGGCACCGCCACTTGCTCCGGCTCCGGCGTGAAGTCCTCACCAGGATTGATGAACCGATCTTTCTCGAAATTGTATTGCTTGTCATACAGCTGCTTATAGCGCCCGTTGGCTTCCAGCAACTCCTCGTGCGTGCCGCGCTCCACGATTTCCCCGCCCTCGAGCACGAGAATCTGATCCGCGCTGCGAATCGTCGACAACCGGTGCGCGATCACGAACGTCGTGCGGCCACGGCGCAGCGCGCGCAGCCCGTCCTGAATCTTGCCTTCGCTCTCCGAATCGAGACTCGAGGTCGCCTCGTCGAGCACCAGAATACGCGGATCGGCGAGCACCGCGCGCGCGATCGAGATCCGCTGGCGCTGGCCGCCCGACAATTTCACCCCGCGCTCCCCGACCACAGCGTCGTACTTCTCGTCGAACTGCTCGACGAACTCGTCGCAGTGCGCGATGCGCGCGACCGCTTCGATCTCCGACCGCGACGCGTGCGGGCGCGCGAACGCGATGTTCTCCGCGATCGTCCCGTCGAACAGGAAGTTGTCCTGCAGCACCACGCCGAGCTGCGTGCGGTAGTCGCCCAACGGCACGGTGTCGAGATCGCGCCCATCCACGAGCACGCGCCCCTGCTCCGGCCGGTTGAACGCCAGCACGAGGCCCATCAGGGTGCTCTTGCCCGATCCGGAAGACCCGACAAGCGCCGTGGTGGAGCCGGCGCGGGCCTTGAACGAGACGTCCTTGAGCACCGGTACGCCCGGCTTGTAGGAGAAGGTGACATGCTCGAACGCGACGTCGCCTCGGATGGTGCGCAGCGGCGCCTTGTGCGCGTCCTCGGCATCCTCAGTCGTCATGCGGCGCAGCTCATGAATACGATCGAGTCCGGCGAAGGCCTCGGTGATCTGCGTGCCGATCGACGCGATCCCGATCAGCGGCGCCGCGACCAGTCCCACGAAAAAGATGTACATCACGAATTCGCCCAGCGTCATCGTGCCGCCGAGGATGGCGCGGCCGCCTACCAGGATCATCATGACGCCGATCGCCCCGATCACGAGCGTCGCGAACGCCCCCAGCGCCGACACGCCCGTCATCGTGGTCGCGACGTTGCGGAACAGCCGGTGCGCCCCGCGGGCGAACACGAGCCGCTCGCCCCGCTCCGAGCGATACGCCTTGACGATACGAATCCCGCCCAGTGTCTCGGCGAGGCGGCCCGTGACCTCGGCGTTGAGCTTGCCACGATCGCGGAAGAGCGGCCGGAGCTTGGCGAACGCGAACGCCATTCCGCCACCGAACAGCGCGAGCACCAGGATCGAGATCGAGGTCAACTGCCAATTGAGCCAGAACAGCACGCCCAGCGCGATCGTCGCCGTGACCAGACCGCCGACCAGCTGCACCAGCCCCGTACCGACGAGATTCCGGATGCCCTCGGCGTCCGTCATGATGCGCGAGATGAGGATGCCGGTCTTGGTGGAATCGAAATAGCCGATCGGCAGCCGCAACACGAAGGCCTGGATCGATTTGCGCATCTCGGTGATGGCGCGCTGCGCCGCGACGCCGAGAATCTGCGACAGACCGTAGGAGGTCACCGCTTGGACCAGCGTCGCGATGCCGGCCGCGAGGGCGATCGTGCCGAGCATCTCGATCTTGCGCTGCCCGATCACATGGTCGATCAGGTATTTCGACGAGGCCGGCAACACGAGACCCGCCAGGCGGTTGACCATCATCAGGCCGAGTCCCGCCCCCAGCCGCCGGCGATGATGCCAGATGAGCTGGCGCGCTTCCCGCCAGGCATTCGAATAGTTGGGTTTTGGCTTCTTTTCGCTCACGGCGGGAAGCTTACCTGCTTCCGCCGGGCCGTACCAGGAGGCCGCTGGTCGAAACCCGCACGTCGTAGGTCGCGCCGCCGGGTGCTGTTGCGCCGATGAACGTCGCCGAGCCGTATTCAGCGTCGACAAACGGCCGCAGCACCCAGTACCGGCGCGCCAGATCAAACGCGTCGAACGGCTTGTTGGCGGCGAGCGAATACACCGTACGCTGCTGCGTCTGCTCGTCGGTGAGCGCCTGGTAGCGGCCCGCAATACGATCGAGCTCGTACACCGTCTGGAGCCCCAGCAGCGTCCCGATCGGGCGCCATTTGAGCACGTGCGCATCGACGTATACCGCATCGCCGGCGAGATCGAACATGTGCAGGCTGTTGTCGGGCAGCGTCACGGTCGCGCGGAAGTGGTGCGGCCCGAGCGGCTCCGTCTTGATCGTGGCCGCCAGCACCTCCGCCGTGAAGGCGCGGTAGCCGCGCACACCGATCGTGACGGCGCCGCACAACAATCCGAGCGTCAGACACAGCGCCGCGGTGAGAAATCCCACGGACGCACTGAGTCGACGCCTGCCCCGCCATGCCGACGCCGCCGCGACGAGCAGCGCCAACGCCAGTAGGCCGAATGTGACCATGAACACATTGATGACAGTCATTCCCTACACGTTACGCGGCTGCGGCCTCTGGCGCGAATTCCTCGTGCACCACACCTTGTCGGCTCACTGCACGAGGCCCATGAAACGCTCCACTCTGATCACGCTGGCGGTCGTGGCTCTCGTTGTCGCGCTCTTCTTCTATATGTCCACCGCGCGCGCCACCGAGGAATGCCGGGTCTGCGTCGAGTTCAAGGGACATTCCAATTGCGCCACGGCCGCGGGCAAGACGCCGGCCGAGGCGACGGAGACGGCGCACAGCACGGCATGCGGTCCGGTGGCGAGTGGCATGAACGAAACCATCGCCTGCGGCAACCGCGCGCCGACCGCGGTGCAGTGCACGAGCCGGAGCCGATGAGTGGCACTGTTTTCCATGCCGCGGGTCGCGATCGGGGCGAGCCTGCGGCTGACGGCCGGCACTCCGCGTGAAGGCGAGATCTACGTCATGGAGCGGGTACCGCAGCACGCGGGCCCCGAGACGCCGCTCGACATGTTGAACCGTCCGGAGCCGTTCTTTCCCTTTCGTTCCAAAGAGACCGCGGACGGCGTGCTGCTGATCGCCAAAGCGCGCACGGTGACCCTCACGGTGTCGCCGAGCGAGCCGGCGGATTCGGCGCGGTTATCGGCAGCGAAGCAGGCAAGCCTCGAGGTCACCCTTGCCGACGGCTCGACCCTGCGCGGGTGGGCGACGCTGGAGCTGCCCCAGCATC
Organism: Gemmatimonadales bacterium; assembly: GCA_046262715.1. Lineage (GTDB taxonomy): Bacteria > Gemmatimonadota > Gemmatimonadetes > Gemmatimonadales > GWC2-71-9 > 20CM-2-65-7. Next base: position 5,233 of record JBHEMG010000204.1, read on the forward strand.
ATTCCCGCCTGCTCGATTATCTCAACGCGTCCGCCGAGCCGTTCTTCGCGATCGCGAACGCCGACCACGTGCATCTCGTGAACCGCGCTCACGTGCTGTACGCGCGGCCTGAGGACTGATTCATGCCGGCACGGCTTGACCCCTTCGTGGACGTGATGCTGCGCGAGCGCGCTGATCAGCTCTATTTGCTGCCGGATGAGCCGGTCACGCTGGTCAAAGACGGCAAACCGCGGAAGGTCTCGAAGCAGCCGCTGACCGATCAGCACATTTATGCGCTCATGGTCGAGGTCGCGCCGCCGGAAGCGGCGGACAAGATCGATCAGCGCTCCGAGACGGAATTCGACTACGCCGGCGCCAAGGGACTGGTGCGCGTCAAGATCGTGCCCGAATCGGGGAGGCTGACCGCGGTGATCTCCGCGATCCGTCGTGCATCGCAGGAAACGGAGTCGCCGGTGCTCGCCGAGGCGGCGCCCGCCACCCAAACCACCGCTGCCCGCGCCGCGGCTGGAGCCAAGGCCCCCACGCGTGCCGCAGTGGCCACGCCGCCCACCAAACCCCCCGCCCCAGCACCGCCCGCGAAGACACCCCGCGCGTCGGTGATTGCGGCCGCGCCCATGGTCGACGAGCCCACCGATCTGCCGTCCGCGCCGAAGGAGCTCCCGAGCGAATTCGCCAACTCGCAATACCAGGCCGCCGAGCAGCGGCTCGGCAAACTGCTTCGCGCCCTGGTGCAGTCGAACAGCTCCGATCTGCACCTGCGCGTGGGCGAGCCGGCGATGTTCCGGACGCACGGCGAAATCCGGCGCCAGGAGGGTGCAGCGCTCAGCGTGAACGATCTCGAGCTGCTCGTGCTGTCGATCATGCCGGAGCGCAACCGCGGCGAATGGAAGGAGACAGGCGACACCGATTTCGCCTACGAAATCGCCGGGCTGGCGCGCTTCCGCGTCAACGCCGCCCGCGACCGTAAGGGGCCGGTGGCGGTGTTCCGCGTGATTCCGGCCAAGGTGGTCACGGTCGAAGAGATGGGGCTGAGCGACGACGTGCAGCGGCTGTGCTACCTCACCAAAGGTCTCGTACTGGTCACCGGTCCCACCGGCTCGGGGAAATCCACGACACTGTGCGCGCTGGTCGATCTCGTCAATCGCACACGCTCCGACCATATCATTACGATCGAAGATCCGATCGAATTCGTGCACGAAAACAAGAAGTGCCTGATCACGCAGCGCCAGGTGCACGTCCATACCGAGAGCTTCAAGACCGCGCTGCGCGCGGCGCTGCGCGAAGACCCCGACATCGTACTCGTCGGCGAAATGCGCGATCTCGAGACGATCGCCATCGCCATCGAAACGGCGGAGACGGGACACCTCGTCTTCGGCACGCTGCACACGACGACGGCCGCGTCCACGGTGGACCGGATGATCGACCAGTTCCCCGCCGACCGGCAAGCGCAGATCCGGATCATGCTGTCGGAATCGCTGAAGGGCGTGATCTCGCAGACGCTCTGCAAGAAGGCCGGCGGCGTCGGGGGGCGCGTCGCGGCGCGCGAGATCCTGCTGACGACCCCCGCGATCTCGAACCTGATCCGCGAAGGCAAGACCTTCCAGATCCCCTCGATCATCCAGACGAGCAAGAAGCTCGGCATGCTGACGATGAACGACGCGCTGCTCGAGCTCGTCGAGAAAAAGCTGATCGAGCCCGACGAGGCTTACATGAAATCCGTCGAAAAAGCGGGACTTTCGGCCAGCCTCAAAGCAAAAGGCTTCAAGGTCTCACTCACGCCAGAGGCCTAGTCCCTCCGCAGCAGGCGCGGGACTAAGTCCCGCGTGAAATTCCGCTGTTCATGTCAAATCGTGTGTGGCGAGGCGCGCCGTACCCCATGGGCGCCACGTGGGATGGGGCGGGCGTCAATTTTGCCCTCTTTTCCGAGCAGGCGAGCGGCGTCGAGCTATGCCTCTTCAATGCCGCCGACGACACCGATCAGATGCAACGCATCCCGATCACCGATCGGACCAATCAGATCTGGCACTGCTCCTTGCCGGATATCCGTCCGGGCCAACTGTACGGCTACCGCGTACTCGGCCCGTACGAGCCCGACAAGGGGCTGCGCTTCAACCCCGCGAAGCTCGTGCTCGATCCGTACGCCAAAGCGATCACCGGCCCGGTGCAGTGGGACGATACGGTGTATGGCTACACCATCGGTACCGGTGATGAGGACCGCACCCGCGACGAGCGCAACTCGGCAGGTGCGATGCCCAAATGCGTCGTCATCGATCCGGTCTTCTCCTGGGGGGACGACCGGATGCCCAAAGTTGCCTGGAACAGCACCGTCATTTACGAATGTCACGTCAAGGGGATGACGCAGTGTCATCCGGACGTGCCGGAGGCGTTG
>JBHEMG010000205.1:0-9033 GCA_046262715.1 Gemmatimonadales bacterium
CAGCATCACCGTCAGAAACAACTCGTTCACTCCGACACCGGACACCGTGCCTGCGGGATCAGTCACCTTCACGTGGTCCAACGCCACGAACGGACATAATGTGACGTGGCTCACCGGCCCGGGCACCTTGCCGGCGAATTCCACCACGAAGACCAGCGGGACTTTTGACGCCACAGTAGCGGTTGGGACCTACACCTACCATTGTACGATTCACGCAGGGATGAACGGCACTATCGTCGTGCAATAACGAGTCATCGAGCATCCCAACACGCTCCCGGGGCAGACCATGTCCCGGGAGTTTAGTTTCTTGGCATGAACATCTGGACCGCCGCCGCTGAACTGATTGGCGAGGGAGCGAGCGGCGCCCTCGCCACGGTCGCGCGCGTGCGCGGGTCCACTCCCGTGCCCGCAGGCACCAAGATGCTCGTCGGCTCGGCAGGACGTTTGATCGGTTCCGTGGGCGGGGGCTGTGTCGAGGCCGAGGTCGTTGCCGCCGCACTCGAAGTGCAGGCTCGCCGGCTGCCCGCGCTGCTCACCCACCATCTCAACGCGGATCTGGCCGGGGATCTTGGGCTCTCCTGTGGGGGGACCGTGCACATCTTCGTCGAGCCGCTCATTCCGGACGAGCGCTACGTCCAGGTGCTCCAAGCGGCAGCCGTTGCGGAGTCGGGTCTGGTGCGGACGGCAACCGATTGGGCGGCGGGGCCTGAAAAGACATTTCAACCGTTGGTTGCCGGCGGCAGCGCCGAGGCTGCGAGCTTGACTCGCGACGGCCGATTCGTCGAAGAGCGGCTGATCCAGGCGCCGCGCGTGCTCGTATTCGGCGCCGGTCACGTCGGGGCCGCGATCGCCCGCGCGGCAGCGGCCGCGGGCTTCCGCGTGATCATTATCGATGACCGCGCCGAGTACGCCGACCCCGCGCGTTTCGGCGAAGGTATTGCGGTGCATGCCGATGACGTCGACGGCGCCCTCACGCGCTATCCCCTCACCCCCGCGGACGCGGTGGTCATCGCGACACGCGGCCACCGCAACGACGCGCTCATTCTCGAGCGCGTCGCAACTTCCGCCGCTGGCTATGTGGGGCTACTGGGGAGCAAGCGCAAGAAAGCCGTGGTGACGAAGGGGCTGACCAAGGCCGGAGTTCCAGTCGCGAGCTTGCGGCGAGTGCGCGTTCCCGTGGGCCTGGCGATCGGCGCCGTGACGCCCGAGGAAATTGCGGTAAGCGTCGTTGCCGAGCTCATCGTCTGGAGGCGTGGCGCTTAACGGAGTGGCTGTACCTGGTCCAACAATCGATTCAGCGAGTCGGGCGACAGCGGCCCCGCGATTTCCACACGCAATCTTCCCACGAAGCGCGCCAGCCGGTCACCCGGCGCCGAGCGGTCCTGTTCGAGTCTGGTATAACTGTCCGTCACCGGGCGCTGGAAGATTTCTATTACCGTAGAAGAATCGAGTGCCTGCTCGACGACCACTGTTGCATCGGCGCCCGGGCTGCGGCGAATTCGCCGGGTGGCGAGGCCGGGGAGCCCAACGGGCTTCTCACCAAGCAACGATGCCGCGGTGCTGCGGCTGATGAGTTGCCATTGACTCATGCCCGATGCGCTGGACCCCAGGGCGCGTGCCGCGGGTGCTGGAGCACTATTGCGCATCTGCGCTTGCGGCTGCATCGCGATGGCATCCGACATCCCTGACGTCACCGCCGGCGTATCAGCGCGCGCCTTTTCCGCCACCTGCCCGATCTCGTCAGATGGCTGCGGGGCGCGCGCCGCGTCGCGCGCATGAACCGGCGGGCGCCGAGTCGGCTTGAGCTGTTGCGGTTGCCGCTCGCGCTGAGCCGGAGCGCGGGCAACGACGATGGGTGCGGGTTCCGGCGCCCGTGGCCGTACCGAGTAGCCGATCGCCAGCGCAAGGACGACGGACGCCGCCCATGCGAGCGACGTGCGCACGTGCCACGGCGCGCGCCGCGGCATGCGGCGCAGCTGCTCCAACGGTGGCATCGGGCGCTCTACGGGTCGAGCTGTACCGAGCATGGAATTCGCGCGCGCGAGCAACGCCCGCGCTTCGACCAGCGTTGCGCTACAGTTGGCGCATTGCGCGAGATGAGCCTCGAGTGCGGCCCGCTCGCTGGAGGGCAGCTGGCCATCGAGGTATGCGTGTAGCGTCCCTTCATCCACGTGCGACATGCTGTCCTCCTTCCTGTCCGGCGTCATAGGCCTCCACCAATCTCCGGCGAGCGCGCGCCAGCGTGGTGCCGATGGCGCCACGAGCCAGTCCCGTCTGTGCGGCGATGTCGTCGTACGACATGCCCGCGTCCCACAGCAGCAGTGCTTCGCGATCGCGCGGGCTCAACTGTTCGAGCGCCGCGCGAACCTGCTGCGCGCGCGTCCCGGCATCGATCTCTTCTTCCGGCGAGCCGTGCACCGCGTCGGGCTCGCTTTTCAGCAGCGTGAGGTGCCGTTTTTCTCTGGCGGCTCGCCGTGCTTCGTCCCGCGCCATGTTTGCCGCCACCACGAACAGCCAAGCGCGGGCGTTCTCGGGGTGGTGGACCAGCGCGCGCGCGAACGCTTCCTGCGCGAGATCCTCCGCGCGCTCGGCGTCCCATACCTTGCGGTACAGGAAGCGCACGAGCGCTGGATAGGTGTTGCGATACACGTCTGCGATGTCTTCGGGCACACCTTATCCGCGAAACTCTCTCACGAGACGCTCCAGTTCACCGGGACTCCACTGCGTCTTCCCACCGGTGCCAATCTTGATGCTCGCGCGCCGTCCGGCCACCAGCACGGCGGGCTCCAGGGCCGCCGCCTCCCGCAGATCCGGCAGCGCTCGCAGCAGCGCAAAGTACGCCTCACTGTAAGGAGCGATGCTCACCACGGGCAGCGAGTCGCCATGGCCCAGATCGGTCCAGGTACTGTCTCGCATGATGAATAGTCTGCCACCCACCCGTTCCGTCGGATTGATGCCGGAGCGGGCCCGGCGCATTTCGTCCAGTCGCGTGGCGTCCACGGTGCCGGTGGCGATTGCGCCGAGCTGGGCCGATCCGCGGAGTGACTGCTCCTGTGCCGCGCGGTTGACTGACGCGGCGCCCGCTTGATCCGCCGGCGCGGCGGCAGGAGCCTGGAAGGCGTCATGCTCAGCCCGCTCGCGCAGCGCGACGGTCGGTTCCTGTACCAAATAGGATGTGTACTCCGTGAGGATCCCATACCGGAGTGCCAGTTGCTTCAAGGCTTCCATCACCTCGCGCGTCTGTCCATGTAAACGGATCTCGCGCGACAGCGTCCCCGCTTTGCGCGCGGCCCAGAGCTGCTCGATGTAGCGCGCATCGTCGTTGCCGACATCGGCGAATGTGGTACTGAATTGCTCTTCGTGACCGTTGCGCCTGCCTCGGACCGCGACTGACTGCTCCCTGTTCCTTGCACCCCGGTATCGTCCCAGGACCACCATCTCATCGCCCGCGAACAGATCGGGAAGCGTGCCGGGCTGCACGTCGTACAACTCGACCCCGGCACCCGCCGACATCACCAGGTCGGTCAAGACGGGGCTCGCGACCTTCGCGGCGAGGGAGCTTACGGCGCGCTCGATGTTCTCCCCGGGACGGATGTATTCAGTCGTTCCGCGCGCCCGCTCCGTCAGTCGATCGAGCAGGAAGGTGTTCACATCATCGCCGATGCCGAAGGAGAATACGCGGAAGCGGCCGCGCCCCTGCTCGGCGCGCTCCGCGATGCGTTCGGGGTCGGTCTCTCCGGTACTGGCCTGACCGTCCGTGAGGAATACGACCACTCCCAGGGCTTGCTCGGCGGGGGATTCCGAGAACGCCTCCGTGAGCGCTCCGGCGATGTTGGTCCCGCCCTCGGCCTCGAGACTGCGGATCCACGTCGCGGCGTCGCGCCGTCCGGCGATGGTGGCGGCCGTCCAGTCCTGGGCGTAACGGCGGACCCCGCCGGAGAACGCGACCAGCCGAAAGCGATCGCTGTCGCGCAACGATCCGAGCAGCTGAATCAGAGCGTTCTTCGCCTGCTGGATTTTTTCGCCGGACATCGATCCCGACACGTCGATAACGGCCACCACGTCTCGCCGCAGCGCCGCGGCGTCGGCGGCTGCGCCGGGCGCGAGCAGCAGCATGAAGTATCCGTCTTCGCCCACGGGATGATGCGGAACCAACGATAGCCCGATGAGGCCGCGCGCGAGTGGCAGCAACAGCTCGAAATCGCCGCCTACCGCGCCGTCGCCGAGGGTCACCTCGAGGCGACCGTCGCGTCTCACGACCTGCACCGCATGGGTAGGCGAATAGGGTTCGCCGAACCGCGCGGCGCTGTCCACTTCCATTCGGAAACTGCGTGAGGCGTTTTGGCGATTGCGGTCGCCCAGATATCTGAATCGCCAAGCGTCGCCCGCGCGCTCGAGCAGCTGCGTGTATTTGAGCGTAATCTTCCGCGTCTCGCCGGGACTGATCGGAAACACACGCGCGCGAATCAATCCTTGGCCGGCCAGCTCGATGAGCGCGGGGTCGCGTTTCTGGCGGACGATCGTCTCGTAGATCGATCGCGCCTGGTTCGCATCCATAGCTTCGCCGCGCAGCTCCTGGTCGCCCTGCCAGAGCGAGTAGCTGGAGAAGACCGCTTCGCCCGGCAGCGGGAAGTGGTACATCCCCTCGTCCATCACAGGGCCGTTGTTGCGAAACCACTCTTCAACTGTGACGCGTGCCACCCGCCCGGTGACGCTGACCTGCACGGTGCTGCGAAGACGCTCGACCCTGCCATTGGTGGCGGGAACCGGGCGAATTGGATCGATCCAGCCTTGTGCGAATGCGGGGGATGCGAGGGTGCACAGGAGGGCGGCGGCTCCGAGCACGCGGTGCGACGTCAGCATGACCTTCTCCGGTAAGGGACGCCATGAGAGACGGGCATCTCCCGGATTGTTGCACAAGAGGAGCTAAGTCAGCCTATCGCACACTGATTGGGGCCAGTCTCGAGGAGCTCGGCGTCGGCTTCCGAGACGGCCACCAGGCCGAGATTGGCCTCTTTGATGGTGCGGTAGGACTCGGGGAAGGGGGCGGTGTGATCGGTCATCCATTGGAGAAAGGTGCGCTCATCTTGAATTGCCGCCGCCACGTTGGTGGCCGCGATCACGTCGAAGCGGGCGGCAACGGCGCGGTCCGCCCGGCGCTCGCTCTCGGCGGCGTAATGTGCGGGCAGCACGAGCAGCTCGCCGGCCCACGCTGGCCGGACACGCTCCAGACTGCGCCACAGATGTTTGGCCCACGTCTCGCCTTGGCCGCCCAGGTCGGGACGACCGACCGACTGTATGAAAAGGAAATCGCCTGTCAACGCGAGGGCGTCGTCTGCGATCAGTGCGATGCTGCCGAGGGTGTGCCCCGGCACGTGCACCGCGCGCAGCGTTGAACGGCCGAAGACGATCGTGTCGCCGTCACCGAGGGGTTGGTACGCCAGCTTTCCCGGCCTCCGGTCGTACGGCGATACGGCATCGTCGGGGTGCAAAAAGTAGGGCACTTTCCACCGCTCCGCGGCGGCGCGCGCCCCACTGAGGTAATCGGCGTGGACATGCGTATCGACCACGGCCACGGGGGTGGCCCCTAACTCTTCGATCAGCGCGTCGTAGCGATCGAGATGACGGCCCGGGTCGACGAGAACCGCGTCGCCTTCACTGACCAACACATAGCTGAGCGAGCGCTTTCCCACGCGGTCGAGCTGCACGACGTGCGAAAGCGAAGCGGTTGCCGCGAGCAGGCGTGCCACGTATACCGTTTCCCATGCCGCCATGCCGCCGATGACGGAGAACGCTTCGTAGCCCCGCTCGCGCAAAAACGCCGTGGCCTTCTTGCTTGAATTGCCGTGCCCGCAAACCACCGCTACCGGACGGTGCACGTCGAGCTGGAGCGCCCGCACGTCTGGCAGTGCCAGAATTTTGGAATTTGGCAGCGCGTGAAAATCGAGCTCCGAGCCTATGTCGATGTGCCCGCGTTCCACCTTCTCGGGCGCGCGCACGTCGAGCACCTGGAGTGGCTCACCGCGGTCGAGTCGCTCGGCGAGCTCCTGCGGAGGAATCTGCGGTAGTGAGGGGCTGGACATTGGTTTTAGTGTCGTCCCAGGCCGCTAAAAACGCAACGGCCCCCGTCGCCGGGGGGCGTGCTTCATTCCGTCTTGTTGGTTACCGCAGTGGCATGCCAAGACCGAGCATCAATCCCAGCACATTCACGGGCGGAAGTCCGACGTCAGTGTTCTTGGCGAATAACGTGTAATTCAGCTCGACCCGGCCGGTGAGCGCCCCGGGGAAAGGGAAACGGTAGCCCCACGCGATATTCGCACCCGTGCGCGTCGCGGCGTCGGTCCCGGTGGTTTTGATGTAGTTCAGATTGCCGCCTGCGGCCGCGTACCATCTCCCGGCCACGGCGTAGTCGAGCCGCGCCGAGAAGTTACCGAGGAACGTCGTGGTGCCACCCGCCTGCGAGCGATTGATATCCACGCCCGGCTCGATCGCGATCTTATTGCCGATAGGCAGGATTGCGAAAACCGTCGGAGGCTGGACCAGCACCGGGCCGAAGACATTCGCCAGCCCACCGCCAAAACTGGGGAACGCCAGGACCGTGAGATCCGCGCCGGCGCCCACGGCGTGAATATTCGAATACCCTGCCGAAAAGCCGAGGGTGGGGACCCACGCGCCTGGCACACGCGGCCGGCGGCTGGCGGCGGCGCTACGGTGCGTCGATGTAGCCACGCCGAACAGCAACGAATAGGTGTCGATGGGACCGACATTCTCGGTGTTGCCCCAGAACGTGGCCCGAAACTCCACGCGTCCCTTCAAGGAATTGCTCAGTCCGAGGCGGTAGCCGAGCGCTCCCTGCAAGCCGAGCTGCGTCTCACTGATGCCGGAGTTGCTGATATAGCCGAGCGCGCCACCCGCGGCGCCGTACACGTGATCGGTCACCGCGTAATCGCCACGGGCTCCCAGCTGGAACAGCGTCGCGGTCAGGCCGCCCGTCAGCTGGGAAACGCCGAGGTCGAAATCCACGGCGATCTTGTTTTTCCAGGGAATGATCGCGTATACGCCGGACGCGAAGGGAAGCGCTGGTCCGAGATTGAAGCCAGGGAGGCTGATCGCGTCAGTCGGATCAGCGCCTGACCCCGCTGCGACCTCACGGGTAAAGCCCCCTTGCAGTCCGATCTCCGTTTGCCAGGCCCGTTGGGCCTGAGCGCTCGTTGCGACAATCGCGAGCAGCGCGAGCGATGCGAACGTTCTCCGCACGATTCCCCCAAAGGATTGAGTATCGAAAAAAGGCGCCACAATATTGGAGAAAGAGGCGGGAATGCAATGCCTTTGGAGGACTCCCGTTTTAGGGTCCCGCTTCTATATTGACCACATTGTGAAACAGTTCACAAGAGACAGCAGCCACGACACCACGCCCCAGTACCCGTCCCGGAGGATACCTGCAATGCGCTTCGCTTTGCTCACGACCGTCGTCGCCATCGGCGCGCTCGCCTGTGGAAAGAAGGGCGATCAGACCCAGTCCCAAACGCCGAACGCGCCTCCCGCTGCGCCCGGCGGCGCGTCCGCGGCTGCGCCGAGCGGACCAGTGGTCGAGGTGAAGATGACCGGCAACGGCAGCACCCGCGCGGCGTTCGAGCCCAGCTCGATCACCGTCCCGGCAGGCGGTACCGTGCGCTTCATCAATGTGGCCGGCGGCCCGCACAACATCACCTTCTGGCAGGATTCGCTTCCCTCCGGTGGCGCGGCGGTACTCAATGCCGGCATGAAGAACACCGTTGATAACCTGTCGGGGCCGTTCCTCACGCAGCCGAACGAGACGTATGAGGTGTCGTTCGCGAACGCGCCCAAAGGGACGTACAAGGGTTATTGCACGCCTCACCTAACGCTCGGCATGAAGATCGCGATCAAAGTCCAGTAGGATGGCTCTCTGAAGCAGGGCGGCCCCGGCAGCAGCCGGGGCCGCTTTCTTGTGGTTAAATTCGGCGCCATGACAAACGCGACGCGCGAAACACTCGCCACTCGTCTGCAACTCGGACCCATTTCGGTCCGAGAGGCCACGCAGATTTCTCGCGCGCTCCTCTCGGCGATCGAGAGCGCTCACGCGAGCGGCAGGCCGCACGGCGCGATCACGCCCGACACCATCGTACTGGAAAACGGGCGGACGGTCCTCACCGCGGCGCCCGCATCGGACGGCGACGTGATTGAGACCGATCTGTACGCCATTGCCGCGGTGCTCTACGAATGCATCAGCGGGCGCCGCTGGTCTGTCGGGGCGGATCCCGCGTCGGCCGATTGGTCCGGCATTCCTCGTCGACTGAAGAGCGTGCTGCGCAGGGCGTTGAGCATTGCACCGGAGCGCCGGTGGCGCGATCCCGCCGCGTTTCAGCGCGCGCTGTGGGCACCGCGCCCGCAGGAGCCGATTTGGCCCGCGGTCGTCGTGCTCCTATGCGCGGCCGCGCTGATCGTCGCCATCGTCTTCTGCAAACCGCTGGGACTTTGTTGGGAGCGGCAGGTGTCGCCGCCGCCCGCGCCCGAGACGCGATGAGAGCCGTTGTGTTGCTGATCGACGGCGCTCGCGCCGATGTGCTGCGCGATCTCCTCACGCGCGGCGATCTGCCGCATCTCGCACGCTGGGTCATCGAGCCCGGTGGGTTCGGCGTCGGGACAACAGTGTTTCCGTCCACCACAGGCGTCGCCTACATCCCGTTTTTGTTCGGACGCTATCCGGGTAGTGTCGGCGTTCCCGGCATCCGCTGGCTTGATCGCCGCGGCGCGGCGGGCAACTGGCGCGCTCAGTGGCGGGCGACCCGCAGCTACTGCGGCGTCCAGGGCGGTTGGCTGAACAGCGACATCAGTTCCGCTCCTTCGCTCTTCGACCTCGTTCCGGAGAGTATCGCGATCTGCACACCCGTCACGCGCGGCCTCGGAGCAGGCAACAACCGGATTGCTCGGCAGCGGGTCATACTCGGCGCGGCGGCGCATTACCTCGGTACGTACCCCACGCTCGACCGTGCCGTCGCGCGCGCCTGGGTG
>JBHEMG010000206.1:0-31897 GCA_046262715.1 Gemmatimonadales bacterium
CGAACCAGTACTGGATCCATCCGATCACCGCGATGACGGTGAGGATCCCGTAGACGATCATCACCCAGAGGGCGACGAAATCATGCGCTCGCACGATGAGTAACGCGCACGCTCCGCCGACGACCAGTGCCCCCAGCAGCGGCGTCCAGTGCCGCTCGGTGCCCCACGCGAGTGCGATCAGGGGGATCAGCCAGAAGAAGGGATCGACGATCGCCACCCAGTCGAGGTAATACCACGTCGCATTCCACGGCAGGAACGGGCGCCAGCCGTACGAGCCTTGCCAATCCATGTAGAGATGGCTCAGCACCGCGGCGCCGATGCATGCAGCGAGCCAGCGCCAGGGAGGGGCGGTCGAGCGTCGCCACACGCGCCACGCCCCGCCGATCAGGAGAACGAGCGCCAGGATTTCGATGCACGCTCCAATCATCGAATGCGTGATGCCGCGATGCAAAGTGAGATAGTCGGCGCGTGTGCCGGGCAGTCCGATGAAGAACTCGGTCCAGTCGGGGGCGTTGGCCGCGACAATGCCGATCAGGCCGGCGCGCGCGACGTGCCGGTCGGCGACCGCGCGTCCGAGCGCCGCGCCTACCAGCGCATGGGCGAGGTTATCCATCCCCTACGATGCAGGACGAGCGCGTGGCCCGTCCAGGCTGTTGCTTAGTTTCGCGAGTAGTCGATCGTCACGACGAGCGTTTGCGGATCATTGGCGGGGTGGGCGGTCGAAATCTGCGCCACCGTCGTAACAGGGTTCAGCGTAGCGGTGCGCGCGTCGCGCAGCGACTGGCGCACGAGTGACAACGCCTCGAACCCTTGACGGGTGTCTACGACCGTCGCGGTGGCTTGCAGGGTGCCACGAGCTTGGGCTTCTGCATTTCGGCCGGTCACCATCAGCGCCGCCACCCCGAGAACCGCGACCATCCCGTACCGCATGCCCAGCTCCATGTTATGAGGACCGTGCTCCGTTCGGTCCTCTCATAGGGCAGGCGGCGTGCCGGGCGATTGTAACGAACTAACCCTGTGGGGCACTTGGTGTTAGACGGCTCGAACGTCATTTTTCCCACCCACAAAAGCGTAAAGAATTCGTACAGTGCGCCGCTATTGCGCGACATAACCCGTAGTCCTATCTTGGCTTCCGCTTTTTAGGGGTGTTGTGTCAAGAAATTTGACAATGTTCAATAAACTGGCGGATGGCATAAGCCTTGCTAATGCAAGCTTCCCGGAAGATGGAGGAGCCGAATGGCCCTCCAGCTGTCTAATAGCTCGACACCAAACAGGAGTACCAAATGCGTAGCATCACCAAGCTGTCCCTGGTAATGGCTGTCCTCGCAATGACGAGCACGGCGCTCCAGGCTCAGACGAACAATGCCAGCATCACGGCGACGGCGAGCGTGCAGACGCCGATCAACGTTGTTGGCGCGCAGCAGCTGAGCTTCGGGAACGTGTTCCCGGGCGTGAACGCGACGATCGCGGCAACGAATCTGGCGAGCGCAGGCCGCTTCGACGTCACCGGTCAGGCCAGCGCCCCCGTCACCCTTTCCTTCACTCTTCCCGCGACGCTCTCTTCGGCCGGTAACACCATGCCGATCGTGAGCTATACGGGCGTGCACGCGCAGAACAACGCGCAGACCGGCGGCGTGGCGTTCGCGCCTGCTTCGGGCGCAACGCCGTCCTTGAGCGTGGGTGGCTTGCTCTTCGTGTGGGTCGGTGCGCAGGTGCAGCCGGCGACCAACCAGGCGGCTGGCGTGTACACCGGTTCGATCACCATGACGGTGGTCTACTAAGCGGATTGGATTTGGCGTCGAGCTGATGGCGCGCCGGCAGGGGACTTCGGTTCCTCTGCCGGCGCTGTCGCAAGCAGACGCACCTAACTCATGAAACGCATCTGGTGGCTCGCGATCCTCGCACTACTGTCGGGCGCACCGCTCGGCGCCCAGGGGAAGCCGGTGGCCGTTACCGGCCTCCGCGGCGTGTCGTTCGGTGCAGTACTGCCGGGCGTGTCGCGCGTCATCACACGGACCGATCCCGCCAACAGTGGTGAGTTCGACATCAAAGCCCCGAAAGGGCAGGTGCTGTTGACGTTCGTGCTACCGATTGCGATGACCGGTCCGGCCGGCGCGCAAATGCCGCTCAGCTTCGGCGCGAGTGACGCTGGGTATTCGCAATCGCAAGCCATCGGCAGCCAGGTGGGATTTGATCCGAAGCAGCCGTTCACCGCTGTGTTGCCGAGTAACGGCCGCGCGTCGGTCTTCGTGGGAGCTACGGCGCGTCCCGCCACGAACCAGCGCGCGGGCGCCTACACGGCCACCCTTACGCTCAACGTAACGGTGCTGCCGTGATACGCTCGCTGGGTATCGCCGCAGGCGTTCTCGCGCTGGCAAGTGCGTCGCTCGCGGCGCAGGGAGTGATGGTCGCGCCGCACGCCGTTTACATCGACCACCGCGCGCGCAGCGGCTCCGTGCTGCTGTACAATCCGGGCACCGAGCCGGTGGAAGTCACCATCTCGACGATCTTCGGCTATCCGGTGACTGACTCGACTGGGTCCATCGCATTGCGCACCATTGACGCGCCGGATTCCACGGTGCCCTCGGCGCTGGCATGGATCCAGGCTTTTCCCCGGCGCCTCACCGTGGCGCCGCGCGAGCGGCAGACCGTGCGGCTGCTGGCACGTCCGCCCGCCGGTCTCGCGGACGGCGAGTACTGGTTGCGGCTCGTCATCGCGGCGCAAGCGGGCCGCGTGCCGATCACCGGCGTCTCGGACACGACGGCGATTCAGGTGGGCCTCACGCTCGAAGTCCGCACGATCATCGGCGTCAATTACCGCAAAGGACCGGTGAGCACCGGCGTGGGTCTATCGAACGTCCGGGCCCAGCTCGCCGGCGACACGCTCGTCATCTGGAGCCGGCTCGAGCGGCGTGGCAACGCGGCGTTCGTCGGCACGATTCGCGAAACGTTGGTGGATTCGAGCGGCGCGGTGCGCGAGACGTACAACTCGCCGGTGGGCGTGTACTTCACGATGGAGCCGCGTCTGGCGACGCTGCTGGCGCCGCCGCGGCTGGCGCGGGGCCATTACTGGCTGCGGTACGAAGTCGTCGCCGAGCGTGAGGATCTGGATCCGAACGTCGTGCTGAAGGCTCCGGCCGTGCGTGACTCGGTCCAGCTGGTCGTCCCATGAAACGTTCGCTGCTGTTCGCGCTGTGCCTGACGCTGAGCGGCCGCCTGGACGCGCAGGCCAATGGTACGGTCAACGCCGATGCGGTGGTGGTCACCGTCGGCATGACGATCACCACACTGCAGCAGCTGAACTTCGGCACCGTGATCAAGGGCGTCGCCACGACCGTCGCGCCCACGGCGGCGAATGCCGGCGCGTGGCAGGTGAACGGCGGCAGCAACGCCTTCGTGATCATCAGCTTCACACTTCCCGCAGTGCTGACGAACATCCAAGCGTTGCCCGGCTCGACAATGCCGATCACGTTCAATGCGACGTCGGCGCGTTGGAATCGGGCCAATAACAACGCTGCGGCCGGCACTGCATTCAACCCGGCGACTGGCACGGTCGGCCGCCTGGGCCCGCCGCCCAATCCGAACATGTACGTCTGGATTGGCGGCACCGTAAACCCGGCCGCGGGGGCGAAGCCCGGCATCTACCAGGGGACGATCATCCTGTCGCTCGTCTACCAGTAACCTGCGCATGCCCCGGTGGTCCGGCGGAGCCATGGTGAGCGCCCCCCTCGCGCTGCTGGCCGCCGTCACCCTGGGTGCCGTCGTCCGCCGGCTTCGCGTTCCGTCCGCTTCACACTTCGCCGCACCTGTCGCCTTCCCACCAGACACGGTACCAACGCCCATCGACGTGACGCCTCACAGGGTTCGATGGCACGTCGCGGACACCGAGCCGGCTGCCGCCGTGCCGATCCGCTTCGCCCTGTCCGCAATCGCGCAGGACACTGCGCCGGAAGCCGTCGTGATCGATCTCCGCATCGGCCGCATTGCCGGCACCACGCTGCAGGGCTACCGGGTGCGCTCCGAGGTGCTGCTGCCGCTGTCGCAGTTCTTTCAGCTCGTGGAAATCCGGCACCGCCTGACCCCTGAGGGGCGCCTGGAGGCGACGGTGGATCCGGGAGGGCGCCGTATCGTCATCGATCCGCGCAGCGATTCGATGGAGTACGGCGATCACCGGGTGCACATCGAGCGCGAGTTTATTCGCTTCGAATCCCCGGAGCTCTATGTGGGCAGTGAGCGACTGGGCGACTTGCTTGGCGTGATGTTCGCCGTTGACTGGTCCGATCTCACGGCGACGGTTGTCGATCCGAGTACGCTGCCGATCGCGCGGCGACTGCGGCGCGAAGCGGCGCGCGAGGCGTACCTGCGCCGCCCAGAGGCGATGCGCGCGGACATGACGTTCGGATTGCAGCGGCCGTCCTGGGACGGCGTTGTCGTCGACTATTCGCTGTTCTCGCCGTCGACCGATCCGCTGGCAGGCTCGACCTACAGCTTCGGCCTGGGCGCGGATGTCGGCGGCGGCTCGCTCGAGATGCTCGGGCAGAGCGTGGGGCCCGCGGAGCTGGGGCGCGTGCACGTCGACGCGTCCTGGACGGGGGTGTGGCGCGATAATCGTTGGGTCAAGCAGTTGCGGCTGGGAGATGTGCCGTCGTCGGGACCTCGCTCGCGCGCGCTCGAAGGCATCGCGATCACCAACGCGCCGTTCGTGCGTCCCTCGCTGCTCGGCTCGCTGCGCTATGCGGGCCGGATCGAGCCCGGCTGGTCCGTCGAAGCCTACCGCGGCGGCGACCTCGTCGCGTACGATTCCGCCGACGCGGCGGGCGGCTTCGCAATCGACCTGCCGGTGCGCTACGGCGAAAATCCGGTGGATTTCGTCGCCTACGGCCCGTTTGGTGAGATCCGCGAGTTCAATCGCACCTATCGCGTCCTGAACGAGCTGCTTCCGGCCCGGCAGTTCGAGTACGGGATTGCCGGGGGACGGTGTCCGCAGCCCACGTTCATTTGCAACACGACCGCGAATCTCGACCTGCGATACGGCGCGACCCGGCGTTGGACGGTGCAGGGTGGCCTCGATCAATATTGGCGCGACTCGCTCCCCGACCGCACGCATCCGTACGCGTCGATCGTGGGAAATCCTAGCAATGCGTGGGCGATGCAGGGCGACATCGTCGGCGCCGGACTCGCGCGAGGCGCGTTGCGCTATGAGCCCTCCGTCGATCTTCGCGTGGAAGGGGAGTACGTCCATTTCACGCGGGACTCTGCGTCTGTTCTCGCCGTGCCGGGACGCCGGGCGCAGTGGACGCTCAACGGATTTCTACGCCCCAAGTCGGCGCAGGGGTTCTTCTTTTTTGACGGCCGGCTGGAGCGCATCAGTACTGATGCCGGCGCCATCACGCGGACGCGCGTCGGCGCGTCGCTGCAGACCGACGCCGTTCGTCTGTTGCCCTATGTGCGCACCGATCACGGACCTTTCGGGGCCGCACACGAGTTCATCGGGCTGGGGACATTCGTGTTACCGCGCCCGCGCTGGGGCGGGTTCATGAGCCAGCTGTTGCTCCGTACGACCACGGAGCTTGACCGCCAGGTTGGCCTCGTCACCTGGTCGGTATTCGCCTCGCGTCCCGTCGCCAAAGGAATGCGGCTCGAGGTTGGTTCAGGTTGGATGCGCGGAGACGCCGGTCTGACGTACACGCTGACGCTGACTTCCAATTTCGCGGCGTTGCGGGCGGTCACGTCCATGCTGGCGCCGCCGGGCCAACCGGTCAGCGCCACGCAGTTCCTGCAGGGCTCGGTGTTGTGGGATCGGCGCACGGAGCGCCTCGGCGTCGCTCCCGGGCCCTCGCTCGAACGCTCCGGTCTCTCTGGCCGCGTGTTCATGGACGAAAACGCCAACGGCATTCGCGACGTCGGCGAGCCGGCCATCGGCAATGCCCGCGTGTTGGTCGGCACACTGGCGGCGCGCAGCGATTCGAACGGGGCGTATCACGTCTGGGACCTGGTGCCCTTCGAGCCCGTCGTCGTGACGCTCGATTCGCTTTCGCTTGAGTCGCCCATGCTCGTGCCGCTGTTCGCGCGCACCAGCATTGTCCCGGGACCCAATCGCTACCGCAGCCTCGACATCCCGGTTGTGGAAGCGGGCATCATCGAGGGGCGTGTGACTCGCGCGGGTGTCGGCGTAGGAGGCGCGACGCTGTTGCTCACCGATCGGCGTACGGGTGCCGGACGCGCACTGATCACGTTCAACGACGGCGCATTCTATCTGATGGGTGTCAAACCTGGCGAATATGAGCTGACGGTCGCCGCCCAGGTACTCGATGCGCTCGCTGTGGATGCGGAGCCATTGCGCTTCAATCTGACGCCGACCGCCAGCGGCATCGGCCGCTCAGATCTCGAGATCAAGCTCACGCCGAGGTTCTAGCGGCCTCGGCAACCTCATAGAGGAGCGCTTCGAGTTTGGAAAAATCGTACGGCTTCACGAGCGATGGCACACCGGCGTCACGCAGCAGGGTAGACGTGTCGTGGTCGAAGGTGTCGCCCGTCGTGAAGATGAGGCGATTGACCATCGCCGGATATTCCTGCCGCAAGCGTTCGAGGAGTTCGCCTCCGCTCATTCCCGGCATGCGAACATCGGAGATGATGACGTCGAATCGCTCGCGGTGCAGCGCTCGCAGGGCGTCCGTGCCTTCGCCCACCGCGATTGCATGCATGCCGCGGCGTCGTAAGAAGGTAAGCACGGCCCGGCGCAGGCCTTCCTCATCGTCGACCAATAGTACCGAAAGCGGAGCCTCGTCCGCGCGCTCGGCCGACTCAGGCACCTTCATGGGCGCAGGTGTCACGCGGTGGCGCGTTCGCAAGTCGCGCGGCAGCTCGATCGCGAACGCGGCACCATGACCAGGCAAGGACTCCACCGAGATGCGGCCGCCGTGATCCTGCGCGATGCCATAGCAGATCGAAAGGCCGAGGCCTGTGCCGGAGCCTTCCGGCTTGGTCGTGAAGAACGGATCGAAAATCTTGTCCTGAATGTCGGGAGGAATCCCGGGACCGGTGTCGGCAACCTGCAGCAGCACCTGATCGTCACCGACCGTCGCCGTGTGGATGGTGATGGCGCGGCGTTCGGCGCTCACCGTCAACGCCTGCTCGGCGTTGATCAACAGGTTGAGCAGCATCTGCTGCATCTCCGAGCCGTTCGCCCAGATACGTGGGTTCTCCTCGTCCAGGTCGAGCTTGACGGTGATGTTGAGCGTCGTCAGGTGGTAGGAGCGTAGGGCGTAGGTCCGGCGCACGATCTCGTTCAGGTCGACGAGTGTGCGCTCCTTGCTCCCGGCGCGCGCGAACGCCAACAGGTTCGAGGTGATCCGGCCGATGCGCGTCGCCTCGTCGTACATCATCTGAACCGTCTCGCGCTGCTCGCCACCCAGCTGGTCGAGCAACAGCGTTTGCGCGAAACCGGAGATGATCGCGGCCGGGTTGTTGATTTCGTGCGCCACGCCGCTGACGAGCTGGCCCATGGCGGCAAGCTTCTCCGCCTGCTGCAGCTGCGTTTGCGCCCGCCGCTGCTCCGTGATGTCGCGCATCAGCACGAGGACCTTGGGGACCCGGCCGCTTTCCCGTACCGGCGCAAGCAGGAGCTGACCGGTGCCGTCGCTTCCGTCGAGACGCTGGAACCGCACCTCGAAACGCCGTAGCTCGCCCAGGAAGGCGGCGGCGAGATTCTCGCGCGTGATCCGCGCGGCCCCGCCACCCAGCCAGCCAAATGCCGAGCGCTTGCCGTCCGTCGCCACGAGGTCCCCAAAAGCGTCGACCAACGCGCGTCCCGCCGCATTCTCGTCGATCACGTTGCCGTCGCGGTCAACGACGGTGATGGCGTCGGGGACCGCTTCCATGAGCAGACGCAGACTGCGCTCCGCCGATGCGGTCGCACTCAGAGAGCTCATGAGGGAGCGGGTCTGATTCGCCACCTCGTCCTCCAGCAGCCGCTCGTAGCGGCGATCCACGCCGAACGAGTACACGACCCAGGCCGCCACGACCGTCAGCGCCAGGAGGACAATGACGCGCGTGCGGAGGTCCGTGCCGTGAAAGGCATAGAGCAGGACCGCGCCGGCCAGGGACACGACGGCGATGCTGACCAGGATACGGACAGGCCGATTCAGCTGCATCCTCTGGGGGGACACTCCGGCCTAAATTATTCCGCATTATGTTTGCCCGCCAATGAACCTTCTCGGTTGGATGCTTGCCCCCGAGGAATCGCTCGCGCAGTGGGATGAGCACGCGGCCCTCGCCGCCGCCATTCACGCCGATGGGCTGACGCGCACGCTTGTCTGCGGCATGGGAGGCTCGAGCCTCGTAGCGGACGTGCTGGCGGAGACCTTCGGCGCCACGGATCTGCACGTCCTCGACAGCACAAACCCGGCCGCAGTGCGCGCCGCCGGCCACGGGGCGGAGCTGGACCGCACGCTCTTCGTGATCTCCAGCAAGTCCGGCAACACCGTCGAAACGCTCGCCTTCTGCCATTACTTCGCGGCGCGAGCGCGTCCGGAGCAGTTCATCGCCATCACCGAAGTGGGCAGCCCCCTCGATGTGCTGGCACGCGCGCGGAAATTCCGGGCCGTGGTGCCGCATCCGTCAGGCGTGGGCGGTCGCTATTCGGCGCTGACCGCCATCGGCATGCTCCCAGCGGCTTTGGGCAGGGTGGACGGTCGCGCATTGCTTACGCGCACGCGGGGGGTGGACGTCCCGGCGGCGAAAACGCTGGGCGCGGCGATCGCGGCTAAGGCGAAGGCGGGGTGCGACAAACTGTGTCTCACGCCGCCCGCGCCGCTCGCCGCGCTGGCGTACTGGATCGAACAGCTAATTGCCGAAAGCTCAGGCAAGGATGGCCGCGGCGTCGTGCCGATCGTCCAGGACCCCTCCCGCGGGTCGCTGCCCGACATGCAGGCGGTGAGCCCTCCCGATTTTTCGTCCGATCCGCTGGATCTCGGAGCCGAATTCTTGCGCTGGGAATACGCGACCGCGGCGTTATGCGAGGGACTCGGCGTCAATGCCTTCGACCAGCCCGATGTCGAAGAAACGAAGTTGCTTGCGCGGCAGGAATTGGAGCGTGTTCGGGGCCGAGACGGCGCACGGCAGGTCGCCGCGGTGGCGACCATGAGCCCGGCGGCTCTGCGCCGCAGTGCGAAGGCCGGTGACTATTGCGCCATTCTCGCGTACGTCCCTCCGACGCCGGACATGTTCGCTCGGCTGCAGCACCTGCGCGCCGCGTGGGGACGGACCCTGCAGTGCGCTACGACGCTCGGTATCGGTCCCCGTTACCTGCATTCGACAGGGCAGCTGCACAAAGGCGGCCCGGACTCCGGCCTGTTCCTCGTGATTACCACCGATACGCCCGAGGACCTGGCGATCCCGGAAATGGGAACAACCTTCGGAGACCTCCATCGCGCACAGGCGCGTGGTGATGTGCGCGCGTTGCTCGCGCGCGGTCGGCGCGTGGCGCACGTGCATCTCTCGAATCCCATGGAGCTGTCGCAGCTCGAGCCGTGACGGCGTTCATTTTCCACCTCATACCCCACACGCACTGGGATCGCGAGTGGTTCCTCCCACGCGCGGCATTTCATGCGCGCCTCATCGCGATGTGCGACGATCTGATCGAACGGCTCCAGGCGGACACCGGCCTGCGCAGCTTCCTGCTCGATGGACAGACCGTGATTGTCGAGGACTATCTGCGCGCGCGACCGGAGCGCGACAGCGACGTCAAGACGCTCGTGAAGACCGGGCGCTTGCAGGTGGGTCCGTGGTACGTCCTCGCCGATGAATTGATTCCGTCCGGGGAGTCGCTCGTCCGCAACCTGCTGCTGGGCGCGATGGATGCCGACCGCCTCGGCGGTCGTCTCGATGTGCTGTACTCGCCCGACGCGTTCGGCCACCCGGCGATGCTTCCCAGCATCGCGCGCGACTTCGGATTGAAGTTTGGCGTGCTGTGGCGCGGTCTCGCGGGGGAGCGGGATGTTTTCCGCTGGCGCAGTCCGGACGGCAAGGAGATCCTGCTGTGGCACCTGCCGCCCGATGGCTACGAGATTGGCGCCGCGTTACCGGCGGCCGGCGCGCGGCTCCCGGATGAGTGGTCCCGCGTGCGCGCGACGCTCGTGCAGCGGGCAGCCGGTAAACATGTTCCCGTTTTTATCGGCGCCGACCACCACGCCGCGCATCCCGCACTCGTGCGGCTCCGCGATCTGCTCGCCGAGCTCGAACCCGCGAGCGCGTTCCGAATCTCGCGGCTCGATGAGTTCTTTCAGGCCGCTGAGAGCACATCGGCGCGTGCGGTGACCGGCGAGCTGCGGGCGTCGTACGGGTATACCTGGACGCTGCAGGGTGTCCATGGCACGCGGGCGCCGCTCAAGCGCCGGCATGGATTGATGGAGCTGTGGCTCGAGCGTCTCGTCGAGCCGGCGGTGGCCCTCGCCCGTCTGGCGGGTGGCCGCGATCGGCGGCCGGTGCTCGAGGCGGCGTGGCGCACGTTGATTCGCGCGCAATTCCACGACACGATCGCCGGGACGACCGCCGACGCCGTGACGGCGGCGGCCGATCACCGGCTCACCGAAGTCGCCGCGTACGCCGCTGAGCTGAGTAGGGGCGCCCTGTACGATCTCGCCGGCCACGATCTCGACAGTGCACGCGAGCGCGCCGACGGCTCGCAACCGGCGCTCCTGCTATGGAATCCCGTCGCGCGCGCCCGCGGCGGCGTCACCGTGGCGGACGCCACATTCTTCCGCGGGGACGTGCTCGTCGGGCCTCCGGCGGAAGGTCGAATACGCCGGCGGGGGTCCGGATATCACCCCTTTGCCCTCGCGACCGCAGACGGACGAATAGTCCCCGTGCAGGTTATGGCGCAGCGACGCGGCCAGGAGCGCACGGAGACGTCGCGGCACTATCCCGACCAGGACGAGGTGGATCACGTGCGGATCGCGTTTCGCGCGCCCCCGGTGCCCGGAATGGCTCTTACCGCGCTGACGGTCGCGGCACTGGCGCCGCTCCCGCGGGCCGAAGATGCGCGCGTCCGTGCTCGCGCGGTCGAGAATCGGTTCGTCGAGGTCACCCTCGAGTCGAACGGATCGCTCACCCTGTTCGATCGGCGGCACAACGAACGGTATGGCAACCTGCTGCGTCTGGAGGACGCTGGGGATGCGGGCGATGCCTATTCGTACTCTCCGCCCGCGCGGGACCGCGTGAAGCAGAGTCGCGGCCCCATCACCGTGCGCCGGCTCGCGGCCGGTCCACTCGTCGCAGCCCTCGAGGCGCGCTGGGAGCTGACACGGGGGATCGATACGCGGCTGATCGTCCAGCTGTTTGCCGATTCTCCGATTGTCCGTGTCACATTCGAGATCGACAATCGCAATTCATTTCATCGGCTGCGCGCGCGGCTACCCACCGATCTCGCCGGCGTGGCCGCCACAGCGGGAAGCGCGTTTGCGGCGCTGGAGCGTGCAGCAGTGGTGGTCAATCCAGCAGAGAGCCCAGGAGAGACGCCGGTGCGCACGGCCCCGGCGCAGCGTTTTGTCGCCGCGGCACGCGGCGCGCGGGGTGTCGCGCTGCTGGCGCCCGCGTTCTTTGAGTACGAGTGGACCGCTAAAGGCGACCTGTTCGTTACGCTACTGCGCGCCATCGGCGATCTGTCGCGCGATGATCTTCCGACGCGTCCCGGCCACGCCGCCTGGCCCACGCCCATCCCCGGCGCGCAGTGCATCGGGACGACCCGGATCGATCTGGCCATCGTGCCGGTCAGCGCCACGGAGTTGGACCGTGGCGACGTCCTGCCGCAGCTTTGGGAGGACGCGTTCCTGCCGCTGCAAGGGACTTGGCTGCGGGACGCCGGGACGCTCGCGCCAGCACCGCTCACCATCGCGCTCGAAGGAACGGGTCTCGTCTTCTCGGCGCTCAAACCGGCGCAGATCGGTTCGCCGATGGTGCTGCGCTGTTACAACGCGACCAATCGCAAGACCGCCGGGGCGTGGCGCTTCGGCAACGGCGTAAAGACGGCGCATCGCGTGCGCGCGGATGAGCGCGAGGCCGTCGCGCTCGTGCTGGAGCAGCGGGGCAACGTCGTCCGATTTGTCGCCGAGCCGCATGAAATCGTTTCGATTCTGGTGACGTGATGCAGGAGCACTCCTTCTCTACGCCGCGCTCGGCGCGCTATTTCACGCTGGGATCGCCGGCCGCCACCGAGATCTGGTTCGTGTGCCATGGATATGGCCAGCTCGCCGGCCGTTTCCTCGAGCGCTTTCGCGCCCTCGAGGCCGAGGGGCGCTGCATCGTGGCTCCCGAAGGGCTGTCGCGTTTCTACCTGACGGAGAGTGCGAGCGCGCGGCGCGTCGGCGCGAGCTGGATGACGCGCGAAGACCGCGCGCACGAAATCGAGGACTACGTTCGCTATCTCGACGCGCTGCACCAGGCGATCGTGGCCCGCTCGGCAAAGGTTACGGTGCTCGGGTTCTCCCAGGCAGCGGCGACGGTGTGCCGCTGGGCCGCCCTCGGCTCGGCGCGGATCGATCGACTCATTGTGTGGGGCGGGGAAGTGCCGCCCGATCTCGATTTGCGGCAGGCCGCCGGGCGGTTGCGGGCGTGCAATCTCACGCTGGTGTACGGAACGCGGGACGAGTTCTTCACGCCGAAGATCGTGGCTGCTACTGAGGCTCGGCTCCGCGAACACGACGTCGCGTTCGCGCGCATCTCATATGATGGAAAGCACGAGATCCACGAAGGCGCGCTACGACAGGTTGCGGACGCGCGGATCCAGCCCATCGCGTAGCGCGTCGCCGAGCAGGGTGCAGGCGACAACCACGAGTACCAGCGCGATGCCCGGCGCCGTAGCGACCCACGGTGCGTTGACCAGCGTGTCGCGACCCGAGGCCATCATGTTGCCCCACGAGGGGGTGGGCGGCTGCACCCCAAGCCCCAAGTACGACAACCCAGCTTCGAGCATGATGGCATTGCCGACGCCGAGCGCCGCCGCGACGATCACCGGCGTCAGCGCGTTGGGCAGGATATGCCGAGCGAGCACCCGAAAGTGACGCGCGCCCACGGCGATCGCGCCTTCGACGAACGGCCGCGCAGCCAGCGCGCGCACTTCGCCATTAACCAGCCGGGCGATGCTCATCCATCCGGTCAATCCCAATACAACGACAACCAGGGTGGTACTCGGCCGCCACAGTGCGGCGAGCAGGAGGAGCAGCACGACGCGCGGCAGTGCCAGCGCAAAGTCCGTCAAACCGATCAGCGCGACGGCAAGCGGCCCGCGTGAGTAACCCGCCACCGCGCCGATGACGACGCCCAGTGACAACGAGACCAGGACGGCGAGGACGCCGACGCCCATCGAGATGCGCGCGCCGTACACCAGCCGCGTCCAGACGTCCCGGCCGAAGCGGTCGGTGCCCATCGGATGAAATGCGCCGTGCGTGTCCGTGGACAACGGGGGCAGAAACCGCGTGGCGACGATGTCCCGTTGCACGGCGGGATCGCCGTTCGTCACGAGTGGCGCGGCCAGCGCGCACGTGAGCACGACGAGCAATACCAACGCACCGAACGCGCCACGGCGGTCCCGCAGTACGCGCGTCACGTTGCCCGGGTCCGAACGCGCGGATCGAGCCACGCCGCGAGCAGATCGGCCAGCATGTTCCCGGCGACGACCAGCACCGCACTCACCGCTGTCGCCGCCATCACGACCGGATAGTCCCGGGCCTGGACGGCTTCGACCAGCACGCGGCCCACGCCCGGCCATGCAAACACCGCTTCGATAAATACCGCGCCCGAAAACAGCGCTGGGAGCGATAAACCGAGCAGCGTCACGAGGGGTGTGAGAGCGTTGCGCAGGGCGTGGTGCATCAGGACGCGTCGTGGGGTCAGTCCTTTGGCGCGCGCCGTCGTGATGAACGGCTCACTCAGGGTGTCGAGCATGGCGCCCCGAACGAACCGCGCGACGCCGCCCACGCCGATGAGTGTCAGCGTCGTAAGTGGCAGCGCGAGATGGCGCAACCGATCGACGACCCAGCCGCCGCCGCTCAGGTAGTCGGCATCGAATCCGGCGGCACCGAAGGCCGGCAGCAGGCGCGCCCAGTACGTAAAGACCAGCACCAGCATCAGGCCCAGCCAGTAGCCGGGGACCGCGAACAACGTGACAGAAGTGACCGAGAGCACGGTGTCGGTCCGCGAGCCGCTGCGAGCGGCTTGCAGCGCGCCGACGGCGAGGCCGAGCAGATAACTGAGGAGTAGCGACAGCGCCACGAGTCGCACGGTTGCGGGCCAGGCATCGCCCAGGACCGCGCGAACCGGTTGCCCCTTGGTGATGCTCTGGCCCCAATCGCCGCGCGTAAAGTTTCCGATCCAGGTCGCGAATTGGGACGGAAGGGGGCGGTCCAGGCCGAATGCCTGGCGTTGCACCGCGCGCTGCTCTGGAGTCGCGGTGGGCCCGAGCATTAAGTCGATGGGATCGCCCGGCGCGAGGTGCAGCAAGAGGAACGTGAGCATCGCGACGCCGAGCACAACGCCGAAAGCGGCGAGCAGACGATGTCCGAGCCTCGCGAGCATCCGCGGGAATCTCGCGCCGCCTTCCGGGGCCCGCTAGAATGCGTGCGTGCAGCGCTTCTTCACGCCAACGGTCCTTGCTGTCATCCTGCTCGCCGCCTGCGGGGACGAGGCCTCGCGTCGCGGGGCGACGGTACTGTTCGCCTCTGGTGCCGATCTGCAAAGCGTCAATCCCCTGCTGACGGTACATCCGCTGGCGCGCCAGGTGCAGCGCTATGTGCTGCTCACCACGCTGGTGCGCTACGACTCGTTGCTCGTCGTGCGTCCCTATCTGGCGCGCGCCTGGCGCTGGGCGGATGCGGGACGGACCCTCACGTTGCAGCTGCGGACCGATGTGCGATGGCATGACGGCGTGGCGACGACCGCGGCCGACGTTGTTTGGACGCTCGCCGCCGCGCGCGACCCGGCGACTGGGTATCCGCGTATGCGGGATCTCGGCGCGGTGACATCGGTTGCCGCCGAGAATGACTCGACGGTGCAGCTGCGGTTCGCCGCGCCGCAGCCGGTTGATCTTCCGGATGTACTTACTGATCTCGCGATTCTGCCGGCGCACCTACTGGATACGATTCCCCTCACCCACCTGCGCGCGGCCGCATGGAATGCGCATCCGGTGGGCAACGGTCCTTTTCGATTCGTTCTGCACGAGGCAAATCGGCGCTGGGTTTTTGCGCGCAACCCCGACTTCCCGTCCGCTCTCGGTGGGCCGCCTCACATCGCGCGCTTGATAGTCGTCGTGGTGGATGAGCCCATGATCAAGTTGGCCGCGCTCGTCGCGGGCGAGCTGGACTTTGCCGGCGTCAGTCCACAGCACGCCGACTTCGTGCGCCATCACGCGGGCCTCGCCATTCGCGAGTACCCGCTTATTTTCCCGTACGGCCTCGTGTTCAACACACGCCGGCCACCCTTCTCAGATCGACGCGCGCGTCTCGCTGCGGCATTGGCAATCGACCGGCAGGAAATCGTGGACGGCTATCTATTCGGCTACGCCGGCGTTGCCGACGGGCCGGTGCCTCCCGGCCTGCCACGCTACGCGTCGCCGCCGCGCCGGCCACTCGCCCCCGACTCGGCCCGGCGGCTCGTTGCGTCGCTTGGTGCGGTGCCGCGTGTCGAGCTGCTCACCGTCGGCAGTGGCGAAGCGGCCCTCGAGCAGATGCTGCAGGCACGGCTCCGCGCTGTGGGCTTTGACCTCACCATCCGCCAACTCGAGCTGTCTGCCTTTCTGGATCGGGTGTATGGACCGCGCCACGATTTCACGGCTGCGGTGATGGGCATCCCCGGCGATCCGGGACTGGGCTTTCTCCAACCGCTCGGCGATCTCACCGGAATTCCGGTGCCGCGCGATCCGGCTGCCGCCCAGCGCGTCTTCGCCGACGAACTGCCGGTGGTGTGGTTGTATCACGCACGCGGCGTGCAGGGAATGAATGAGCGCGTACGGGGCGTACGCATGGATGAGCGCGGTGAGCTGCCCACCGTCACCGCCTGGCACGTCCAGCCGTGAATCGCCGCGACCTTCCCACGGCCTTCCGCGCCGCGGCACCGATGCGGCTCGATTTCGCGGGAGGCTGGACGGATGTGCCGCCATTCTCGAAGCGCGAAGGCGGCGTCGTTGTGAATGGTGCCATCGGGCTGCGCGCGCACGCCGATTTACAGATCGGCGGTACGCTGTTGCGGTTCGTGGCGGAAGAGTTGGGCGAGACGCTGGAATGCGCCAACTCCGGCGGCTTGGTCCGCGGCGGGAAATTGCCACTGCTCACCGCGGCGCTGCGCATGTTCCCGGTCCTGGGCGGCTTCACGTTGACCACACGTTGCGAGGCGCCGCCTGGATCCGGACTGGGCAGCTCGGGCGCGCTCGGAGTCGCACTCGTTGCCGCTCTCACGCGCGCGCGGCTCGAGACGCGCACGCAGCAGGAGATCGCGGAGCAGGCCTGGCAGGTGGAGACAATCGAGGCGCAGATCCCCGGTGGCAAACAGGACCAGTACGGCGCAGCACTCGGTGGATTTCACCGCTTGAGCTTTCGCGATCCGGACGTGGGGATCGAGCCGCTGACCATCGATCCAGCCTTCGTCGCGGCGCTCGAGCGGCAGATCGTCATCTGCTACACCAACAAGAGCCGGGTCTCCGGCGACACCATTGCACGTGTCATGGGCGCCTATGAGCGCGGCGATCCCAAGGTGACGGGCGCACTCCGCGCGCTGAAAGATGTGGGGAACGCGATGGCGGACGCGTTGCGCGCGGCAGATCTGGCCCGCGTCGGGTCGTTATTGAGCGAGAATTGGAAGCAACAACAATTCCTCGATCCCGCGATGCGCACGCCCGAAATGGCGGCGCTGGAGCAGGCGGCGGCGGCCGCAGGCTGCCTCGGCGGCAAAGCCGCCGGGTCGGGGGCGGGTGGCTGCATGTTCTTCTTGATGGAAGAGAATGCGCGGACGGCTGCGCCCACTTTCGCGCGCGTTGGTGCCACCGTGTTGCCACTCGCCTGGGCCGGCGACGGAGTGCGGTCGTGGTAACGGCCGAAGAGCTCCTGGCGCACGCCCGCACCATCGGCGAATCGGCGGATCTCAGCGCGCTGCTCGCGCATTTGCGCGAGCGTGCCCGCCCGCTGCTCGCCGGCTTGCCACCGATCCCGGAGCACAAGGCGCTGCTGTCGGCCGACGGCGGTGTGTGTCCGGACGACGGCACCCGGCTCACCTTCGATCCCTGGCAGGCGCATGAGCACCATTGTCCGCGCTGCGGGAAAACCTGGCGTGGCGACCGCCACGACCGTTGCTGGGCCTGCTTCCAGCATCTTTGGCTCGCCGAGCGAGCGGCGCACCTCGCCGCCCTGGCAGCGGTCGGCGGGTCGGCGGATCAAGCGGCGGCGGTGCGATCCCGCGAAATCCTCACAGGCTATGCCGAGCGCTACTGGCGGTATCCCAATCGCGATAACGTGCTGGGCCCCGCTCGGCTCTTTTTTTCGACCTACCTCGAGTCGCTGTGGACCTGCAACTACCTCGCGGCCGCGACGTTGTTGCGCGCGGCGGGACAGCTCGACGACGCCTCGACCCGCGGCGTCAACCAGGTCGCCGAAGAAGCCGCAACGATTATCGGTGACTACGACGAAATGTTTTCCAATCGCCAAACCTGGAACAATGCGGCATTGACGGCCGTCGCGGTCTGGTTCGAAGACGAAGACCTGGCGCAGCGCGTCATCGAGGGCGAGACGGGGTTGATTGCGCACCTGCTTCGTGGTTATGGCCGGGATGGGCTGTGGTATGAAGGGGAGAACTATCATCTGTTCGCATTGCGCGGCCTGTTGACCGGCGCTACGTGGGCCCGCCTGGCCGGTGTTGATTTCTGGGCGGACGAACGCCTCTCGGGCCGTCTGGAGGCCGCGTTGAAAGCGACGGCACTCACCGCGCTGCCCGACTTTACCTTTCCCGCGCGCAAGGATGCCCGCTTTGGTCAGTCTCTTGCGCAGCCCGCGTATCTCGAGGTGTGGGAGATCGGTCTGGCGCGAGGCGCGGGGCGCGCCGCCGCGGATGGAATGCAGGACGTCGCGGCGTGGCTTCAGGCGCTCTACGACGCTCCCGCAGCGGTGAACAACCTTCACGAGTCGTATCTTCACGACGCACCCGTCGACCGCACGCCACGGCCACCATCTCGCTCGTCGCTCTCGTGGTGGTCGCTGCTCGAAATGCTACCAGCACTTCCCGCGGATGCCGCGCCATGGCAGCCGCGCTCGGTATTGCTGGAGAGCCAGGGCCTCGCGATTCTGCGCCGCGACAATCGCTACGTGAGCCTCGAATGCGGGCCGTACGGGGGGGGGCATGGGCATCCTGACCGTTTGCAGCTGACGCTCCATGCGGATGGAATCCACTGGCTGCCCGATCCGGGAACCGGCGAATACGTCACGCGCGATCTGTTCTGGTATCGCTCCACGCTGGCGCACAATGCCCCGCGTCTCGATGGGCAATCCCAGCCGCTCGGGAGCGCCAATGTCGATTGCTTTGATCAACAGGAAAATTGGGAATGGATGCGCGGGCGTTTCGAGAGTCTGAGTCGCGCGGTCATGGCTGGTCCGGCCTATCTCGTGGACGTCGTAGACCTGATCAGTGAAGAAGAGCACATACTCGAGCTTCCGTGGCATGTCGCAGGGCGCAGTGAGGTTCAGTCCAAGGGTCGGTGGGTGAGCGACGAGCTTGCCGATGAGTTCGTCACCCGCGTGCAATGCTTCGTCCCGGACGAGACCGGCCCAGTGATCATTACCCATGCGGCTGAAGGCAGAGAGTTGATGTTGCATTTGATGTTCGAGGGGGAGCTGCTCGAGCTGGAAGGGCCAGGAGTCCCCGGTCAGGAGCGCGCGACGTTCTACGTGGTGCGGGCGCGTGGCCGCAACGCGCGTCTGGTCACCGTGATCGAACCGCGCACAGAGCACATGGTTGTGCGCGCAGTGCGCGCGCGCGGCGATAGCGTGGAGGTCGACACGGCGAATGGTCGCGATCGTCATCGCTTCACGCGAACGGAATGGACGATCGAGCAGGAAGGGCAGGTCCCGCGCACGCTGCGCGGTGTGCGGGAGGCGCGCCCTCCCTTCGTGCCGTTGCTCGAGTTCGAGCCCCCGACGCCCGTCGCGGCGCCGGCGTTTCGCGTTGCAGGAGTCCCGGCGCTCGACGGTACGCTGGACGGCTTCGACACCGCGGAGCCGTTTCATCTCGGGCTGGAAGACCAATACCGGCGCAGCGAAGACCCATATCCCGGTCCGGACGAGTTCTCCGCCGAGGCCTATGCCGCGTGGGACGAGACGGCACTATATCTCGCGGTCGACGTGGCAAAACCCGATCTGTGTCTGCGGCCTGCGGATGCTCCGCCGCTGCGGCTGGATAACGAGCCGGACGACATTCATTCCGATGGACTGCAGCTCTACGTCAGCCCCCGTCGCTCCGGCGATCATGGACACGATCCCGTGGGCTACTTGATCGTGCCCGATGCGGCGACCCACGGGGTGCGTGCGCGCCTCACCAGCGACACGCGCAATCACGGCAACCCCGAGGAGGTGCGCGGCGGGTGGCGGCGCAGCGAACGGGGCTATTGCGTGACCGTCGCGCTCCCATGGCCTCCGGGGGTGCATCCGCACGCGGGCGCGCAGGTCGGCTTCGACCTCATCGTGAACGAGCTCTTGCCGGGCCGGATGCGTCGGGTCGGCCAGCTCGTCTGGAGCGGCGGCGGCGGATGGGTATGGCTGCGCGGCGATCGCCAGGATCCCGCCCGCTTTGGCGCGCTCGAGCTTGTCGGATGATCGTCGTCGTGCTGCATGAGCCGCAGGACCTGGTCAACATCGCGCACGTTGTTCGCGGCATGAAAAACTTCGGCCTGCGCGATCTGCGGCTGGTCAGTCCGCGCGAGTACGAGGCGTACCGTGTCGAAGGAATCGCGCACCAGACCCAGGATGTGCTCGCGCGCGTGCGCACCTACCCGGCGCTGGAGGACGCGTTCGCGGATTGCGTGCACGTCGTCGGCTTCACCGCACGCGGGCGCACCGCCAAGCGCAACCTGCAGCGACCGCGGGTCGCCGCCGCCGAGATTGCGGCGCTCGCCGAAAGCGGACCCGTCGCGTTGCTGTTCGGCCGCGAAGACAAGGGGCTTTCAAACGAAGCGCTCGACCGCTGCCACCGCATCGTGACCATCCCGAGCGATCCGGCGTATTCGTCGCTCAACCTCGGTCACGCCGTCATCATCATGCTGTACGAGCTGGCGCTGGCGCGTGGCGCCGAGGCGCAGCCGTTCAAGGCGCCGCGCCGGGCGTCCGAGCCGGCAATCGCCGAAGAAGTCGAGCGGTTGTTCGCCGATGTGGCGCGCGCGCTGCACGCGATCGACTTCTTCAAGACGCGTAACGCCGACGGCGTCATGCGCACGATGCGTGAAATCGCCCATCGCGCGCCGCTGGATGCACGGGAAGTCAAATTGCTACGAGCGATCGCCATCGAGGTGACCAAATACGGTGAACGACTGGCGCGTTCCGGGCTTCACGTCGACCGGTAGCAAACGGCCCGACGCGATGTTCGGCTCGCCCGCGCAAATGACGCGGGCGTCGGGCTGCCGCGTCTGGGATCCAGACGGTCGCGAGTATGTGGACTACGTCATGGCACTGGGCGCCGTCGCGCTCGGGTATGGGCATCCCGCCGTGAACGGCGCGGCTGCGGCCGCCATCGAAGCGGGCGTGGTCGGCCCGTTGCCCCCCGTTGCCGAGGAAGCGCTGGCGGAGGCGCTTGCCGAGCGCATTCCCTGGCTCGAGCGCGTGCGCTTTCTGAAGACCGGCGCCGAAGCAGTCGCAGCGGCCGTGCGCCTGGCGCGCGTGGCGACGGGACGGGACGAGGTGTTGGGCTGCGGCTATCACGGCTGGCTCGACTGGTGCCAGGGCGCCGCGGAAGGTGTTCCGTCGGGCGTGCGCGCCCTCTTTTCAGAGTTGCCGTTCAACGACGTCGCGGGCGGTCGCGCGCTGATTCGGGAGCGCGCGGGCCGGCTCGGGGCGGTGGTGATCGAGCCGGTCATCGTCGCTGAACCGGCGCGGGAATGGCTGCAGATGCTGCGCGCCGAGACCGACCGTGCGGGTGCGATCCTGATCTTCGATGAAATCAAGACGGCATTTCGCTTGGCGGTGGGCGGGGCGGTGGAGCGCTACGCGCTGCGGCCTGCGCCCGATCTCGTCGTCCTCGGCAAGGCGCTCGCCAACGGGTTTCCGCTCGCGCTCGTCGGGGGACGCGCCGATCTCATGGAAGCGGCGAGCCGTACGTGGATTTCATCGACCTTGGCAACGGAGGGTGTCGCCCTCGCCGCCGCGCGCGCGACGTTGGAAGTGTTCACGCGCGAGGACGTCTGCGGCCATCTACACCACACGGGAACGCGGTTGCTGCACGGCCTGCACGAGCTGCAGCGCCGGCATGCCGCGGTGGTCACGGGTGTGGCCGGCATCGCGGAGATGTGTTTTCTGCATTATGCCACCGAGGACGTAGCGCAGCGGGCCGCGCGGGCCGCCGCCACGCGCGGGCTGCTCTTCAAACGGACTGCTTACAATTTCGTCTCGCTCGCCCATGACGCGGCCACGATCGACCGCTCGCTCGAGCAGCTCGACGACGCGCTGGGGGAAGCTAGAACGCCGTGAGAACGGCTCGCGCGATGAGAAATACCACGATCCACACGATGATAACGACGGCGGTGTAGCCCATCGCCCGATCCTGCGGGACCTTCATGACGATCGGCAGGCCGATGTACAGCAGCACCAGGCTGAAGAGCGAAAAAATCAGGCTGACGAGGCCGAGGGCGGGCATGACCAGGAAAATGCCGCCCAACCAGGCGGCGGTGCTCGAGTACGCCGCGGCCTTGAGTCCCTGCACGTCGTTGCGTTGCCCGCCGAATCCCGGCGCCAGCAGGCTGATGATGCGCGACAGCGCGAACACGCTAAGCAGCGCGAGCACGTAGGCCGCCACGCCGCCCGCGATGACCGTGGAAAGGGGGACCCGGTTGGTCAGAGACGTGAACGCGATCGATTTTCCAAAGATGAGCATACCGATCATGAAGGCGATCGGACCGATCGCGGCGAGCGGGATGACGTACTTCGCCCACAGCTCGCCGGGTTTGGTGAACTCGGCATCCACTTCTTTCCACGTGGCCCTGGGCTCCAACATGATGCCCTTCACTCGGCCGGTCAGCGCTTCCATCAGAGCTCCCGCTCAAGGTCATGCACAAGATAGGGGTGACCATGCTGCGCGCCAGCGTTTGCGGGCCGTCTTAGCGTGTTGGCGCTCGGGCATCTAGTATTTCTCCAATGCTAATCGACGTCCACGCGCACTTTTACCATGCGGCGACGCCGCGCGCCGACTGGCGGCAGCGCAACGAGAGCCGCCTCGCCGCCGGGGAGCGGATCGGCATCTCCGTCCACGTGGCTTCCATCCTGGGAAGTTTTGGCCTGACGTCACCAACCTATTTCCCGTCGCCGCGGGACGTGACCGCCGGGAACGACGCGCTGCTCGCGCTGCAGCGCGCCCATCCGGCGCGCATCCGTGGATATGCCTGCGTCAATCCGAACTACACGGCGCATGCCCAAGCGGAAATCACGCGCTGCCTCGACGCCGGCATGATCGGCATCAAGCTCGCGGCGAGCCGCCGGGCCGATGATCCGCTGCTCGATCCGATCGGCGCGCTCGCATTGGAGCGACGCGTCCCCGTACTGCAGCATATCTGGCAACACCGACGCCAGGACTGGCCGGGGCAGGAAGCATCGGATGCCGTCGAGCTGTGCACACTGGCGCGGCGCCATCCCGATGTCGCCTTCATCCTCGCCCACATCGGCGGGGGCGGGGATTGGCAGCATTCGCTGCATGCCGTGGCAGACGTGCCGAATGTCTATGTCGACCTCTCGGGCAGCGGCGTGGACGGCGGCATGCTCGAAGCCTGCCTCGCATGCGTCGGCGCGGCCCGGCTGCTGTGGGGGTCGGACATCACGATGGAGACCGGCTGGGCCAAACTGCGCTACCTCGAAACGCTCCTCTCCAAGGATGAGGTCGCGCTGGTCCGCTGGAAAAATGCCGCGCGTATTTTCCCGCGCGGCGCCTTCCCGGCCGACTGATGCGTATCGATTGCAACGCCTTCGTGGGCGCGTACCCGTGGCGCAAAGTCCCGGGCACGTCCCCCGCCGCCCTGGCCAATGCGCTCGATCGGACCCGGATCGACGTCGCGTGGGTCACACATCTGCCGAGTCTGTTCTGGCGCGATCCCACCGAGGGCAATGCCTGGTTGTACGAGACCGCGCGCAATGAGCGGCGGCTCCGGCCGGTGCCGACCGTGCATCCCGGCTTGGCGCAATGGGAACAGGTGCTTGCCGATGCCGCCAACGCCCGCGTTCCCGCCGTGCGCTGCGATCCGCTGTACCTGGGACTCGCACCGACGGGCGGCGAGATGCGGGTGCTCGCCGCGGCGTGCGGGTCTGCGCGTGTACCGTTGCTGCTTGCGGTGCGGCTCGAGGACGGCCGCCAGCGCCATCCGAACGACCGCGTTGCCGAGCTCCCGGCCGCTGCGGTGCGCGCTCTGGTCCGGAGCGATCCGGAGGTGCGCATCGTCGTCACCCACGCCGATCGCGCCTTTGTCGAAGAGGTGCATTTCGGCTCGACCCCGGACGAGGCGCGCCGCATCTGGTGGGACATTTGCTGGCTGTGGGGGCCTCCCGAGGACCACCTCGCGACGCTGCTCGACACGATCGGCGCTGAGCGATTTCTGTTCGGCACGGGGCAACCGCTGCGCCTGCCCGAGAACAGCATCGCGAAGCTCGACTTGCTCGATCTGCAGCCGGGCGCACGCGACGCCATCGAGTTCAAGAACGCGCAGGAGCTGACCGCCTGATTGACCGGCTCACCTGGGCCCTGATCCCAGCCGTGCCGGTTCCGTTTCGGGGCTCGGACATCGACGCCGGGGCGCAACGCGCCTACTCGGCCTGGATGGCGCGGCAGCCCGTGAGCGGCGTTGCGGTGTGGGCGCATACGGGGCGGGGGCGCCATCTCTCCGAGAATCAGCGAGCGTTCATACTCGAGCAGTGGCGCACCGCGCTTCCCGAAAAGGTCATCATCGCCGGTGCGGATGGGCCCGGCATGGCCCGCGAGGCCAAGCGAGGTGGCGCGGACGCCTTGCTTGCGTTCCCATCGGCCGAGAACGCGGTGGTATACCATGAGGCGCTGACGCGTGAGCTTCCTGTCATCGCTTTTTATCTTTACCGCGCGGCGGGAGGCGTCGATTACGACGATGACACGCTGCATGCGATCTTGTCGCTGCCGGGCGTGGTGGGCATCAAGGTGGCGACGCTCGATTCCGTCGTCACGTTTCAGCGGATCGCGGCGGTGCTGCGCGATCACCCCGACAAGCTCCTGATCACCGGTGAAGATCGCTTCCTCGGCTACTCCTTGATGATGGGCGCGCGCGCGGCGTTGATCGGCATGGGGGCGGCGCTGACGGACGTACAGGCCGCGCTGTTGAGCGCCCGCGCGAGCGGAGACGACCGCGCCTTTTTCCGCCTTGCCACGCAGTTAGATCTTTTCTCGCAAGTGACGTTCACGGAACCCATGGAGGGGTACATCCGGCGCATGCTGTGGGCGCTTGCCGCCGAGGGTGTGATCCCGGAAAACTGCTGCGACGATCCCTGGGGTCCGCCGCTGGGTGCCGCAGAGCGCGACGCGGTGCAGCGCTTCGTGCGCGAGGCGCGCGTATGATAGCCCGCCGATCCTTTCTCAAGACGAGCGCCGCGTTGGCGCTCGGAGGCGTTGTTCGTATGGACAAGCAGCCGCACATCGCCGTAGTAGGAGCGGGAGCCTTCGGCGGTTGGACCGCGCTGTACCTGCGCCGTCAGGGCGCGCGGGTCACGCTGCTCGATGCCTGGGGCCCGGGAAATTCCCGGGCCAGCTCAGGCGGCGAGACCCGCGTCATTCGTGCGACCTATGGCCCCCGCGCGGTATACACGCGCATGGCGGCGCGCGCCCTCGTCTTGTGGAAGGAGCATGAGCAACGCTGGCGCCGGAAGTTGTATCACGGCATTGGCGTGTTGTGGCTGGTCGAGAGCGATGAGCAGTACGAGCAAGCGGCGTTGCCAATTCTGCGGGATGCCCACGTGCAGTTCGAGCAGCTCACCGGCCCGGACGTCGCACGCCGCTATCCGCAGATCAATTGCGACCGGGTGCGTTGGGCCATCCTGGAAAAGGACGGTGGGTATCTGACCGCACGGCGCGCCTGCGCCGCCGTGCTGGAGGGGTTTCTCGCGGAAGGTGGGGAATACCGTCAGCTCGCCGTGCAACCGGTCGTCCCCGCGGGCGATCGTGTCGCGAGTCTCACGCTATCCGACGGCAGCCGGTTGACGGCTGACAGTTTTGTCTTCGCTTGCGGCCCCTGGCTCGGATCGTTGTTTCCGGACGTGATCGGCGACCGGGTGCGCGCCACGCGCCAGGAAGTCTTCTTCTTTGGCGCCCCCCCGGGCGATCTGCGATTCACCGAAGAAGCGATGCCCGTCTGGGCCGATCACGGCACGCGCTTCTTCTACGGCATTCCGGGCAACGAATGGCGCGGATTCAAAGTTGCCGACGACACGCGCGGCCCGGTCTTTGATCCCACCGCGGGGGAGCGCACGCCCACCCCGGCAGGCCTGCAGAATGCGCGCGAGTACCTCGCGTACCGCTTCCCGGGCTTGAAGGACGCGCCGCTGCTGGAGTCGCGCGTCTGCCAGTATGAAGAATCGCCGGACGAGCATTTCATCATCGACCGGCATCCGGGCGCCGGCAACGTGTGGCTCGTGGGCGGCGGCTCGGGGCACGGCTTCAAGCACGGCCCCGCCGTCGGCGAGCTCGTGGCGCGTCTCGTGCTGAGCGGCGCGTTGCCCGACGAGCAATTCCGGCTTGCCCGCCTCGCTCGCTGAGGACTTCGAGCGCTTCAAGCGCGGGTTGCCGCGCGATTTTCCCGCGCACATCCGTGACGCATATCGCCTCGATCTCTCGGCCCGCTACCTCGGCGAGGCGATTCCGCATCCGATCGGTACGGGATCCGGCCAACTCTCGCTCAGCGTCGGGCAGCTCGAGACCGACGCCGAGGCCGGACTCGCGTTCGCCGTCCTGAAGACGGTGATTGCGCAGAATGCCGCGGGCGCGCAGTCCATGGCGGCATGGGCGATCCACGAATCGAAAATGAAAGTTGAGCGGCGCGGCGCGGGCTGGACGGTCACCTGGAAGGGCAGGGGCTGGGACCGGTCCTTCGAGGAGTACGTGGCGCTGGTGCGCACCGCCTGGGATCTGACCGCCAGCGGCGCGCTGCTCGCGGTGCCTTCGGTGAAATACCATCTGCCGCGGCTCGATGAGCCGTTTCGCGACGACGAGTATGCGTTCACGACCCACGCGCTCGCGGCGGCGTGGGGTCAGTCGCCGCTGCTTGTCGAAAAAGATTTCTCGCCCACGCTCGCGGGC
Source organism: Gemmatimonadales bacterium (assembly GCA_046262715.1). GTDB lineage: Bacteria > Gemmatimonadota > Gemmatimonadetes > Gemmatimonadales > GWC2-71-9 > 20CM-2-65-7. The sequence goes on from JBHEMG010000206.1 coordinate 26,536, forward strand.
GATCCGCTGGCGGATGAGCAGGGGCAAATTCTCCGGTGGGTGCGCGAGGTCCCGCATCGCATTCGCGCGCATGCAAACGTGAAGCTCGCAATGAAGCTGATGAACGCGCGCTTCGATGATGACTTTCAGCGTGAGATGATGGAGGCCGCGGCGGGCGCGGATGCCTTGGTGGTCTTCAATCGTCTCTTCGACCCGGAGCAGGGTGTCGCGTACGGCGGTCCCGCATTGAGCGAACGCAATCTTCGGGTCTTGAGCCGGCTCCCGCGGTTTCGCGCATCGCTGTGTGGTACTGGAAACGTCTCGACCGGCCGCATGATCGTCGACTACGCCCGGCGCGGCTGCTCGGCGGTGCAATTGCATACGTTTTTCCAGCTGCCACTCGAGGAATATCCCGCGACCGACGGCTCGCGCACCCAGCGGGTGTTGCACGCGCTGCTCTTCGACCCGCGCGATGGGCTCATCGCCGTCATGCTCGAGCGGGAGCGAGCGGGCCAGCTCGACCGGCGCGGCGGCGAGCTGCATTTCCTCGACCTGGTGCCCGACGCGTTTCGTCCGCGCTGAGCCGGAGGATGCCGGAATCGGGCATCGACTCGCAGGGGGCTGGCCGCCGCCCTCCCGCCGAAGGGCTATCCCCGCCCAGTCCTACGGGCGGCTGCGCGATCCAGCCCCGTTCCGGCTCTTGACCACGCCTGTAGTATTGTGGCGCCATGATCAAGCCAAACACTGAGTATTGGGCCAGCCATCTCTATCTGAGCCCGCGCCAGCGCCCCAAGCCCGACCAGCCCGTTCGCGATTTGCCGCCCCGCGCGGCACAGCGCTTCAAGAAAGTCCGCGAAGAGCTGCGCAGTCTCCGGCACGTCACCGAGCAGGTCGTGTATCTGGGCACAGTCTGGAAATGGGTGTGGATGTACGAAGTGGGCGGCCGGAAACTGGGCTACCTGCACCCGATGCAGTCGGGGGTCAGCGGTACCTTTGTGCTCTCGGGAGTCGAAGAGCATGAGATCAGTGCGACCAATGGATTGCCGCGCGTGATCAAACAGGCCGTCCGCGACGGCACGATGTCCCACGGAATTCGGCATTGCTGGATGGAGTTCGGCGATCTGGACTCCGTCCAAGCGTTTGTCGACGTCGTCAGACTGAAATACCAACTACTGGCGCGTCCCGAGTAGCCATTATTACATTCGTGAGCCTTCGGAGCGAAGCAGAACGTCCCAGCAATTAGAGGCTATCTGCGTTCAGCGGCGGTCGTGGTGTTGATTCTCGCCCTCCCGCCTGCGGCCCTTAACGGCCAGCAGGCCCAAACTTCTTCCCCTTCTGCGTCGTCCTCCCGTTATCAGGCGCCCGTCGTCAATGACACTGGCGACCTGAAGGGACCGCGTCAGCCGATTTTCTTTCGCCACGACATTCATGCCGGCCAGGATCAAATCCCCTGCATGTACTGTCACTACTCGGCGGCCATCTCGAGCGAACCCGGCATCCCGTCGCTGCAGACCTGCATCGGATGCCATCAGCTCGTGAGCGGGTCCACGCCGACGCATCAAGCCGAAATCAAGAAAGTGCGCGATGCGTGGCGGGAACGGAAACCGCCCAATTGGATCCGTGTGCACGCACTGCCGGGCTTCGTGCGCTTTCCGCATATGCGGCACATCAAGGCGCTCGGGACACAGTCGTGCGCCACATGCCACGGTGACGTGCAGAAGATGCCTCAGGTGTACCAGGTCTCGACCTTGCGCATGGGGTGGTGCGTGCGTTGCCACGTCGAGCACAAGGTGACCCGCGACTGCAGCGTCTGCCACTATTGATATGACGACACCCGATAGCATCGATCGCCGCCGATTTCTGAAGGTGTTGGGCGTCACGAGCGCCGGCGCCGCCGCGGTCTCCGCGTGCGGTATCGGCGCCGAGCCCACCGAGCGGTTGATCCCATATCTGATCCAACCCGAGGATCAGATTCCGGGGATCGCGACCTATTATGCCACCACCTGTCGTGAATGCGCCGCCGGTTGCGGCGTGCGCGTGCGGGTCCGTGAAGGACGCGCGGTCAAGCTGGAAGGCAATCCCGACTCGCCGATCAACCGCGGCCGCCTCTGCTCGCGCGGCCAGGCGGCGATTCAAGGACTGTACAATCCCGATCGCATCGACCATCCCCTCGTGCGCAACGCGAACGGTGCCTTTGAGGCGATCGACTGGGACGGCGCGATTCAACGCCTCGCGGGGAAGGTGCGCGACGCGCGCGGCAAGGGCATCGTCTTCTTGAGCGGCACCGAGGCGTCTTCTTTTGGTGACCTGGTGGAAGAATGGTTGACGCAGGTCGGGGGACGGCGCGTCAGCTACGAGCCCTTCGGCTTCGAGGCGCTGCGTGTCGGCAACCGTATGGCGTTCGGCACCGCCGCGATTCCGACCTACGACTTCGCCAATGCCAAGTATCTCCTGTCCTTTGGCGCCGATTTCCTCGACACCTGGCTGTCGCCGGTCGAATTCCAGAACGGATTTTCGCGGGCGCACGGGTTTGACGCCGGTCGCCCCGCGTCGATGGCGAAATTTGTCTACGTCGGTCCGCGGATGTCGCTCACCGGCATCAACGCGGACCAATGGATCGCTGCACGGCCTGGCACCGAGGGGACGCTGGCGCTCGCGCTTGCGCAGGTGATCGTGAGCCAGCGCCTCGCCGCGCTGCCCGCGGACGCCGGCCGCCTGTCCGGCCTGCTTGCGCGCCATGCGCCGAGCGCCGTGGCCGCACAAATCGGCATCGAGCAGGAAGCGATCGTGCGGCTCGCCATCGAGTTCGCCAATGCCAAGGGCGGCCTGGCGGTCGCCGGCGGCATGGCGACGCAGTACGCCAATGGCGCCGAAATCGTGGCCGCGGTGAACATCCTCAATTACGTGGTTGGTGCGGTCGGGACGCTGGTGAAATTCGGCGCTGACCTGGCCATCGGCACCACGGGGACGTTCGGCGATCTCGCGACACTCACCACCGACATGAGCGCGGGCCGGGTGGCACTGCTGCTGGTCCATGGCAGCAACCCGGCGCACTCGCTGCCCGGGGCGTTCCAGCAGGCCGTCGGCAAAGTCGCGTACAAAGTGAGTTTCTCGTCATACATCGACGAGACGGCAGCAGCGTGCGATATGATCCTGCCGGACCATCACCCGCTGGAGCAGTGGGGCGAGAGCCGGCCCCGCGTGGGGGTGGTGGCGCTGCAGCAGCCTGTGGTGCAACCGGTCTTCGACACGCGGTCGACGGGCGATGTCGTACTGCGACTCGCCGGGCGGACCGGCACGTTCCAGGACTACCTGCAAACCAAGTGGCGTGGCACTCCTCAGCAATGGCTGGATGCGCTCGCCAAAGGCGGTGTGTATGCCGACGCGGCGCCCGCCGCACGCGCCGTTCGGTTGGCCGACACCGCGACGAACCTCGGGGCAGCTCCTGCTGCCGACGCCAGCGCTGCCGATCAAACCGTCATTGTCTTCCCGCATCCGCACCTCCATGACGGCCGCGGTGCGAACAAGCCGTGGCTGCAGGAGCTGCCCGATCCCGTATCGAAGATTGCCTGGCACAGTTGGGTAGAAGTCCACCCCGACACGGCGGCGCGCTGGGGCGTCGCGACGGGGGACTTCCTGTTGCTCAAGTCGCCGTTCGGCGCGCAGAAATTCCCGGCCTGGATCACGCGCTCGGTGCGTCCCGACGTCCTTGCTGTCCCAACTGGGCAGGGGCACACGGCGTACGGCCGCTACGCCAAGGATCGCTCGGCGAACGCCTTCGAGCTGCTGGGCGCGCAGGTCAACAGTTACGGCGGCCGCAACTTTGCCGTGCGCGCCACCGCGACGAAAACGGGTGAGCATCGCAAGATCGTCACGACCGAGGGCAACCCGCGCGAGCGCGGCCGCGGCACGGTCGAGGTCCTGGGCCTTGCCCGCGCGAAGGCGTTGCACCCCGGCGACGCACCGTTCCATCACGAGGAGACCCCCGCGTATGCCTCGGAAGCCGTGGAATGGTGGGCTGAACGCCAGCACGAGAAGATGGAGCTTGGCAACTACCGCGGGGAGCAGCCGCGCTGGGGACTCGCGATCGACTTGTCGAAGTGCACCGGCTGCTCGGCGTGCGTGACGGCCTGTTACGCTGAGAACAACATCGCGACCGTAGGCGAGGAGCTGATGGAGCACGGCCGCGAGATGTCGTGGCTGCGGCTGGAGCGCTACTGGCTGACCGATGACGCAGGGGAGCCGCAGGGCGCCGTCAACCAACCGATGTTGTGCCAGCAATGCGGCAACGCGCCGTGCGAGCCCGTCTGTCCGGTATTCGCCGCCTACCACACACCCGATGGATTGAACGGCCAGGTCTACAACCGCTGCGTCGGTACGCGCTACTGCTCCAACAACTGTCCGTACAAGGTCCGCTACTTCAACTGGTACAATTACGCCGAGCGCGACGGCACGTACGAAGCGTGGCCGGAGCCGCTGTCGATGCTGCTGAATCCGGACGTGACCGTGCGCGAGAAAGGCGTCATGGAGAAATGCACGTTCTGCGTACAACGCATCCGGGGGGCGCAGAACCAGGCGCGTCTCGAGGACCGCAACGTGCGCGATGGCGACATCATGACGGCGTGCCAACAGACCTGCCCGTCGGACGCGATCGTTTTCGGCGATTTGAACGACCGCCGGTCGCGCGTCTACGAGCTTGCCGGCAACCCGCGTGGGTACCACGTCCTCGCTGGCTTGAACACGAAGCCCGCGATCACATATCTCGCACGCGTCGTCGCCCAGGATACGCCCAGTCATGGCTGAGCACGTTCCTCAAGAGTCCACCCGTGTGACGTACGACTATGTCACGCGCACGATCGCGCGCACGCTCGGCACGCCGTCGCGCGGCTACTTCCTGCTGCTGGCCGCGGCTGTCGCGCTGCTTGGGGTGGGTGTCGTCACGCTGCTGTATCTGCTGCGTTACGGACTCGGGCTCGCCGGCTATTCGCATCCGGTCTATTGGGCCGTCTTCATCACCTGCTTTGTCTTCTGGGTCGGCATCGCGCACTCGGGGACGCTGATTTCCGCGATTCTGTTTCTATTCCGTTCCGGCTGGCGCACCGCTGTATATCGCACCGCCGAAGCGATGACGGTGTTCGCGGTAATGACCGCGGGCCTGTTCCCGCTCATTCACATCGGGCGGCAGTGGTATTTCTACTGGCTTATTCCGTATCCGAATGAGCGCGGGCTGTGGCCCAATTTTAAATCGCCGCTGATCTGGGACGAGTTCGCGATCGGGACCTACTTCACCGTCTCGACCGTGTTCCTCATCATGGGCCTCATTCCGGACATCGCGGCGGTCCGCGATCTCGCGACCGGATGGCGCCGGAAGCTGTACGCGATC
>JBHEMG010000207.1:0-3141 GCA_046262715.1 Gemmatimonadales bacterium
CTCGGCTTTGCGGCTCGCACCCTCCGCGGTCTCGATCTCGATGAAACGGCGCAGTATCTCGCGTGGACCACGGACCTGTTCAGCGACGTGGACCTCGGCCGCTATTTCCCGGATCTTCCCCTGGAACAGCTCCACGGCACACAGCTCACTGCGCACGGCGCCCGCTCCTTCATGCAATCCGACTATCGTGTGGTCCTGCCGGACGATCTCCTGGTCAAGATGGATATCGCGACCATGGCCAATTCGCTCGAGGCACGATCGCCGTTGCTCGACGTGCCACTCGCCGAGTTTGTGTGGACGCTGCCGGACCACTGGGTGTTTTCGCGCCGTGAGACCAAGCCGTTGCTGCGGGCCCTCGCCGCGCGCGTGCTACCGCTGGACGTCGCGCGGGCACCCAAGCGCGGCTTCGAAGTGCCCGTGGCGCGCTGGCTGGCGCACGACCTGCGTGAGACGGTGGGCGATCTGTTGCTGAGCAGCCAGAGCAAAGTGGGCGAGCTGGGAAACGGCGCCGCGATCACCCAGCTCGTGGAGGGTACGGATGACTTCTCGGGCAATCGCGCTCAGACCGTCTGGGCCCTGCTCATGCTGGAGATTTTTCTGCGCGACGGCTGCTGAGCGAGCAGCTCGTCATAGAGGGCTTGGACGTCCGCGACGAGACGCGACACATCGTAGCGCGCGATCACACCGGAGTGGTCCAGCGCCTCGTACGTGCCCCGCGCCGAGGGATCGAGCAGCCGCTGCAGTGCCTGCGCGAACGCATCGACCTGCCCCGCGGGGACCAGCACGCCCAAGCGCCCTTCGTCGAGGACATCGGCGACGCCGCCCACGTTGGTCGCCACTACCGCCCGGCCGCACGCGAGCGCTTCGATGAGACAGACGGGCGTCCCCTCGTTGTCGGAGCTCAGGGCGACGATATCCGAGCCGTAGTAGACGGCTTCGAGATCGCGCCACCACCCCGCAAATCGCACGCGCGTTGCGATGCCGAGGGTCTGGGCGAGCGCGCGCAGCGGGGCCTCGTCTTCGCCACCGCCGACCAGCACGAGCAGCGCCTGGTCGCCCTTGGCGCCGAGTGCGGCGAAGGCGCGCAGAGCCAGTGCATGATTCTTGATCGCGGTCAGTCGCCCGACCATCGTGATGAGGATCTGATCGGCCGAGGCACCCACCGCCGCACGAAAGCGACTGCGGGCGCTCTGCGTATCGGCGGTTACGAATCGGCGTAAGTCAAAACCCAGCGGAATGACGCTGATGTGCCGCGGGCTTACCCCCAGATAGCCGCACAGCGCATCGGCCTGTCGCGGGCTGATGGCGATGATGCGCGTCGTAATACGCGCCAGCACACGCTCGATGGCGATGTACACCGCCGTCTGCCAGCGCGAGAAATAGCCGTGAAAGACGTGGCCGTGGAACGTGTGCACCCGCACCGGCACGCCGGCAAGCCAGGCGGCGAGCCGGCCCAGCGTCCCGGCTTTTGCCGTGTGCGTGTGGACGATGTCGGGCCTGACGCGGCGACAGAGACGCCACAAGGCCCAGAGCGCCCGCAGATCGCCCAGGAACGTGATATCGCGCCCCATCCCCGGGATGCGCACCACCTCGACGCCGTGTTCGCTCGCCAGGCCCGAATCGTCCCCCTCACTCGCTCCCGTGCTGCCGATCGCGAGCAGCGTGGGATAGCGCTCGCGCAGCCCCGCGCTGAGCAGCACGGCATTCCACGCCGGACCTCCGATGTTCAGGCGCGCGATTGCTCGAATGACGCGAATCGGCATTAAGTTCTCCTCCCATGCGAATCCTTGTCACCGGCGCCGCCGGCTTCATCGGCTTCCACGTCGCGAATCGATTGCTGACTGCAGGCCATGATGTCGTCGGCCTCGATTCCGTGAACCAGTATTACGACGTGCGGATCAAGGAAGCGCGCCTGGCACTGCTCCAGGCACATCGCAAATTCGAATTCGTCCGGGCCGCACTCGCCGATCCCGAAGCGATGGACCAGCTCTTTGACCGCTCTGAGTTCGAACGCGTCATACACCTCGCGGCACAGGCCGGCGTGCGCTACTCGCTCGAGCGACCCGACGCCTACATCACCTCCAACATCCTCGGCTTTCTCCAGATCCTCGAAGAGTGCCGCTATCGCCACGTCCCGCATTTGGTCTACGCCAGCTCCAGCTCGGTGTACGGCGCCAGTACCCAGATGCCGTTTTCGGTGCAGCATGGAGCCGACCACCCACTCTCGATGTATGGCGCCACCAAACGCTCGAACGAGCTGATGGCGCACAGCTACTCGTACCTGTTCGGCCTGCCGACAACCGGGCTGCGGTTTTTCACCGTGTACGGCCCCTGGGGCCGCCCCGACATGGTGCTGTTCAAGTTCACGAAAGCCATTCTGGAGGGGCAGCCCATCAATGTGTTCAACAACGGACACATGAAGCGGGATTTCACCTACGTGGACGACGCCGTCGAGGCGGTGGTCCGCATCATGGATGTCGTCCCCACCAGGGACAGCCACTGGTCCAGCGAGCAGCCCGATCCCAGCTCCAGCCTCGCGCCTTATCGGCTCTACAACGTCGGCAACCAGGAGCCCGTGGAGCTGCTGGAAGTGATCTCGCTGCTCGAGGAGCAGCTGGGCAAACGCGCCAAGAAAAATCTCCTCCCGATGCAGCCCGGTGACGTAGCGGCTACGCACGCCGACGTCGCCAGCCTGGAACGGGCCACGGGGTTCGTCCCGCGCACCACGATACGTGAGGGCATTCGGCGCTTCGTTGAGTGGTACAAAACTTTTTACGGCTTGGCGTAACGCCGGGTCGCGATGCGGGAGGGCGCGGCCGCATCACTGGCACGATTGCCGCCCACCGCTCGCACAGAGATATCCAGCTCGAAAAGCTCGAGCCCATACGCGGCCACACCCGCATGCAGCGCCCGTACGACGTCCACCGACAGTTTCTTGGTCGCAATCAGGATGCGGCGCACGCCGTCTCGTGCCACCACCGCGGGCAGCTCCTCGAGCCCGCCCAGCACCGGCACGCCGTGGATCCGCTCGCCGTGTTTGTGCGGATCGTCGTCGAGGAAACAGAACGGATGCAGGTCCAGCGCGCCGTTGTTGAGCAGCTCGCGCACGGCGAGCTCGCCGCCGTCTCCGGCGCCGTAGAT
>JBHEMG010000208.1:0-3394 GCA_046262715.1 Gemmatimonadales bacterium
GTCCAGGGCATGCCGCGCGAGGAGTCGAACACCTGCTCGTACGGTTTGCGCCAGATGAGCCCGAGATCGCGATCGACGGCGCGCCAGAAGCCATCCAGGTCCTGGGCGGACCAGCGGTGCAGTGCGTCGAAGTCCCGATGACCGTGCGACTCTGCGAACGCGCGCAGCCGGCTGCGCGCGAGGTAGCGCTCCGTGGGACTCCAGGCGAACGACATGGAAGGGAAGATACGTTCAAACCGGGCGACACCGACCGCCATCCTATGGACATGAAATCACTCATTGCATGCGCACTCGCTCTCTTCGCGCCGGTGCATCCCCATCCGGCGCTCAAGCCATCAATCCAGTACACGCTGCACGTCGACAGCACCGATCTCACCGGGTGGACCGTGGAGATCCGGCTACGCACGACCTCCGACACGATTCGCCTTGCCATGGCGGCGCATCCCGAATACAACGATCGCTATTGGCGGTACGTCCGTGACATGCGGGTCGAGACGAGCGGTGCGACGGTAACGCGCGTCGATAGCACCGTGTGGCAGGTGGTCGCGCCGCCCGGAGTCGTGAGTCTCCACTACCGCATCGCGCTGCCAGCGGCGGAGCCGGGGCTCCGCGCATCGTGGCGTCCCTTTCTCACGCCCACCGGCGGCCTGATGGGTGGGCCGCACTCCTTCATGTATGTCCTGGGGGCCGAGGACAGCAGCGCGTTGGTGGAGCTGCAGCTCCCGCCGAGCTGGCGGATTGCGACCGGGCTCGTGGCGACTCACGACCCGCACTATTTCGTCGCGCCGAACGCCGCCGCGCTCGAGGACGCGCCGATTCTAGCCGGCGCGCTGCGCGAGTGGAGCTTCGTCGAAGGTGGCGTGCCCCACCGCATCGTGTACTGGCCGCTGCCCACCGCTACGCCGTTCGACACCGTCGCATTCGTGTCGGGGATTCGCGGGATAGTACACCAGGCCATCGCGCTCTTTGGACGCGCCCCCTATCGGGACTACACCTTCCAGTTCGAGGATGGTGCGTACAGCGGCGGGCTCGAGCACCGCAATTCCGTCACGCTTGGTGCGCGCAGCGACGATCTGGCGCGCGATCCCAACGCCGTCATCCAGGAGACGGCACATGAATTCGTGCACACCTGGAACCTGATGGCGATGCGGCCGGTCGAGTATCACGACATCGACTATCGCACGCAGCCGCCGGTGGCGAGTCTCTGGTTCAGCGAAGGGCTGACGCTGTACTACGCCGACGCGCTGCTGCGGCGCGCGGGCATCGCCGTGCAGGACTCGACGCGCCTTACGCACGTCCGCCGGCTCATGGCGAGCTATCTCGCCAATCCGGCCTACGCGCGCTTCTCCGCCGAATCCATCAGCCGCGTTGCCTACAATGTGGAGCCCGGTGAGTTGGGCGACTACAGCGCGAGCACGCATCTGCAGGGCGAGCTGATCGGCACGATGCTCGATTTCACGATTCGCGACGCGACGCAGGGGCGGCGCTCCATGGACGACGTCATGCGGTTCCTGTTCGAGCGCGCCGCCACGGAAAGGGTCGACGGGCGCGCAATCGAGCGAGCGGTCGAGGCGACGTGCGGCTGCGACGTCACAGCATTCTTCGACGCGTACGTACGTCACGGTTCCGCGATCGACTTCAACCGCTACCTTAGCCTGATCGGCCTGACGACGCGTGTGACGTGGGGGCCAGCATTCACCAATGGCGAGCCGCAGCCTGACCTCCGCATCTACGGTTGGGAATCGGAGCGCGACAGCACGCTCCGCCTGATCGTCACGAATGCCGCGAGCGTGTGGGGGAGGGCGGGGCTGCACAGCCGCGACCAGCTCGTGGCGATGGACGGAGCGCCGGTCCGCACCTGGGCAGAGCTGCGCGCCAAGTTGCAAAGCCTGCACATGGGCGACACGGTCCACGTGCAGGTACGGCGCCCGGCGGGCCCGTTTGCGGCCACGCTGCGGGTGACCGGGTTCGACCGGCCGACGGTGCTGATTGCACCGCTGCCAGGCGCAACGCAGGCGCAGCGGCGGCTCGCCGAGGCCTGGTTGAGCAGCCGCTGACATCGCTGCATAATCCGCGGCATGCGACTCTCGACCCTGGTCCTTGCCGCGGCCGTGCTGTGTAGCGCGCGCGCCGCCGCCCAGACTCCCGAGCTCAGCGGCGCCCTCCGTTGGCGCACCACCGGCCCCTATCGCGCTGGGCGCGCCCGCGCGCTCGCCGCCACGCCCGGCAACCCCACCGTCTTCTATATCGGGTTCGACAACGGCGGCTTGTGGCGCTCCAGCGACTACGGCTCCAACTGGGAGCCGCTGTTCGATCACGAATCCACGAGCTCGATCGGCGCCGTCGCCGTGGCGCCGTCCGCGCCCAACGTCATCTATGTCGGCTCGGGCGCGGGCATCATCCGGCCCGATCTGGCTACGGGCAACGGGATGTACCGGTCCAACGACACCGGGCGTACCTGGATGCACCTCGGCCTCGCCGAGACGCAGATGATCGCCTATGTGGACGTCGATCCCGGCAATCCCGATCGCCTCTTCGTCGCCGCGCTCGGCCATCCGTACGGTCCCAACGCCGAGCGCGGCGTGTATCGCTCGACCGACGGCGGGCGCAGCTTCGAAAAAGTCCTGTACAAGGACGAGTACACGAGCGCGAACGAGGTGCGCATCGACCCGAGCAATCCGAGCACGGTGTACGCGGCGCTCTGGCAGCAGCAGTCGACGTTTTATGAATATGCCGCGTTCGGGCCGGATTCGACTTGGCCAGGGGCGGGAGGGGTCTACAAATCGACCGACGGCGGTACGACGTGGTCACAGCTCACGAACGGGTTGCCGCCGGTGCTCGAAGCGAATATTGCGATCGCGCCGAGTAATCCCCAGGTGATCTATGCGATGGTGGCGTCGGTGAATCGCGCCGGCGGCTCCGGGCCCGTCAGCTTCTACAAGTCGAGCGACGGCGGTGGGCACTGGACGCTGCGGACGCGCATTCCGGGTGCGACGGTCGTCGGGGATACGACCAGCGCGACGGCCGATGCGCGCCCCCTCGGCCGCATCGGCGGCGGCGATCTCCCGCCCATCGTCGTCGATCCGAAAAACGAGAACGTGATCTACAGCGCGTCGATCGTCATGTGGCGCACGGAGGATGGCGGCACGAGCTGGTCGGCGGTGCGCGGCTCGCCCGGCGGGGACGATTATCAGCGCATCTGGATTCACCCCGACGATCCGAATCTGATCCTGGCGGTCTCGGACCAGGGCGCGGTCATCTCTTCGAATCGCGGCGCGTCGTGGAGCAATTGGTACACGCAGCCCACCGCCGCCGTCTATCACGTGACCGCGGACAACGCCTTCCCGTATCGAGTCTGCAGTGGGCAACAAGATTCCGGCTCGCTGTGCATCGC
>JBHEMG010000209.1:0-19906 GCA_046262715.1 Gemmatimonadales bacterium
GTATTAAGCGTTCCGCCGATCGAGGACCCGAGTGCGATGCCGGCCGGTCCCAACCGCCGCATCAGGAACCAGGAGAGAATCGCCGACACCAGCAGCGATACCACCGCGATGCGCACCGGCGTGCGCGTGTCCCGCAGGGCATAGAAACCGGATGCGAACAGCTTCACGGTTGCCTGTCCCAATAGACCGATACCGTACGCAGCCAGAACTCCGCCCACGAGCATCGTATCGTCTGCGTCGAAACGCCCGGTTTGAAAAAGTGCGCCGATGATGGTCGGGCCGAGCGCTACGAATGCGAAGGCGGACGGCACCACGAAAAACGCAATGCGCCGAAATCCGGTCGCGATGCGCGTTCGCAGCTGCTCGTTGGGTTCGGTGGCGGTCGCGTCGCGCGAGAGTTCCGGGAGGGAAACTGCCGCCACCGCCACGCCGAACAGGCTGATGGGCAGGACCTGCACGAGTTGCGCATACCCCAGACTGGCGAGCCCGCCCACGCCCGTAAACGAGCCGAGAAAGGTGTCGATGAGTCCGGAGAGCTGCGCGACCCCTGCGCCGATTACGAGCGGAGCCCAGGCCACGATCACCTGGCCGACGCCTTCCGGCGCGAGGCTCACGCGCAGCGGAATGCCCTGCAGCAAACGCCAACAGGTGGGGAGCTGAATCGCGATTTGCAGCACGCTGCCGGCGACCGTGCCCCACGCAAGCGCGAGCGACAAACCGTACAGGCCCGCCCCTGTGAACCACGCCGCCGCGCCGACCATCGCGGCAATCCCTGCAACGTTCCACAGCGCCGGCGCGGCGTAGGGCAGGAAGAACCGTCGGTGCGTATTCAGAATGCCCAGGCACCAGGCCGACACCACCATCAGTCCGGTCATCGGGAAGAGAATTCGGACGAGGACCGTGGTCAGCTCGCGCCGCGGGCCGTCGAACCCCTGCGCGACGGCGGCCGTGATCGCCGGTGCGAACGCGATGCCGATGACGGCGAGAACGCCGCTCGCCAGCAATAACAGACCCAAGATCGCGCCGGCCAACGCACGCGCGGCGGGCTTGTCGCGTTCGTTCAGGCGCGCATAGACGGGAATGAACGATGCCGACAGCGTTCCTTCGCCGAGCAGGTTGCGCAGCGCGTTGGGAATGCGCAGCGCGGCCCGAAAGGCGTCGGCCGCGGCGCCATTGCCGAAATAGTGGGCGAAGACGCGCTCGCGCACATAGCCGAGCACGCGTGTAACGAGAATGCCGGCCGCTACGCGGGCGGCGTGACGGCCTCCGCCGTCCTTCAAGACGTGGGTTTCTTCCGGCGGGGGTCTTCGAGCAGGCGTTGCACGAACTGCAGCTCTTCGCGCATTCCCGTGACCGATCGATTCAAGTCCTCGACCTCCGACTCGAGCACATCGACCTTGCGCTGCATATCGCGTAGCTCAGGCGCGGGCCCGCCGCCATTCATGCGCCGCGCCGCCGACTTGCCGAGAGGAGAATCGACGAGAATTGCCGCAATGGGAATCAGCAGCGCAACAACCAGAATAGCGGCGAGGACCCACATGATCGGATTCTATGAACCCGCGGCCCAGCGCGCCACCTCTACGTCGATTTGATCGAGGAGCGTGCTGCCGTAGCGCGCCAGGAAGGAGGCGGGGGTAAGCACGCGCTCCTGCGGCTTGCCGCCCGGGACGAGCGCGGCGCGCGCCCGTGCCAGCTGGCTCTGCAGCGTTCCCTGCGTCCGCTTCAGGCTGGCAATGAGTTTCTTTTCGATATCGTTCGTGCCGGCCAGCGCGGCGTTGCGCGCCGACTGCACCGTGCGTTCCAGCGTCGGATCGACTTGTCGCACCGCGTCGGCGAGCGTGGCGTAGCGGGATTCCACATCCTCGCGCAATGCGTTGAGCGCTGCGCCGACGTCCTCGGGCAGCTCCGCCTTGGCGAGCCGGTTCTCCAGCGTCCCGGGCGGGCTGTCAAAGTCCGCGGGCGTCAGACCGTGCTTGGTGAGAATCTTGTCGACACGCGCTTCGATGATGACGCCAGACCAGCGCGGGACGGCCGCCTGCGGGGCAACTCCGAGGTTGGCGAACAGCGGTGCCGACTCGGGAAGGTATTCCATTTCCCCCGGCCCGCCGACGTAGGCCAGCGTCGGAAAGAGGGCGGCTTCGATGACCGGGCGCAGCAGCACGTTGGGAGAGAGACGCTCGGGCGCATCGGCGGCAATTGTCTCGAGCTGCGTTCGGGTAAACCGCTCGCCGCTGCGGCGTGCGACGAAATCGGCGCCGTCTTTGCGCAAGCGGTCTCGGCCCAGCTGCCCTTCGAGGAGCACGGGCGTCAGCCCGTCTGCCAGCCGCTCGTCCAACGCGCGGAGGATCCACGGCGCGGCCACCCGCTTGGCACTGCGTTCATGCGCCCGGAAGATCGCGAGCCCGCTTCCACGCGAGCCTAACAGCTGGTTCAACGCCTCGGCAGCCGCGTCCGCGATGCTGGTCTCTGGGCGGTAACAGGACTCGAGCCAGCGCCACACCTCGGGCTTGGACTCCGACTCGGGCAGCGCCGCATCCAGGGCGGCCAGTGCGGTCCGTATGTCCGGCCCCAGCATCTCCCGAAACATCGGCAGCTGCGGCGCCTCATGGGGCCGTTCCCGCAACACGACCTGCGCCGGCTCACCCTCGCGATCCAGCACCCACGCATGATTCGCCTCGGCAAAATCGTGATCGTCGCCCGCAACCCAAAAAACCGGCACGACTGGCGTCCCCCGCTCCTTCTCGAGCCGTTGCGCCAGCGCCATCGCCGAAAGGGCCTTGTACAGGGTGTAGAGCGGTCCTGTGAACAGCACTGGCTGCTGCCCTGTCGTCACGACCAGCACGTTCGCACCCGCGAGCCGGTCGCGGCCCGGTCCCGGAAGGACCGCCGCTAACACGGCCGGATCGATGGGGCGTGGCTTCCCGAGGGGGATTTTGCTTGCCTGCGCGTGAAGCGGTGTCGAGAGGATGCGAGAAATCATTGGCGGGTTCCTACCAGAATCACCCGTGGCGCCGTCGGGCCTGGCGCCGCGCCGTCGTAATCCCCGAACTGCGCGCTGACGTGCAATCCCGCGTCGGTGAGCAGCGCCGCCAGTTCCTCGGCGCCGAACAAACGGACGCGCTCCTGAAACCGGCGGCCTTCGTCGTGCAGCTCGATCTCCTTGATGACGAAGCGGCCTGCGGCATCGAGCCGGCGGGTGACGCGTACGTCGCTGCGCCGCTCGCCATCGCGCGCACGTCGCTCCTGTTTGGCCGTTTCGAGGCTGTGCCGCACCTGGGCCGCGTTGAGATAATCGAGCACGAAATGACCACCCGGAATCAGCGCGGCGGCCACCTGGCGGACCACACGGCGGTGCTCCTCGTCGTCCAAAAAATAGCCGAACGACGTGAAGAGGTTTACGGCGAGGGCAAAAGTCCGGTCGCGAAACGGCAACGCGCGCATGTCGCCGCGCACCAGCCGCGCCCCTGTGCGCTCGCGCGCGCGCCGCAGCATCGCGCGCGACAGATCGAAGCCGACCACCTGACCTCCCAGCCGCTCCAATTCCGCCGCATGCCGCCCGGGTCCGCACGCCAGGTCGAGAATGCGATCTCCCGCCGCCCACGTCACCGTGCCCCGGATCAAGGCAACGGCCCGGCGCGCGTCCTCATCATCGCGGTGGGGATACAGGGCATGATACTCCTCCCCGAACCACTGCTCGAACCACTCGGTCATACGGCAGGCCCGGCCGCTCTAGCCGCGATGGTATTTCTCGCCCCGACGGATGGTGTAGGCGCGATACAGCTGCTCGTACACGACGACCCGCGCGAGCTCGTGCGGCAGCGTCAGCGGCCCGAGGCTCCAGGACCGCTCGGCGCGCTGCAGCACATCGACCGGCAAGCCGTCCGCCCCGCCGATCGCGAAGCTCACATCCCGGCCTTCCATCTCCCAGCGGCCGACGAGCTCGGCGAGCTCGGTCGACGACCACGCTTCGCCCTGGCGGGCCAGTGCGACCAGCCGCGAATCCTCGGGGATGCGCGCCTCGTGTACTTCCCGTTCCTCGATTTTGGCGTAGTGTCGGATCCGGGTCAGATAGTCGTCACAAGCCGCGCGCAGCGGCGCACTTTTCATGCGGCTGCCGCCGAGCGCAATGACGCGGTACCGCATCAGGCATACATGCCGCGCAGCCGGTGCATGCCCGCCACCCGGTCTACGGCGACGATGTACGACGCGATGCGATTGGCCACCTTGTGCTTGGCCGCGATCCCGATGACCTCGTTGAACGAGCACACCAATACGGCTTCGAGGCGACGATTGACGGTGTCCTCGTCCCAGAAGTATCCGCCCCGGTCCTGCACCCACTCGAAATAACTCACGGTGACGCCGCCCGCGTTCGCGAGAATGTCGGGAATGACGAACACGCCCTTGTCCTCGAGAATTTTGTCAGCCGCCGCGCTGGTCGGGCCGTTGGCGCCTTCGCAAATGATCTTGGCCTTGATGTGGGGCGCGTTTTTCCGTGTGATCACATTCTCCGTCGCGGCGGGAACCAATACGTCGCAGTCCACAGTCAGGACCTGTTCGTGCGGAATCGTTTCCGCCTTGGCGTAGCCGGCGAGTGAGCGATGCTCTCTCACCCACCGGATCAGGTCCGGAACGTCCAGGCCCTTGGCATTGTGCAGCGCGGTCGACTTATCGGACACCGCGACGATGATCGCACCTTCCAGCGCCATGAGCTGCGCGGCGATCGAGCCGACGTTGCCGAACCCCTGGACCGCGATCCGCGCGCCTTTCAGCGACATCCCGAGCTTGGCGAGCGCCTCGCGCGTGACGATCATGCATCCGCGCCCGGTCGCCTCGCGCCGGCCGAGCGAGCCGCCCATCTCTACCGGCTTTCCGGTCACGACCGCCGTGACGGTGTGACGCTTGTGCATGGAGTAGGTATCCATGATCCAGGCCATCACGCGCTCGTTGGTGTTCACGTCGGGCGCGGGGACGTCGGAGTCGGGACCGAGGATCTCGATGATGCTCGACGTATATCGTCGCGTCACGCGCTCGAGCTCCGCCATGGACATCGTGCTCGGGTCGCATACGACGCCACCCTTCGAGCCGCCGAACGGTATGTTCACCAGCGCGCACTTCCACGTCATCCACGCGGCGAGGGCTTTCACCTCTTCGAGTGTGACGTTCAGATCGAACCGGATGCCGCCCTTGGCGGGTCCGCGCGAGGTGTTGTACAGCACGCGGTAGCCGGTGTACACCTCGACCTCGCCATTATCGCGCAGAATCGGGACCGAGACGATGATCTGTTTTTCGGGATTGCGGAGCACTTTGTAGAGGCCGCGGTCCAGATTCAGCAGTTTCGCGGCGTGGTCGAAACGCTCCATCATCGCCTCGAAGGGATTCTCTTCGGCGAGAAAGGTCTGTTTATCGGGACGAATGATCGCTGGTTCGCTCATACGGCTCTTTTCAGTACCTCCTCGAGGACACGCTCAACCGACTCGCCATTCAATTCCCATCGCAGCGCCAGCTCGGCAACCAGCGGCTCCGGCGCATCCGCCGGCCAGCGGCTGCGCAGCTTCACGGCGTCTTTTTCGGTGACTACAACATAATCGGCCTCTTGCGCGGCCTGCGCGAGCCGGGCGACATCGCCCGGCGGATAGGCGTGATGATCTTGATACGCCGTGAGTTGCACCGTCGCGCCGAGCGCGCGTACCTGCGCCGCAAAGCTGACCGGATCCGCGATGCCCGCCGCGACCAGCACCCGCTTTTTGGCCAGCGTCCCCAGCTCCAGCGCCCGCCCCGACCGCAGTCCCGCTAACCGATCCAGCGCGAGATGCACACTCGCGACGACGGCGTCGGGCCAACGCTCAGCGATGCGCCGAACCAGTCGGTGCGATTCCGCAATGGCGGCACGGCGGCGCGTTACGATGATCACACCGGCGCGCCCCAGCGCGCTCCAATCCTCCCGCCATGGGCCCGCCGGCAACGGCCAGGCGACGGCACGCGGCGGTGCGCTCTCCGTGGCGACCAGCGCCACGTTGACGTCGCGCGCCACATCGAGTCGCTGATACGCATCGTCGAGGACGAGGACCTGCGCCCCCTCGGCCTGCGCCTTTCGCGCTCCCGCCAGCCGATCGGGATCGGCCACGACGATGGCCTGCGGCACGAGGCGCTGGTGCACCGCTTGCTCATCGCCGCGGTAGCCGCGCAACAGCACTCCCGGCGTCACCCCGCGCTTGGCGAAAAATGCCGCCGTCCACGCCGCGAACGGCGTCTTTCCCGCGCCCCCGACCGCCAGATTCCCGATCGCGACCGCGGGCAGCGGCAGGGGCCGTTGGCGCAACCAGCCGCGCCGGTACGCCGAGGCGCGCGCCGTCATCACCGTGCGATACACAAGGGCGAACGGGAGCAGCACTCCGCGTGCGGCGCGAGCGGGCACCGCGCCGCTCCACCAGAGCCATTGCGCGAGCCGTTGGGCGCTCATCCCCCCACCCCGGAAACCTCGTGGAGGCTCTGTTGTACGGCGGCGATCCCTCGACGCAAGCCGTCCTTGCCGGGACCGATGGCGATCGGCGGACCGTAGCGTACGTCGATTGCGGCGAACGGTCGGGGAATGCACATGCGGTCCCAGGATCCGAGATACCACGCAGATGTCGCGTTGGCGCCAACCGCGATGATCGGGACGCCGGCGTGCTGCGCCGCGGCGATAGCGCCTGGCTGCACACGCTCGGCCGGACCACGCGGGCCATCGGGCGTGATAGCCACGATTGCTCCTGCTTGCAGCGCCCGGACGATTCCCAAGAGCCCCACTTCGCCACCGCGCTGGGTGGACCCTCGCACGGGGCGGTAGCCCCACCCCGCAGCCATATCGGCGAGATATCCACCATCGCGATGCCTGCTGATGAGCACCACGAGATCCTTGTGCTTGTGTAGCGCCAAGAGCGGCAGCAGCCGCGAATGCCACAGAACGAAGATGAAGGGCGGTTTCCACACGAACCCGCCCACCTCTCGGTAGCGCCATGTCGCCGCGAGCGTCTTGATCACGGGCGGAGCGATCGCGACGGCGATCGGCGCCACCCAACGCGGCTTCACGCGATCAATCCGGCCGCGAGCTCTGCGACCCGCTCCGCCGCCCCCGGCGGGCCGAGGCGCTCGCGCACAAGCTGCAGGCCCTCGCGCTGCCGACGCGTTGCGGGGTTATCGGGGTCGAGCAGCGGCAGCACGCCGTCTGCGAGCGCGTCGGCTTTGGCCCGCTGTTGCAGAAACTCCGGCGCGACTTCGTAACCGGCAACGAGATTCACGAGCCCGACCCACGGTACCCGGAGCACCCGGAACGCGATGAATGACGAAATCGGGTGCACGCGGTAGGTAATCACCATAGGGACATCGGCGATCGCGGCCTCGAGCGTCGTCGTGCCCGACTTGCAGATTCCGGCATCGGCGGCCGCGAAGACGAGCAACGGGTCGCCATAGTGGATGCGAATGTCGCCGGGGTTCGGATACTCGGCGTCTCCGGTGCCGGCGACGATGATCTGCACGTCCGGCCGTGCCGCCGCCACGCGTGCGGCCGCCGCGCGAAAGATGTCCCAGTGCCGTTTCACCTCTTGCGCCCGGCTGCCCGGAAAAAGGCCGAGCACCGAGCGAGCGGGATCCAGCTCGAGCGCGCGCCGCGCCGCTTCACGGGTCGGCGGCGGCGGGCGGTCCTTCAATGGATGTCCGACGAACGTGGCGGTGACACCGTGGCCGCGGAAGAATTCCTCCTCGAACGGGAGAATCACCGCGAGCTGGTTCACGGCGGCGAGCTTGCGTACGCGCTTCGGCCCCCACGCCCACATCTGCGGCGCGATGTAATACAGGACGGGAATACCAGCGGCAGCGGCGGCAGCGGCGGCGCGGAGGTGGTAACCCGGATAATCGACGAGAATGACGAGGTCGTAGCGCTTGTCGCGAAACGCCTTCTTGACGCGCTGGAGCAGCCGGTAATGGGCGGGGATCTTGGCGATCGCCTCGACGAAGCCGACCACGGAGAAGGCTTCCATGCGATCGAGCACCCGCGCGCCCGCGCGCTCGAGCAGCGGTCCGCCCAACGCGTCCAGCTCGAGCCCCGGCAGCCGGCGCCGCAGCGCGGTGGCTACGGCAGCGGCGTGCGCATCCGCCGAGGGTTCACCCGCCGATATGTAGATTCGGGGGCCGCGGGTCACGGCCGCGCGGACGCGAGCGGCGACGCGTCGATCGCGCCGGCGACGCGGTAGGCGAGCGCGAGCGCCTGCAGCCCCGCCGCACCGGTCACCACGACGTCCCCCTCCCCGCGTACGGCGCGCAGGAAGCTCTCGAGCTCGAGCTTCAAGGGCTCCGCTTCCGGCGCATCGAGCTTCACGTGCTCGACAATCTCTTCCATCCGCGTCGCGCCGAACCCCTGCCATCCCGATTTGAGCCGGTAGAAGTGGCCGTTGCCCTGCGCGAGATCGAGCGAGAAATAGCCGGTCGGTTGAAAGATGCGCAGCTTGCGCGTGCGCTCGCGCGACACCCGGCTCGCGGTGATGATCGCCACGGCGCCATTGGCGAATTCGACGCGCGCGTTCGCGATGTCGACGTGAGGCGTAAGGATGGGGACGCCGGTGGCGCGTACCTCGCCGACCTCCGCGCGCACCAGTTCGAGCACCAGATCGAGATCGTGAATCATCAGATCGAGAATCACGGCGACATCGGTACCGCGCGGCTGGAACGGGGCGAGACGCTCCGTCTGGAGAAAGCGGGGCTCCTCGAGGTACGGCGCCGCCGCGCGCACGGCCCGGTTGAATCGCTCGACGTGGCCGACCTGCAGGCACAGCCCCCGTCCGCGCGCGAGATGGACCAGGTGCTCCGCACCGGGCAGCGTATCGGCGAGCGGCTTCTCGATGAGCGCGTGCAGTCCGCGCTCCAGCACCGCCTGCCCGACGTCCACGTGCGCCGGCGTCGGGACGACGACCGTGACCGCTTCCACGCGATCGAGCAGCGCGTCGAGTGTGGAATGCGCCGACGTCCCGAGCTCCTGCGCGACCTGTGCGCCGCGCGCGGGATTGATGTCGTAAATCCCCACGAGGTCGGCGCCTTCGATTTTCTTGAGCAGACGGGCGTGATGGAATCCCAGCGCGCCGGTGCCGATCACTCCCACGCGCACCGGCCGCACCCGGGGGGTCAGACCATTACCCCACGGTGCGACGCCTCGATGAAGCGGAGGAACGTCTCGACTTCGGCAACATCCGCCAGCTCGACGCGGGTGCGCGCGATGCCCTGGCTGACCGTGAGATCGGAGTTGAAGACCAGCCGGTACGCGCGCTTCAGCGCGAGCTTGACCTCAGGGGAAAAACCGGCGCGCTGCAGCCCCACCGAGTTGAGGCCGTAGAGGTGCACGGGGTTCCCCGCCGCCTTGGTATACGGCGGAACATCCTGGTTGACGCGGGACGCGCCGCCCACAAAGGAGTACGTGCCGATCCGCACGAACTGGTGGATCGGCACGAGACCGCTGATGATGGCGCGATCGTCGACGGTGACGTGACCCGCCATCTGCACGCCGTTGGCCATGATCACGTCGTTGCCTACCACACAGTCGTGCGCAATGTGCACATAGGTCATGAGGAAGCAGCGCGCACCCACCGTCGTCTTGCCGGTCGCTGTGCTGCCGCGATTGATCGTGCAGTACTCGCGGATGATCGTGCCGCTGCCGATCTCGACCCACGTTTCCTCGCCTTTGTACTTCAGGTCCTGCGGGTCGTTGCCGATCACCGTGCCGTACCCGATGTGCACGTCTTCCGCGACGCGCGTGTTGCGCTCGATGACGGCGTGCGCGGCGATCGCGCACCGATCCCCGACCGTGACGCGCGGGCCGATGATGGAGTACGGCCCCACCGACACCTCCGCACCGAGGTCAGCCGTGGGATCGATCAGCGCGGTCCGATGAATCACCGGTCCACGACCATGGCCATCATCTCGGCCTCCGCGACCACCTGGCCATCGACGTACCCCGCGCCCTTCATCCGGCACGTCTTGCCGCGAAACTGCAGCATCTCGAGCTCAAAGCGAATCTGATCGCCGGGCACGACGGGCCGCCGGAATTTCACGTTGTCGAGCGACATGAAGTACACGACCTTATTCGCCGTATCCTGGCCCTCGAAATGGCTCATCAACAGCATGCCGCCCACCTGCGCCATCGCTTCAATGATGAGCACGCCCGGCATGATGGGGTGGCCCGGGAAATGGCCCTGGAAAAAGGGCTCGTTGATCGTGACGTTCTTGATGCCCACGATCCGCTTCAGCCCTTCCACTTCCACGATCCGGTCCACCAGCAGGAACGGATACCGGTGTGGCAGGTAGTCCATGATTTTCGCGATATCCATCGCGGGCATGCCGCCTCCGGTGCGCCTTCCGGCGCGCGTGAGTGCCCGCGCCAGCGCGATGTTGCCGCCATGGCTGGGGCGCGTCGCCACTACATGAGCCTGAATCCGGGCGCCGATGAGCGCCAGGTCCCCGACAATATCCGCCGCCTTATGCCGCACGAACTCATCCGGCCAGCGCAGCGTACCGCCATGCACCACGCTACGATCGTCAAGCACGATGGCGTTCGCGGCCGAGACGCCCTTGATCAGCCCCCGCGCCTGCAGCTCGGCGACCTCGTGTGTGAACCCGAACGTCCGCGCCGGGGCCAGCTCGGTCGCGAAACTCTCCGGCGTCACCTCGTATGACCCCGCCTGCCGCCCGATCAGCGGATGCGGCCACTCGATCGATACGGTGAGCTGGAACGACTTTGCCGGTGCGACGACGTACGCGGAATCCTTGTCGGTGACGGTGAACGGTGCCGGCACCGTCAGGACCGCTGCCTCGCCGCCGACGGACGCCGGTCCCGCCGCGGTCAAGGCGTCGAAGTACGGCTGCACGCTCCCGTCGAGAATCGGCGGCTCGGGTCCCGTCAGCTCGATCGTGACATCGTCGATCATGTGCGCGGCCACGGCCGCCAGGAGATGCTCGACCGTGTGAATCGTGGCCTCACCATGGCCGATGGCCGTGCGCCGCTCGACCGCTTCCACCTCGCTCAGCCGGGCGGGCACCTCGGGCGTTCCCGCGAGGTCCACCCGCCGGAACACGATGCCCCGACCGGCGGGCGCGGGGAGAAAGATGACCTCGGTTGCCACGCCCGTGTGGAGCCCGGTACCGCGCAGCGCCGCGCTGCGCGTGACGGAGCGCCTACTGATCGGTGGGGGCAGCGGGGCTCTCGCGGCTCGTGGCTTGCGATTTGACCAGGTCTTCGAGCTCACCAACGATCTTCGACAGGCGATACATCGCGACTTGCGCCCGCAGATAGTCGCGATGCGCTCGGGACGGCGTGCCGAACAGCGTCGCCCCGGGGGGCACATCGGCAATGTGTCCCGACTGCACGAGCAGCCGCGCGCCCCGCCCGATGGTGAGATGGTCGGAGATCCCAGCCTGACCGCCGATGATCACGTCATCCTCCACGTGCACGCTGCCCGCGACGCCCGCCTGCGCCATGATGAGACAGCGCGCGCCGATGCGCACGTTATGGGCGATGTGGACGAGGTTGTCGATCTTGGTGCCCGATCCGATCACGGTGTCGTCCACGCTGCCCCGGTCGATGCACGTGTGGGCCCCGATCTCGATGTCGTCCCCGATGAGGCACCGCCCCACGTGCGGGATCTTGCGATGCGCCTCGCCGCCCTGGCCGGGGATGTACCCGAACCCGTCGCTGCCTAGCACGGCTCCGGCATGCACGATCACGCGCTTCCCGAGCGCCGTGCCGGCGTACAGCGTGACGCCCGGAAAGAGCTGCGTGTCGTCACCGACGGCCACGCCATCTCCCAGCACGCAACCCGCGCCGATGCGGACGTTCTTCCCGAGTTGCACGGCGCTCCCGAGCACGACGTGTGGCCCGATGGCGACCGGCTCCTGCCACTTGGCGCCGCGACCGACGACGGCGGTCGGATGGACGCCAGCTTCCCAGACGGCCTGCGGATACAGCACGGGAAGCACCACGAGCAGCGCTTCGTACGGCTGGGCGACGATGATGCGCGTCTCCGGGCCGCCCGGGGCGGATTCCAGCGCCGGCGCGACGAGGACCACGGACGCGCTGGTGCGCTCAAAGTATGGGGCGTAGCGAGGGGAGGCAAGAAAAGAGAGATCGCCGGGACCCGCGCGTTCGAGCGGTGCGATCCCGGCGACCGTGGTAGTGCCCGGCCCCACCAGCTTGCCGCCGGTGAGCGCCGCGATTTCATTCGCGGAGAGCGGCCGCGTACCCGCCGAATTCACCGGGCGGCGCGCCCGCCGACTACTGCGCCTGCGAGAGGCGCTGCAGCACCCGCGCCGTGATGTTCAGCGACGGGTCCGCCGCGGCGATCAATCCCCCCGCCGCATCCGCATCGAGGATCAGCGAATAATTCAGCTCGGCGCGGATGCCCTGGATGACGGAATTGACGCGCGCTTGAATCGGCTGCAGCAGCTCCTGCTCGCGCTGGCGCGCGCGGTCCTGGAGCTCGTTGGTGCGCTGCTCCATGCGCTGCTGCATCCCTTGCAGCTCCCGCTGTTTCGTCTGGCGTGCCGCCGGCGACAAGGCGATCGATTGCTGATCGAACGCCTGCACCGCCGAGTCGAGCTGTGTCTGCAGCTTCTGCACCTCGACACGGTACGCGTCCACCTCCTTCAGGTACGTGGACTCCGCCACGGTGTAGCCGGGCGTGCGCTGCAAAATCTCCCGGGAGTTGATGAACGCGATCCTGAGCGGCGCCGCTGCGGCTCCTTGCGCAGGCGCGACCGTGGGCGCCGCGGTGAGCACGACGAGGGCGGCGAGTGAAACGAACATGAAGCGCTGCATAACGCGAAAACTCCCCGGTAGGACTGTGGGTATGGCTTAGAAGAAATTGCCGAGCTTGAAGTGCAGCTTCCAACCTGGTATGGGGCGGCCGTTGACGTCAACCCGGTCGAAACCGTAGGCGTAATCGATGCCCAGCGGCCCCAGCGGCGAGATGACGGCCGCACCGATGCCGGCGCCCCGGAACAGGCGGGTCGGATCGTATTGCGACGGACGGGACCAGACGTTGCCGGCGTCGAAGAACGCCGAGAGATAGATCATCTGCGACACGCGCATTCCGAGCTCGCCCGTCATCGTGAAAAACGCCTTGCCGAACGCGTTGGGGCTCGCGCCGTTGGCACTGGCGTTGGGATCGTACCCGAACGGCGTGATCGACGCCTCATCGTAGCCCCTTAGCGGAATGAAGAACTGCGTGCCGCCCAGCGTGAACAGCTGCTCGAAGAATGGCGAGCTCCCGAACACGAAGCCCGACCGCGTCGAGAAGCCAAGCACGAACTTCACATTCGACGTCGGGGAGTTGCCGAGCGTGCCGATCGGCGCGTAAAAGTGCCCTTCGACGTCGACTCGCTGGAAATTCCCCGAGCCGCCCAGCAAGCCGCCGCTTTGCGACAGGCCGAACTGTACCATCGTCCCGGCGGTCGGGAACGGCAGATCGATGCGCGTATCGCGCAGCAGCGACGCTCCCACCGTCGAGCGGACGCAGTCGTTGCAGCGGAACGCGCTCGAGAACGCCGTATTGGTCGATGAGCCGGTGAAGCTCTGCTGGTCGATGCCGTACGACAGAAACAGACGCGAGTAGTTGTCGCCGAACACGGGGAAGCCGAACTGCAGGTTCGCGCCGCGCCGCCGCAACCGGCCCACGTCGGCGATCACGTAGCGCACCCGCGTGTTGTGCACGCCGATCGTGCCGGAGATGCGTGACTCGCGGATCGCGGGGTCGGTGAACGACACGTCGAAGTCGTTGATATTCTTGCCGAACTGCCACTGGAACCGTCCGCGTTTGCCCTGGCCGAAGAGGTTGGGCTCGTCGAGGCCGAGGAAGCCGCCCACGCCTGTGCCCTGCCCGACCGACGCGCCGAAGTTCACGTTGCCGGTGCGCTTCTCCGACACGCGAAAGACGACGTCGATGTCGCCTTGCTCGTTCGCGGGCCGGGTGTCGGGGAATGGCAGCGGTTGGTTGAAGAACCCGAGGTTCGAGATGCGCTGGTAGGAAGCGATCAGCGCGTCCTGGCGGAACACGTCGCCCGGGACGATCACGATCGCCTCGCGAATCACGCGCTCGTGCGTCACGTCGTTGCCGCGGATCTCCACGTGACTGACGATGGCCGGCTGGCCCTCCGTGATGACCCAGCGCAGATCCACCACCGGCTTGCCGTCCGGCGCGGTGCGGCGGATGACGTCCGGCCGCACGGTGACGTAGATATAGCCGTTGTTATAGTAGAGGGTCTGCAGCTTGCGTGTGGCGTCCTGCCATTGCGCGTCGTCGAAATAGGCGGTGTGGCGCTTGCCGCCGAGCCCGAGCACCCCGGTGCGTTGTTCCTGCGTGAACGGATAGAAGGTCTGCAGCTCTTCGGTGGAGAAGCGCCGGTTCCCCACGATCTCGAAGGTGCCGATGCGGTACGGCTCCCCTTCACTCACGGGCGCCACGAGCGTCGCTTTCCCGGTCTGCTCGTGCACCATGAGCGTGTCGTCGAGCACCTGGAAGTCGACGTAGCCCTGCGAGCCATAGAACGCGGGCACCTTCTGACGCAAATCCTCGGCGATCTTGTCGTCGTTGTATTCGCCCGACTGGAACCACCAGAATCCTTCGGGGCGCGAGCTCATCTGCCCGGTGACCTGCGCGTCGGTGAAATGGGTGTTGCCCTGCACGTCTACCTGGGCAATCGCGACGCGGCGGCCCTCCTCGACGTCGAAGATCACGCGCACCGCGGTCGAATCGCGTTCGTACACGAACAGCGGCTTCGTCTGCTCCAGGTAATAGCCCCGCGCGTGATACAGCGAGTCGATCCGGGCGCGCGAGCGTGCCACCGCGGCAGGATCGAGCGGGCGTCCCTCCGCCAGCTGCACCTTGTCACGCACGCTTCCCTCGGCGACGCGCTGGACGCCGCGCAGCGCCCACTTCACCAGCTGCGGCCGTTCGCGCACGCGAATGATGAGGACGTTTTTGCCCTCGGGAGAGCGGTTCTGCGTGATGCCGACGTCGTTGAATTGGCCGCTCTGATACAGCGCCTGGATGGCGCGCTGGACATCGCGATAGTTGAGCGGACGTCCGACGACGAGCCCACTCAGCTGGATGATGCTGGTGGCGTTATTGCGCAGCTGCCCCACCACCGCGATCGAGTCGGGAACGGGGGGCGAAGGGGGAGCGCCGGCGACGCCCCCGCCCTGGGCCATGGACAGGCCCGGGGCGAGGACGGCGAGACCAGCGATGATTGCGAGAGTGAGCCGGCGGATCACGCCTTCGTGCCGGAGAGTGCCCGGAACGCCAGGCGCTCCTTGTCGGGAGCGACGTCCACTTCGATCTCGTCGCCCTTCGCGAAGTCCCCGACGAGGATCTTCTCCGACAGCGGGTCCTCCACGTATTTCTGAATCGCGCGCTTGAGCGGCCGCGCGCCAAAGTGCTCGTCGTAGCCGTGATCCACGAGGAAGCCGGTCGCGGCCGGCGTCAGCCGCAGCGACAGCTCTTCTTCCCCCAGGCGCTTCTGGACGTCGCGCGCCAGGATGGAGACGATCTGCGAGATGTGATCGCGCGACAGCGAGTGGAATACGATCACGTCGTCCAACCGGTTCAAGAATTCCGGATTGAAGACTTTGTTCACCTCTTCCTTCACCTTTTCCGCCATGCGGTCGAAATCGTTCTTGGCGTCGTGCTGCCCAAAGCCGAGCGTCTTGCCCTTGACGACGTCGCGCGCGCCGACGTTGGAGGTCATGATGACCACGGTGTTCTTGAAGTCGATGACGCGGCCGTAGTTGTCCGTCAGGTGTCCTTCATCGAGCACCTGCAGCAGGATGTTGAACACATCGGGGTGGGCTTTCTCGATCTCGTCGAGCAGCACCACCGAATACGGTTTGCGACGCACCGCTTTGGTCAGTGTGCCGGAGTCTTCGTACCCGACATAGCCCGGGGGGGCGCCGATCAGGCGGCTCACCGAGAATTTCTCCATGTACTCCGACATGTCGACGCGGATGAGCGCGTTGGCGTCGGCGAACAGGAAGCGGGCCAGCGAGCGCGCCAGCTCGGTCTTGCCGACGCCGGTCGGACCGCAGAAGATGAAGGAGCCGATCGGCCGCTTCGGATCCTTGAGGCCGGCCCGGCTGCGCCGGATCGCCCGCGAGATCACATGAATGGCTTCGTTCTGACCCACGACGCTTTCATGCAGCTCGTCTTCCATGCGCAGCAGCCGCGCCGTCTCCGCCTCTTGGAGCCGGGTGACGGGAATCCCCGTCCAGCGCGACACGATGAACGCGACGCCCTCTTCCGTGATGGTGGGCCGGCGCGTCTGCCGCTCGCGCTCCCACTCCTCCTGCTTGCGCCGGATCTCGGCCTGCACCTCGCGCTCGGAGTCGCGCAGCGATGCCGCGCGCTCGAAGTTCTGGTCGCGCACCGCGGCTTCTTTATCGCCGTTGATTGCCTCGAGCTTATCCTTCAGCTCGGCGACTTCCGGCGGCGGCACCTGTGCGGCCAGCCGGGCGCGCGCCCCCGCCTCGTCGATCACGTCGATCGCTTTGTCCGGCAGGAACCGGTCGGTGATGTAGCGCTCCGACAGCTTCGCCGCTTCGACCAGCGTCTCATCGGGGATGACGACGCGGTGATGGTCCTCATAGCGCTTCCGCAGCCCCTTGAGGATCTCGATCGTCTCGTCGATGGTCGGCGGATCGACGATCACGGTCTGGAAGCGGCGCTCCAGCGCGCCGTCCTTCTCGATGTACTTGCGGTACTCGTTCAACGTCGACGCGCCGACGCATTGCAGCTCGCCGCGCGCGAGCGCGGGCTTCAGCATGTTGGACGCATCCACCGCGCCCTCGGCCGCGCCGGCGCCGACCAGCGTGTGCAGCTCGTCGATGAACAAGATGATGTTCTTGTTCTGCGCAATCTCGTTGATCACCGCTTTGAGCCGCTCTTCGAACTGGCCGCGGTACTTCGTGCCCGCGATGACGGCCGCCATGTCGAGCGACAGCACGCGATGATCTTTCAGCGCGTCGGGGCATTGCCCGCCCGCGATCAGCTGAGCGAGGCCTTCGACGATCGCCGTCTTACCCACACCCGGCTCTCCGATCAGCACCGGGTTGTTCTTCTTGCGGCGCGACAGGATCTCCATCACGCGCTCAATTTCCTTCTGGCGGCCGATTGTCGGGTCGAGCGCGCCTTCGGCGGCGAGCTGCGTCAGATCGCGGCAGAAATGATCCAGCGCCGGCGTCTTCGATTTCTTCTCGCTCTTGGGTGGCGTCGGCTGGGCGCCGGTGCCTCCGCCGGCGGGCGTCGCAGGCATCTCGCTGCCGAGCAGCCGCAGCGTCTCCGCGCGCGCCTGCTCCAGGTTCACGCCGGCGTCCGTCAACACCTGCGCCGCGATCCCCTTCTCTTCGCGCAGCAGCCCGAGCAGCAGATGCTCGGTACCCACGTAGGAATGATTCAGCTCGCGCGCTTCGCTCATCGCGAGCTCGAGCACCTTTTTGGCACGGGAGGTATACGGGAGATCGGGCCCGGCGGCAGCGGCCGCCTTTCCCTTCTTGACCGTCTCTTCGATCTTCTGCTGAATCTCTTCGAGATCGACGTTGAGATTGGTCAAGACCGCCGCGGCAACGCCCTCGCCCTCGCGAATCAAGCCGAGCAGGATGTGCTCGGTGCCGACGTACTCGTGGTGCAGACGCGCCGCTTCTTCTCGCGCCATCTGCAAAACTTTCCGAACTCGATCCGTGAAGTTGTAGCCGTTCATCGCGATTTCGAACGCACCCTTTCGACCTTCAGCTGGGTTCCGCTTCGAGCAGGCGCCGCACAAACGCAGCGCGCACCATCGGCAGTTCGCGGTCGCCGGTAGACCGGCCGTCCATCGCTGCCAGGTGCGCGGGTTGAGTATAGATCAGCAGTTTGTTGAGCGTATATACCCCTGGTCCCGGGAGCAGATTCAGCCCAACGCCCAACCGCACACCGCTCAACAGATTCATGGTTTCTTCAAAGGACAACCGGCGCGCATGCTTCAAGAGACCATAGGCGCGCCACGTCTTGTCTTCTACTTCCTCCGGTGCCGTTCTCAACAGCACGTCCCGTGCCTGCTCCTCGTACTCGACGACTTGTCGCACGATCTTCCCGAGGTGGTCGATCAGCTCGTCTTCTGTCTTCCCCAAGGTGGTTTGGTTGGACAACTGGAAGAAATTCCCGACGACTTCACTGCCTTCCCCGTACAAGCCCCGAAAGGTTAAGCCCACCTGTGAGAGGCCTTGAAGAACTTTGTTGATTTCCTTGGTCAAAACAAGACCCGGCAGATGGATAAGCACGCTGGCCCGCAGTCCGGTTCCTGCATTCGTCGGGCACGACGTAAGATAGCCAAATTCGGGATGAAAGGCGAAAGGAATCAGTCGGCCCAGCTCTGTATCCACCGCTTCTACGGCACCGTACGCGTCTTCCAAATCGAACCCCGACCACATGCCGTGCAGCCGCAAGTGATCCTCTTCATTGACCATGACGCCCACTTGGTCCTGCACCAGCAGTGATGCGCCGGGCCGGGGCCGCGATTCGCGCTCCAGACCTGCCAATTCCTTACTGACGAGATGGCGCTCGTGCAGCAGCTGCCGTTCGGCGCGCTCCATCAAGTCGAGATGGAACGCCACCGCCGCGCCCAGACGATCGGTCGCGGCCGCCGCCTCGCTCACCCGGTCGAGCACCGCCGTCCGATCTGCATCCTTGGCTCGTTGGCTGAAAGGAATGCCCCGGACGTTGCGCGCCAGGCGAATCCGTGTCGATAGGACGATGGTCGATTTGGGCCCGGACGCGTCCAGCCAGCGCATACCGCCGTCGGGCAGCAGGGAGAGGTCCATTATTCCAGCACGCGAATGCGGTCACGCAGCTCGGCGGCGAGCTCGAAGTTTTCCCCGTCCACGGCCCGCCGCAGCTGCGCCTTGAGCTCGAGCAGGGCGCTGCGGGGATCCGCCTCTGCCCCGTGATCGCCCGGCCCCTGGTAGCGCTCGCCGACATGCTGGCTGGAACCGTGCAAGCGTCGCAGTAGATCGCGCAGATGCGCGTCGAAGGAGACGTAACACCGGTCGCAACCCAACCGTCCCGTGTCGCGGAAGTCGCGCAGCGTGCTGCCACACTCCGGACAGCGCAGGCCATCGCCCACGGCCGGCACCAGCGCCCCACCTTTTCCGAGGGCCCCCAGAAAATTGCCGAGCGGGGTCTTGAGCACGGCGCCACCTGTCTCTACGCCCTTCTGCTGGGCACACTGCTCGCACAGGTGCAGCGTGACCTTGGAGTCATGCTCCACCTGGGTGAGGTTGATGATCGCGTCGCGCTCCTTGCAGTTATCGCACAGCATCAGGGTATCGCATCGACCGAGCCCACGATCGTGAGCCTGCCGTCCTCCAGTAACAGAACCCGGTCCGCCCGGGCGGCGAGCTGGCGGTTGTGCGTGAAGACGACGACGGCCGTCTCGTACTCCCGCGCGAGCCGGAAAAACATCTCGTGCAGCCGCTCCGCATTGGCGTGGTCGAGATTCCCCG
Source organism: Gemmatimonadales bacterium (assembly GCA_046262715.1). Lineage (GTDB taxonomy): Bacteria > Gemmatimonadota > Gemmatimonadetes > Gemmatimonadales > GWC2-71-9 > 20CM-2-65-7. Next base: position 19,547 of record JBHEMG010000209.1, read on the forward strand.
ACGGCTCGTCCGCCAGGACGACGCTGGGATCGTGGACGAGCGCACGCGCCACCGCACAGCGCTGCTGCTCACCGCCGGACAGCTCCGCGGGCCGGTGACTCATGCGCCCCGCCAGCCCAACTTCCGACAGGACCTCTTCCGCGCGCGAGCGCGCCTGGCGCGGCGGCGATCCGCCTATGAGCAGCGGCATCATCACGTTTTCCAACGCCGAGAATTCACGCAGCAGTTGATGAAACTGGAACACGAATCCCAGCTTGCGGTTCCTGAGCTCGGCGGCGCCGCGCGCGTCGAGATCGGCGTAGCGCGACCCGTCGAGCCAGATGTCGCCGGTCGTGGCGGTGTCGAGCGCGCCCAACAGGT